>JBKEAI010000271.1:0-5826 GCA_047972145.1 Microthrixaceae bacterium
AGGTAGTAGCGACTCCGCAGCAGGCGGTTGAGATGCGATACCGCAACGGGCTTCTCCGGTGTTCGAGCAGTCCTCGGTGTGTTCAGACCCCGCCCGGTCAACTCCGCCTGCAAGCCACGGATGGTCCAGTCACCAGTCGCGTAGGCGTCGAAGGCCCACTGCATGAGCGGTGCCCGTTCCGGATCGACATCCACGGTGCGGACGTCGCGTCCGTTCTCCCGTCGGCGAACGTTGAGATATCCGAGTGGTGCCTTGCCGGCGGTGCCACCGGAGCGAGCCTTCTGTCGCATTCCCTTGGCAACTTCGTTCGCAAGGTTGCGTGAGTAGAACTCGGCGATGGTCGACATGATCCCGTGCAGCAGCACACCGGAGGGCGTCTCGTCAATGTTCTCGGTGCAGCTGACCAGCTGCACTCCCGCCTCGCGCAATTCCAAGTTGATCATGACGTCGTCTTCGCGGGAGCGTGCCAGTCGGTCGACTTTGTGAACGATGACGTAGTCGGGTCGGTCGCTGGCGACATATCGGAGCATGCGTCGGAGTTCGCCTCGCTTCGAACTGCGAGCGGATTCACCCCGGTCGACGAACTCCTCGACGATGACCGCGCCCATCGACTCGGCCTTGCGTCGGCAGGCTTCTCGTTGGGCTGGGATAGAGAACCCCTCGGCTTCGCCACCCTTCTCGGCCTGCTCCTTGGTCGACACCCGCAGGTAGATCACCGCCCTCGCGGGGGCGTGTTCGCCATCAACGAGCGCGGGGACCCCGTTGGGGTCCCCGCTTGTTCGTTCGTGTTGTGGTTCGGTCATCTCATGGCTCCTGTGCACCTCCAGCAGCCAGTGCTGCCTGGGTGGTGCCGTAGTGGGCTTCGAGTTGGTCGCGAAGGTCGCCGGGCAGGTGCTGGCTGAGCATGTCGAGCAGCTGCCGATAGCTCGGTTGGTCGAGTTGGTTGTCCTCGATCAGCAGGCGAGTGACCGAGAGGTCCATGGCGTCGGCAAGGGCTCGCAGCTTGCTGAGTGCCGGGTCTTTGATGCGGCCCTGTTCGATCTTGAAGATGAGGCTGTTGTGCACCCCGGAGTGCTCTTCGAGGTCGCGAAGTGACCAGCCGAGTTCTTCGCGTCGGGCTTTCAGTCGTTGGCCGAGTTGTGGTGTCACTGTGTCTTCCATGGTCGTTCTGGCGCGTTGCGCACATCGACCATTGTCTCACATCCGCTGCAAACATGAAGCGGTAAAATTCACAACACAACCCGCCTCGGCCGGAGGCGCGAACTGGACCTATTCGCAGACGATCGTTGGCGATCCGACGAGGCCGTCCTGGTGCACAACGCAGTGGATGTCCCAGCGCTCGAGTACTGGATTGAACGCAGCTGCGGTGGAATCCAGGGTCTGGCCGTATAGGAAGTTCGTGGTCTTCATCGGCGACGCAAGGAAGCACACGATGAAGGCGAGAGCGATGGCGACAGCGGCCCGCTTGCTGGTCACAGCAGCGATGTCGAGTCCGTCGAGGATGTTCATGTTCGAAGGGTCTCACCGGGGTGTGACATCGTGCCTGTGGGTTCATGGGTGGCTCCAGAGGTGGATGCCGTCGTGGTCCTCGGAGGTGAGGTAGTCGAGGCTGAGGTCACGGGCGAAGGCGTCGTAGTCGACGCGGATGTACCAGCGGAACGGTTCTGAGATCGCGTCGAGTTGTTGTTCGATGCCGAAGTCGTCGGCGAGTTCTTCTGCGAAGGCGGTCATCGATGGCCAGTGCCCGAGGTAGTGATCCTCGAACGCGTCGAGGTCGTCTTGGTCGGTGCCGATCTCGGCTGCCCAGTGAGCGAACGCGATGCCGTGTTCGGTGATGCCTTGGGCGATGCGAGAGACGGTGTCGATCGATTCGAACTCGGACAGGACTAGAGGGCTGAAGCCGTCCTGGTCATGGATGGCCCACTCCTCGGCCACGGGTTCGGTGGATTGTTGGAGCATGTCGTCGATGGCTCCTAGTAGTGCTTCGGGTTCGTCGTCAGCGTCGATCCAGGCGCCAAGCAAGTGACCTGCATTGAAGTCAGACAGGCTCGCTACGTAGATGCGCGGTTGTGAACGACGAGGTTCGGCCTCGCTGTCGGGTGGGTGTTGTTCTTGGTGTTCCATTCATGGGTTCCTCCATTTACGGTTGCTGTTGATGGGGCCAGTGAGGTGCGGGCCGGTGTGTGTTACGCCGCCTGCACCTCATCTGTTTCGGCCTGCTCCGGCTTGTTGCGCCGCTTCCGGCTGGAGACGATCCGGGATCGGGCCAGCTCCGCGAAGTCGGCGTTGAGGTCGATACCGATCCAGTCCCGACCGAGTCGCTCAGCAACCACCGCGGTGGTGCCCGATCCGATGAACGGGTCGAGCACAACCCCTCTGCGCCACGGCGCCCCGCAACCGCAGGCAGCTTCGAGTTCACCGGTGACGGCGAGATGGCCGACGATGCGACCGGCTGCCTGTCGCCACGGTGCGCCACAGTTGGTGCAGATCTTGGGTGGGCAACCAGCCAGGATCGGCCGTTCCACGAGCTGTTCCGGGAAGGTGGCGAAATGTGCACCGCGGTAGCTGCTGGTCGCGATCGACCACACGTCCCCGGGGTTCTTGCCTCGTGCGTGTCCGGGTCGTCCGTCGGCCTTCATGCGGTCGAGGCCGTCGTTCTTGCCGGCCAGTGGGCCTTGCCACTCCGGCACTACCCGGGGTGCCCGTTTCGGTCGCTTGGTGCGTCGAGTTCGAGCTGTGCGGTGCGGGACACGGATGGCGTCCAGGTCGAAGTGGTAGCGGCCTGATCGGGTGAGCAGGTAGATCGGTTCCCAGGTACAGGCGAGCCGGTCGCGGACGCTGGTGGGCATCGGGTTGGTCTTGGCCCACACGACCTTGTTGCGCGCAATCCATCCGCGTCGGACCAGTTCCACGACCAGGTGTTCGGGGGCGAGGACCAGGCTCTTGGGTGGTGCACCACTGGAGGCATGCCGGCTGTAGCTGTCACCGACGTTCAACCAGACCGTCGCGAGCGGCGTGAGAACCCGGGTCAGGTCATCGAGTACGTCGGCCAGGTTGGTCACCCATTGCCGCACGGTTGCTTCCAGACCGAGCTGGTTGGCGTGTTGGTAGTTGCGCAGCCGGAAGTACGGCGGGGAGGAGACCAGGCAGTCAACCGAGCCCGGCGGCAGACCTCGGAGTTGTTCGCGGACGTCTCCGACGAGAACTTGACCGACCGGCAAGTCTCCGGGGTCTTGGGGTGTTGGTTCGGGTTGTTGGTTCATGGTGCACCTCCTTTCAGGTGTTGGATTGCGTTGTCGTGCAGAACAGCTGCGAACAGCCGCGGCGATGGCGGTGGCAGCCGGGCGAACACACCGCGCAGCTGCTGGTGTCGCCGCTCGTGCGGCACGGTCCACAGCACCTTGGGGAACACACCGTGCTGTTCTTGTTCGCGGCCGCTGCGCAAGTAGGTGAGGTACTGGCGGCACTTGCGCTCCACCCGCTTGAGTGACTCGGTTGCTCGATCGACCTCGATGAACCAGCGATGCTCAGTCGCCCCGTCGCCGACCGCTACGAACAGGTCCGCCTTGAGGATCTCGGTCCCACCTCCTGAGCCGACGTAGTGGCGCCAGCAGTCCGGTTCAGTAACACACTCGAGGATCTCCAGGTCTCCGCGGCGTTCGGCTTCGATGAGACCAACGGCGAGCTCACCGACGGCCAGGGCGTGCGCGATGAACCGTTCCCCTGGTACGACGTGAGACCGAGCACGACGCCCGGGATTAACGAGGCGTTGACCGCGGTAGCCAAGCACGTAGCAGTAACCAGCAGACCCAGCCCGTACCCCACCAACCCTGCGGTCCAGTGTCTCGAGCAGGCCGTCATCTACCAGTCGTTTCAGGGTCCGCTGCGACCGGCGCAGCGCGCCAGCCTCGGAGCCGGAGTCGAGCACTGGGAAGAACCAGCGTCGCAGTTGCCCACCCGAGAGCACCCGGTACTCACCGACCACTCGGAGCATCTCGGTCTCCCGTTCGGATAGCTCCCGGCTGAGGGCGGGGCGGCGGCCGCTCATGAGGAGTGTCTCCTGTAGGGACAGTCAGTCCACGGCAGTTGTTGCACCCGATCCCAACGCGGGCGGTGCCAACGAGGATCCCGAGTCCACGCGGCGCGAACAGCGACACGAACCCTCATGGCATCCTCCGCCGCGACCCGAACTCATCCTCACCGAACTCAACGGTTTGCACCGGTCCGAACAGCGCAGCCAGATGCGCATCGGTTTCGGTCGCCGGAACTCCCCAACGTTGCCGAGATGCCGCCCGAATCGCACCTGCTGCACCAGAAGATTCAGGTAGTGCTCGGGTGCGACCCGACGCGAACGGTTGCACCGTGCCATCGGTGAGCAGTGACACGTAGACGGCGTAGCGGTCCAACCCGGCGATGTCCTCCGGGGTGAGTTCACGGTGACCCTCGGCAACGACCCGGGCGTCCCGGTGGGGCAACCGGAACACCACCCGACTGCGGGCATTGGCCAACACTGCGTCGCGAACCTCGGTGGATAGCTGCCCGAGGTGCTGGTGCGACAACGTCATGCCAACCCCGAGACCGCGGGCCTGCGCGAGCACGTCGGCCATGTCGCTCGGCAGATTCAGGTAGTCCTGGAACTCGTCGATGAACACCATCACCGGATGCCGCCGTTCCGGATCGATGCGGCTACGGGCCTGGGTGTGTTGCCACAGCTGGGCCACCAACAGTGAACCGAGCAGTCCGGCCGTCTCCGCACCGAGGGAGCCTTTGGCCAGGTTGACCAGCAGCGTCTTGCGCTGGGTGAACACCTGGGACAGATCGAAACGTGGTTCGGGCTGGCCGAGGATGGCTCGCAGTGCGGGGCGGAGAATGAAGCTGCGTAGCTTGTTCATGACGGGTGCGAGCACTTGGGTCCGGTTCTCCACTGATAGCGAGTCGAACCAGGCCCAGAAGCTCGCCAACCCCCACGGGTCACGCTTCACCGCTTCACCCACGACACTTCGCCGGTAGACGTCATCTACGAACAGCTGCGGCAACCCGATGAGTGAGGCCCCGGGTTGACCGGCCAGGGTCAACAACCCGGCATGCAGGACGTCGTTGGTCCGTGGCCCCCAGGAATCACGCCACAGGTTGTGCATCGTCCCGAGCAACTGATCGACCACCAGCTCCCGCTGCGAACCACGGGCAGTCGCTAGCGGATTCAACCCGACCGGCGCGGTGAGGTCGGATGCGTCGAGCACCACGATGTCGCTCTGGCGTTGAGCCGGAACACGGTCGAGGATGTCGGCCACCAGATCGCCCTTCGGTTCGATAACCACTATCGCCCTACCAGCGGCGATGTCCTGGAGTGCAAGGTTGGCCAGCAGGTGAGACTTGCCTGACCCCGTCGGTGCCAGCACATGCAGGTGCTGCATCGCGTCAGCTGGTCGCAACACCAACAGGCCGTCTCGCCCTGGGTAGGTGGCCTCGCCAATCACCCGCAACTGATCTCCGACACGGGTCGAATCCAGCGCCCGCACCACCTCGGGTGGCACCAGGCTGCGATGGGATGCTGGCAGTGGTCGTCCTGCTGTGTAGGTGACCCCGTCGATCACCGGTCCGTTGAACGGCCAGGCGATGAGCCCGGTCAACTCCGCAGCGTTGAGCACGCAGGGCCACTCGAACACCGGTGCCTGGCAGCTGATCAGCCGTCCCGGTACCCACGATCCCGGCACCAGGCGACGGACGAACCCGACCCCGGGTTGCCTGGTGACTTGCAGAGCCCCGAACACCCGATTCACCAGTTGGCGTTGCCGGCTCCGGGTCGCGGCTCGCACAGCGATCCGA
>JBKEAI010000031.1:0-27082 GCA_047972145.1 Microthrixaceae bacterium
CAGCGCACCGCGATCGTGACCGGAGCATCGTCGGGCATCGGCGCGGAGATCGCCCGCGAACTCGCCAAGCGTGGCCACGGCCTGATCCTCGTCGCCCGCCGTGTCCAACGCCTGGAGGAGCTCAAGACCGAACTGGCAGACCGGGGAGTCCGCATAGAGGTGATGCCCGCCGACCTGTCCGAACGCGCCGACCGGGAGCGGCTCGTCGAAGATATCCAGGGTGGCGACCTCGAGGTCGACATCCTCGTGAACAACGCCGGCCTGTCCACCATGGGCAGGGTGACCGAGATCGGGGCAGGCGCAACGCTGAACATCATCGACGAGGATGTGGACGCGGTCGCCGACCTCTGCGCGCGTATGGTCCCCTCCATGGTCGGGCGCGGTCGCGGCGCTGTGCTCAACGTGGCGTCGACCGCCGCCTACCAGCCCCTCCCGGGACAGGCCGGATACGCGGCGTGCAAGGCGTTCGTGCTGTCCTACACCCAGGCCCTGCACGCCGAGTTGGCGGGCACCGGAGTGAGGGCCACAGCGTTGTGTCCCGGCCCGGTACGCACCGAGTTCGCGGAGGTGTCGGGGCTGGGGGTCGCCGCGGCAGAGGAGGCGCTCCCCGAGTTCATGTACTGCACCGCTACCGAGGTTGCACTCGCCGGGGTCGACGGCCTCGCCAGGGGCGTGCCCGTGGTGATCCCGGGTATCGCCAACCGCCTCACCGCGGTCGGCGCAACCGTCACGCCCAAACGGGTGCTGGTGCCGATCCTCGCCCGCATGCATCCGGCACTCAAGCGCTGATCGCACAACGATGGGACCGAGCTGATGAGCATCCTCGATCGATTCAGGGTCGACGGTGCCCGTGCGCTCGTCACCGGTGCGGGCCGCGGGATCGGGCGTGCCAGCGCACTCGCGCTGGCCGAGGCCGGCGCGGATGTCGCCCTCGTGTCACGCACCGAAGGGGACCTCGATGCGGTCGCGACCGAGATCTCCGCGCTCGGCCGCAGGGCACTCGTGCTGCCCTTCGACGTGATGGATCTCGAAGGGGTCCCCGCACTCATCGAGCGGGTCGGATCGGAGTTGGGTGGCCTCGAGATCCTCGTCAACAACGCGGGTGGGTCGTTCCCGAAGCCGCTGCTGGAGACCTCTGCACGTTCCTTCGAGAAGGCCTTCACCTTCAACGTGACCACCGCCCTGGAGATGACCAAGGCCGCCACCCCGCTGATCCTGCGCGGTGGTGGGGGGTCGATCGTGAACATCTCGTCGGCCGCGGGGCGGATGGCCGACCGCGGGTTCGCCGCGTATGGCACGGCCAAGGCGGCGATGAACCACCTGAGCCGCATCAACGCCATGGATCTCGCGCCCCACATACGGGTCAACGCGATCGCGGTGGGCTCGGTCGCCACCGACGCGCTCGCCACCGTGCTCGACGCCCAGCGGCGCTCTGCGATGGAGGCCAACACACCGCTGCGGCGCCTCGGCACCCCTGAGGACATCGCCGCCGCGGTGCTCTACCTGTGCTCACCTGCCGGCGCGTACGTGACCGGCAAGGTCCTCGAGGTCGACGGGGGGATCGACCACCCGACGCTCGCGTTGGGACTGCCCGACTACTCCCCCGATTCGTAGCGCCCCGCTGGTAGACACAGGTGATGACCAAGCACGAACCGGTAGACCAGGCGACCATCGACAAGTGCCTCATCGTCGGCCACGGCTTCCACCACAAGGATCAGAGGAAGGTGAGCGAGGTGCTGGCGCGCATCGACCACCGCCTCACAGGCCTCGAAGCCAACCAGGTGAGCCTCGAGATATCGGTGAAGGACCGCGACCACAACGACCAGAAGGTAACCCTCGAAGCCGACATCGGGCGGGCCCACCTCGTGGCGAGCGACGAGAGCGAGGATCTGTGGGGTGCGGTTGCCGCGGTGCGTGAGGAGATCCTGCGTCAGTACAACGACTGGAGCGACACCCACCGCCGATGAGCGAACGCCCGTCCGCTGGCTGTGCTCACCGCTTCAGGTCCGGGCGCGAGCCGGTGACCATCGAAGGTGCCGGTGAACCGAGCGCGTACCCCTGGAGGTAGTCGCAACCCAGTTCGGTCAGGACCCGTAGCTGCTCAACCGATTCGACCCCCTCGGCGATCACTTCGCAACCGAGGCCGTGGGCCAACTCGATCGTGGAACCGACGATCGTGCGGTCCTGATCGTGGGAGAGGATCCGTTCCACGAACGCCCGGTCGATCTTCACCTGGTCGACCGGTAGGTCACGCAGGTAGGTGAGCGAGGAGTATCCGGTCCCGAAGTCGTCGATCGCGACGGCGATGCCCTCCCGGCGCAGCACCGACAGATGTGACTGGGCGACGACGAAGCTCTTGATGAGCGCCGTCTCGGTTATCTCCAGTTGTAGTCGACCAGCAGGCAACCCGAGGTGCTCGATCAACCGAAGTACGGCATCGGCGAACTGAGGTGACGCCAACTGGTGTGCCGACACGTTGACGCTCACCCACAGCGCTGTGTCATCGGAGTCGAACGCACCGAGATCCATGAGCGCCTCGGTCATCACCCACTCGCCGATCGCGACGATCGACCCGAGGTCCTCGGCGATCGGGACGAACTCGCCGGGCGGGACCGTTCCGAGCACAGGATTGTTCCAGCGCAGCAGTGCCTCGTGGCCCACGACTGTGAGGGAGCCCGCCTCGAAGATCGGTTGGTAGTAGAGGCTCAGCTCACCGCGATCCGCCACACCGCGGAGCTCCCTTTCGATCTGTGCACGTCGCTCGATGTCGTCGCGCAGCGCGGAGTCGAACACACACGTCTGACCTCGACCTTCGGACTTGGCGCGGTACATCGCGGCGTCCGCGTACCGGAACAGTTCGTCCACATCGAGCGTCGTCGCATCGTGGCTCACAGCGACGCCGATGCTTGCCGAGACGACGGCCTCCCGCGAGCCGAACTTCACCGGACCCCTGAACGCCTGGGTGATCCTCTGCGCGACCGCACGCGCATCGCGGTCGGGGTCCACCGACGACACGACCACCACGAACTCGTCACCACCGATACGGGCTACCACCTCGTTGGTGCGCGCAACCGCCCGTAGACGTGTGGCCACCCCGACCAGGAACTCGTCGCCGACCGAATGACCGAAGGTGTCGTTGATCTGCTTGAAGTCGTCGAGATCCACCAACAGGATCCCCACGCCTGTGCGCGAGCGCCGATCGATCGGCTCCCCGCCCTCGCGCACCCCTTTGAGGAACTCGGTGAGGAACTGCCGGTTCGGCAGTCCGGTCAACCCATCGTGGACAGCCGCATGGTGCAACGTCTCCAACGTCTGCCGCTCGAGGGTCACGTCGCGCATGATCACGAGTGCCCGCTCGTCGTCGAGGCGCACCCAACGCAACTCGAAGCTCCCGGGCCGCTCCCCCTGGAACTCCGCGCCGTCGAGGACCAGCCTCGACGGCTCACCGGTTGCGATCGTCCTACGGATGTTCGCCACACACTTCTGCGCGGCCTCCTCCGTTATGAAGTCGCGGATCGTGTAGGTACCCCGCGGCATCGAACCCCCGGATTGGTCGCTGTCGTTGATGCTGGCGAGTCCACCGTCGACGTCCACCGTGTAGGTGTCGTCAGGTAGCACCGAGAAGACCGTCTCGAGCATCTGCCTGTTGTGCTCGAGGTCCAGCTCTGTGCGTAGGTTCTCGGTCACGTCGCGGACCGAAGCCATCATCACCACCTCGCCGCCGTCGGTGGTCTTGGAGATGGCGATCTCCACGGGGAACTCCCTGCCTTGGGAGTCCACGGCGTGGAGTCTCTGTCCCTGACCCATCGACCGTCGCTCACGCGTGCCTTCCCGGAACCCGACCACGAGCCCACCGTGGCGGTCCCTGACGGACTCGGGCAACAGGATCGCCAGCGGCTCGCCCATCACATCGTCGCTCGAGTAGCCGAACATCGCTACCGCTGCCTGGTTCCACACCCTGATGCGCGACTGGGCATCGATGCCGACGATCGCGTCGGCGGCGCTGTCGAGCAGCGAGGCCGCGAAGGAGCTGTGCGCTGCCCCAAGGGATGTCCCGGTGTCCATCCGAACCTATCGGCTGTGATACACCGAAGCTGAACGGGATAAGCGCCACACCGTCGCACGGCAGCACCCGCATCACGCTCCGCTACGATCGATCGGTCGGCGGTCCGACAGTTGGGGTTGACGGCCGATGCGCAGCGGTGACAACTCGGCGTCGACCAACAGCCAGCACTGTCTGGCCGTGACCACCCGATCACCTCGGGCGGACCCCTGCGCGGTCGCCACCCCTGAAGCGGTCTCCTCGGTCGCTGTACCTGCGAACGCGGTCTCCTCAAACGCGGTCTCCTCGAACGCTGCCCAGTGCTGCCAGTCGGGGATCGACCAGAGGGCCAGCACTTCGTCGTCCGCGCGCATCGCCGTTCGCCATAGCCCGACCAGGTCCATGCCGGCATCGGCCATCCGTCTGACGCCGTCGCGTGCAACACGCGCCTCCAGCGCGGGTGCCCCGCCCGGTTCGGTCCAAAGCAGCTCGTGGAGGTACGCGACGGCTCCGGCACCCCCTCGCTGCGCCCAGAGCTCTACACCGGGAGAATCACCGTGTGCCACGAGGACCCTGTCGAGCCCTCCGCTGCGCAACGCCGCCGCCTCGTCCCACCAGCGCTGCAACATGGGGTCGCGGTGGGTGGGACCGGACAGCTCTACCGAGAAGTTGTGTGCCAGGTCATCCCAGGAGTCGTACTCCCAGATGTTCACCACCCGGGGCCACGGCCCGGTGGAACCGACCACCGAGAACACCCCGAAGCACCGCTGACGGCGCAGGCCCGAGGCCTCGGGCACCCAGTTGGCGGTCATGTGGTGCTGGTAGTCGGCGCGCCGGGTACCGTCGACCTCGACGATCTCGTGGATGTAGACCCTCGGCACGGCGGCGAGGCTACCCGTGGACGGCCGAGTGGTGGCGGTCGGCCATGTCGGCGTGCCGGTCCACCATGCTGGCGCGGTGTCCTCTAGGACCTAGGGTTCGAATGTAGAACAAGTTCCAGTAACGACCTCCAGTAGGCGACCTGGGAACACACCCTTGGGGGACCATTGAGCGATCCAGCAGTACTCACCGAGCGAGACGGCCACCTGTTGGTGGTGACGCTCAACCGCCCCGAACGCCAGAACGCGATCAACGGTGAGATGTTGGTGCGCATGTTCGACGCCTTCACCGAGGCCGACGGGAATCCCGACATCCGCGCCATGGTCCTGACCGGTTCCGGCGGCAACTTCTGTTCGGGGGCGGACCTCAAGGAGATGGCCGGTGGCCACCAGGGCGATGCGGAGTCCGAAGTCGACGTCCAGGCGCGCTTGGCGGAGGATGCCGACCTGCCGTGGAAGGCGCTGCTACGCAGCTGGCGCCCCCATGTGCCGATCATCGCTGCGGTGGAGGGAACGGCCATCGCTGGGGGCACCGAACTTCTGGGCGCAACCGAGGTGCGCGTGGCCGGCCGCTCGGCGAAGTTCGGCATCTCCGAGGCCCGATGGTCGCTGTATCCCATGGGTGGGTCAGCTGTGCGCATCCCCCGCCAGATCCCGTGGACGGTCGCCTGCGAACTGCTGTTGACCGGCGACCACATCAGCGCCGAGCGGGCCCTGGAGCTCGGCCTGATCGGCCATGTCGTCGACGAGGGTTCGGCGCTCGAAGTGGCGGTTGGGATCGGCCAACGCATCTGCGAGAACGGACCTCTGGCGGTAAGCGCGATCCTGCGGACCCTGCGCGAGACCAATGGGATGGCGGAGACCGAGGCACTGGAGCACGAGTTCACCTACGGTTGGGACGTGTTCGGTTCCGAGGATGCCAAGGAAGGCCCGCGGGCTTTCAAGGAGAAGCGCACCCCCGATTTCAAAGGACGCTGATGTCTACGGATCTGCAACTGGGAATGATCTGGGGGTACTGGGGCCAGCTGCCACCACCCAACCTCCTCGAGGCCACCAAGCTCGCCGAGGACCTGGGCTTCGACTCCGTGTGGACCGCCGAGGCTTGGGGTTCCGACGTGTTCTCGCCCCTCGCCTACCTGGCGGGGCACACCGAACGGATCCGTCTGGGCACCTCGGTCGTGCAGCTCTCAGCTCGCACACCGACCGCCACCGCCATGCACGCGCTGACGATCGACCACCTCAGCGGTGGGCGGCTGGTGCTCGGCCTCGGAGCGTCGGGCCCGCAGGTGGTCGAGGGCTGGTACGGCCAGCCGTACCGCAAGCCGCTCGCACGCACCCGCGAGTACGTCGAGATCATCCGGCGTGTGATGGCACGGGAGGAACCCCTCGCGTTCGAGGGGGAGTTCTACCGGCACCCCTACGACGGTCCCGGCTCGATGGGCCTGGGCAAGCCGCTCAAGTCGATCACCCACCCGCTGCGTCGCGAGATCCCGATCTTCCTGGGTGCAGAGGGCCCCAAGAACGTGACGATGACCGCCGAGATCGCAGATGGCTGGATCCCGCTGTACTACTCGCCGTTCCGACAGGAGGTGTACGCCGAGCAGCTCGCGGGGGCCAAGGACGGCTTCGAGATCGTCGCCGTGGCGAACATCAACGTGACCGACGACGTCGAGGCCGGCCTCGCTCCGGTCAAGGCGATGTTGGCCTTCTACATAGGTGGCATGGGCGCCAAGGGCAAGAACTTCCACACCGACCTCATGGCCCGGATGGGCTACGAGGAGGAGGCGTACAGGATCCAGGACATGTTCCTCGCAGGACGCAAGGACGAGGCGGTCGGTGTGGTCCCGACGGACTTCGCCGACGAGATATCGCTGGTGGGACCCAAGGAGCGCATCGCCGAGCGGCTCCAGGTGTGGCGCGACAGCCCCGTCACCACCGTCACCATGTACCCCTCGAGCCCCGACCAGATGCGTACGGTCGCGGAGCTGGTCCTCGGCTGAGTTGCCGAACTGCCGAAGGTCCTGGTTCAGGCGGTCAGCCGGCGGGAACCTTCCCGGCGGCCGCACTGACCGCCGGGGCGACCAGGGGCCACGGCATGTGCCGCTCCGCAGCAAGGGCAACGTCGAACAGAAGCGCGTCCTGGTGGTGCGGGGCGAGCACCTGTAGCCCGACAGGCAGGCCGTCGATCGTGCCGGCGGGGATCGACACCGCCGGGTTCCCGTAGATGTTCGAGATGATCGTGAGACCACCCATGGTGACCACGTCCGGGATCCTCTCGGTCACCGCGTCGAGGATCAGGTTGGGAAGCTTCGGGGCTATCCCCGACGCCACCCTCACACCCGCGAGACCTGCACGCGCCAACAGGTCCAGCGCCTTGTTGTCCTCCAACACGTCGAGGGGGCTGCGCCCGGGGGCGCTGTTGGTGCTCTCCGCGGCGAACGCGGGGCCGGGGTTGGTGGCGCACATGATGAAGTCGACCTGTGAGAAGGCGTCGGCCATGGCGTTGTAGGCCTCGACCCGGCGTTCCTCGGCCACCCCGGCGACGTGGATGTTGTAGAAGGTCTCCGCGAGCATCATGCCCGCCTCGACCTCGTAGGTGAGCTCCTTGCGGCGCCGTGGCCAGCTGCTGCCCAGAGCGGGCACGAGGGTGGACAGGTTGCCCATCGCCCACTGTGCCGCCAGGTTGGGCAAACCGAGTGTGATGTCCACCACCTCCATGCCGGTCGCCTCGATCAGCTCCTCGGCAGCCGCGCGGGTGTGCTCTTCGACCCCCGGCTCCAGGGTGACTCCCCCGATCGAGGGCAGGATCGCAACCTTGCGACCCTTGAGGTCGTGGGTTCCGAGATCGGACTCCCAGGTACCCGACGACGGCAACGAGGTGGGATCGGAGAGGTCCACGCCGCACACCACGTCGTAGTAGCGCGCCGCGTCGCGCACCGAACGGGCCATGTTGCCCAGAACGACGGTCCCGGGGCGCGAGAAGGCCTCGGGCCCCCGGGTGGTGCGGCCGTAGGTGCCCTTGAAGCCGAGCAGGCCGGTGTAGCCACCGGGGATCCTCAACGATCCGCCACCGTCGCCTCCCGACGCGAGCGTCACGAGTCCCCCCGACACCGCCGACGCGCTGCCACAGGACGACCCGCCGCAGGTCCGGCCGTGGCGCCACGGGTTGTGGGTGACACCGTTCAACTTGGTCACGCTCACGTTGAGACCGCCGAACTCGCTCGCTGTGGCGAGCCCGACAGGAACTGCACCGCCGCGCTCGACAGCTCGGGCGATGTTGTTGCTCGTGTGGTCCGCGGTCTTGTCTTTGAACAGCAGCGACGCTTGGGTGTCGGGCCAGCCCTGCACCTGGTCGAGCTCTTTTACCAGGAAGGGCACGCCACCGAAGGGCTTGTCCACATCGGCGTCGCGGGCCGCTTCGAGGGCACGCTCGGGATCGACGTGCGAGACGCAGTTGAGGTCGCTGCGTTCGATCGCATCGAGGGTCGCCTCGAGCTCCTCGACCGGGGAACGGTCTCCTTTGCGGAAGGCATCCACCAGCGAGCAGGCGTCATCTAGCCAAGGAATCTCGGTCATGTCGCGCGAGGCTACCTGCACCCCGGATCCGGGCTGAACTCGCTTCAACCTCCCCATGGCCCGTACCGGGCGCACAGCACCGCTATCGCCGTCGTACCCGCGCGAACTCGCCGGTGATGGCGCACGCCGGCTTCCGGGCGGGGAATACTTGACAACAATCGACGCACTGTCGCGCCACAAGCACTCAGTGCTAGGCCGACGGTGCCGAAGGAATGAAGCACTGGGTACAAGGCCCAGCCGGGGTGCAGACCCACCGGAGCACAACGATGGCCACGCAAGATCAACAACCGATGACCGATCCCGCCGAGACTGCCGACGGCAAGAGGTGGCAGCAGCGGGAACGCAGCCTGCTCACCGCGGGAGCCTCGGAGCTGGCGAAGGCGGTCAACCCGCTGGTGAGCAGTCCGTCGGCGCCACTGCAAACCCAGGCCCTCGTCGATGCCTACGGCGCATCGCTGATGCCTCGGGCGACCATGCACCAGGGGATGGCCGCCGGTCTTGCGGTGCTCGCCGCGGGAGCCATCAACGCTCCCCTTCACTGGGCCGCAAGCCGCATCGCTCCAGAAAACACACCGATCGGTTGGCGGTTGCTCGCCAGGGGTGGGCTCGCTGCCGCCGGGTACTCGCTGGCCAACCTCACCGAGACCGAGGACGAACACACGCTCGTGTCCACCGTGCGCAGCCTCGGGGACATGACCGTTGCCGCGGCCCTGGGTGGAATGGTCTTCGAAGCGACCAACGAGAGCCGAGTGAGGTTCCCCGCCAAGGGCCCCGTGCGCCCACTGCTCATCGGCGCCGCCGGTGTCGGCTACACGCTCTACCGCTCCTCGCGCTCTCTCAAGGCGCGCTCGGCGATCATCCAGCGCTGGACCGACGAGGACAAGCCGGCCAGCCTGGTCGGCAGCGTCGGGATCGGTGCCGGGGTGACCACCGTCGGGGTCCTCCTGGCCAAAGCGTTCCGGGCCTCAGGCAAGGGCACAGCGGACTTCTTCGGACCGGACCTCCCCCACCAGGTGATCGGACGGGCTGTCAACGCAGCTCTCTGGGGTGCAGGCGCCGCGATGCTCTACAACACCGGAGTGTCGAGGATCGCCCGGGCGAACGAGAAGATCGAACCCGCGTATGACGAACCGCCGAGCTCACCGCACGTCTCGGGCGGCCCGGCATCGGAGTCCCCCTTCGAGGAGCTCGGCCTCCAGGGCCGGCGCTTCGTGACCGACGTCGTCACCAGAGAGCTGATCGAGGAGACGCTCGACGAGCCCGCCGTCGCCGAGCCCGTGCGGGCGTACGTGGGAGTCAACTCCGAACCGGTGTACCCGGCCGGGCGCTCAGAGATGATGTGCGACGAGATGGAACGCCTGGGCGCGTTCGAACGGTCACACCTGTTGCTGTTCTCCCCGACGGGAACCGGCTGGGTCGACCAGGCCGTCGTGTCCGCCGCGGAGTTGTTCACCCGGGGCGACATGGCCACCGCGTGCGTGCAGTACGGACGCTCACCGTCGTTCCTGGCGGTGCAGACCGTCGCTCTCGGCCGCTCGCAGTTCCGGTTGTTGATGTGGAGCGTCAAGCAGCGCCTCGCCGAACGCCCACCGGAGCGCCGCCCCAAGGTGTTCGTGTTCGGAGAGAGCCTCGGAGCGTGGGCATCGTCGGACATCGTCATGCGCACCGGTATCGAGGGCCTGGACCACTACGGGATCGACCGCGCGCTGTGGTTCGGGCTGCCCGGCCTCGCCAAGTGGTCGCGCACCGGCATGCGCGAGGGCCGCGGCCCGAACGTGCCGCCGGGCACCGTCGGCGCTTTCGACCGCCCGGAGCAGTTCGCGGAGCTCACCCAGGAGCAGCACGATGCGATGCGCGCGGTCATCCTCGACCACGACAACGACCCGATCGCGCTCATGTCGCCGCGCCTGGCCGTCAAGCGGCCACCGTGGTTGGAAGGTGCCGAGCGCGGGCGAAACGTACCCGAGCAGATGGACTGGATCCCGGGGCTCACCCTCGTGCAGGTGATCGTCGACGCGATGAACGCGATGCGGACCGTGCCCGGTGAGTTCAAGTCGTTCGGTCACGACTACCGGGGCGACACCGCAGCCTTCGTGCACGGCGGCTTCGGCCTCCCCGCGGTGACCCCCGAGCAGTTCGCAGCGGTGCAGCACGCCCTGGTGGAGCTCGAGGTGGCCCGCGGCGAACGCCTCAAGGCCGCCAAGGATGCCGGCGTCGGCGACGCCTCCACCGAGGTCCAGTAGGTGCAGTCCAGCTGTTAGCAGCCGCCGGTCGCGGTTCCGCCGTCCCAGGTTCCCTGCACGACTCAACCTCGGACCTCGCACTCGCGACTCAACTTCGCCTGCACGACTCAACTTCGCCGAGTAAGTCACCCAGTGCTCATACGACGCCAGACGACTCACTCCGACAACCTGAGTCAGCTGGGCAACCGGCCCCCGAGCGGTGCACCGCAGCGCTCCCCTCGGCGACACAGCCGCTGCTTCGGGTGAACGACGGAGTCACAGCGCTCCGCGAGAATGGACGGAACCGATCCGGGAAACGCCGGATCCGCGGTCGCCACAAGCGAACGCCCCAAATCGACGCCGTACGCTTCGTCTGCTGAGGAGACAGCTTTGCCACGCCAGGACTCGTTGTTCACCGAATTTGCCCGGGAGGTCGTAGAGGTCCCCGTCACCGAGGAGTTGGGCGAGTCCTTCCTCGCGTACTCGCTCTCGGTGATCACCAGCCGCGCGATCCCCGATGTGCGCGACGGCCTCAAGCCGGTGCAGCGCCGGATACTCCACGCGATGTCCTCGATGGGACTGCGTCCGGACCGACCTCATCGCAAGAGCGCAGGTGTGGTCGGCGAGACGATGGGCAAGTACCACCCCCACGGAGACTCCGCTATCTACGACGCCCTGACCAAGATGGGCCAGGGCTTCGGACGCAACGTCACGCTGGTGGATCCCCACGGCAACTTCGGCAGCCTGGACGACCCGCCCGCCGCCTACCGCTACACCGAGTGTCGCCTGTCGCCCGCCGCGCTGGAGATGCTCGGTGAGATCGACGAGGACACCGTCGAGTTCCGGCCGACCTTCGACGGGGAGCGTTCCGAGCCGACGTACCTGCCTGCGAAGCTCCCCAACCTGCTGGTGAACGGCTCCACCGGAATCGCTGTGGGCATGGCGACCAACATGGCACCGCACAACCTGCGCGAGGTCTACGAGGCGGTGAAGCTCGTGATGCGCAAGCGGCGTCCCAAGCCGACCGTCGAGGAGTTGATGAAGGTGCTCCCGGGCCCCGACCTGCCCTCGGGGGGCATCATCGTCGATGAGAGCCTCGCCGAGGCCTACGCGACCGGCCGCGGTTCGTTCCGCATCCGTGCGCGCACCGAGATCGTCAAGCTGACGCGCGCCCGTGACGGGATCGTGGTGACCGAACTTCCGTACCTGGTCGGCCCCGAGCGGGTGGTGGCGCGGATCCAGGAGCTGATGCGCGACGACAAGCTCCCCCAGGTCACCGACGTGAAGAACACCTCGGACCGTCGCACCGGGCTGCGCCTCGAGATCGAGTTGCGCCCGGGTGCCAACGCCAGGGCGGTGCTGACCGAGCTGTTCAAGATGACCCCTCTCGAGGACAGCTTCGGGATCAACAACGTGGTCCTCGTCGATGGCGTGCCGACCACGCTGGGGATCTGGGATCTGTGCAACCACTACATCTCGCACCGTCTGGACGTGATCCGTCGGCGCACGGAGTTCCGCTTGGAGCGCGCGCAGAGGCGCCTGCACCTGGTGGACGGCCTGCTCATCGCTCTCGACGCGATCGACCTCGTGGTGTCGATCATCCGATCGTCGCAGAACGCGGCCGAGGCCCGCGACCGCCTGATGGCCGAACTGGAGCTCACAGAGGTGCAGGCGGTGCACATCCTCGACATGCAACTCCGCCGACTCACCGCGCTCGCAAAGCTGGAGCTCGAGGCCGAAGCAGAGGAGCTCCGCACCCGGATTGCCGACTTCTCCAAGATCCTGTCCTCCGAGCAACGCCAACGCACGATCGTGCTCAACGAGCTCGAAGAGGCCGCGAAGACCTACGGCTGGGACCGTCGCAGCACCATCGTGTCCAGCTCCGACCTCGAGGACGTCACCCTCGAGGAAATCGCCGTGCAGGAGCGGGCCAACAGCGAGAACGAACCGTGCGTGCTCGCATTGAGCCAGAGCGGCGTGCTCGGTCGCGAACCGACCGAAGGCCCCAAGAAGGCCACCTTCGGGCGACACGACCTGCTCACACACCGCGTGGCCACCACCACCCATTCGAGGGTGTCGCTGATCACCTCCAAAGCCAGGGTGTTCGGTGTGCAGGTCGACGCCGTCGACGAGGTGAGCGGCCGTCGGCGCGGCACCCCGCTTCGGGACCTGGTTCCCCTCGACAAGGGCGAGGAGGTCCTGGCCCTGGTCACCCCTGCGGTCATCGACGATCCACCGTCGCATCTGGCAGTGTCGGCGAAGGGCCAGATGAAGCGCCTGGGCGTCGAGGAGATCACCTCCACACCCGACGGTCGCACGGCTATGAAGCTCAAGACCGGGGACTCACTCGTGGCGGTGCTCCCGGCACCCGATGGATCCGAGCTGATCGCGGTGGCGTCCAACGCACAGGCGATGCGGTGCGCGGCCGACACGATCCCGGTGCAGGGCCGCGGGGCCGCCGGAGTGGCCGGGATGAAGCTCTCCGACGGTGCCTCGATCGTGGGGGCGGGCCTCGCGGACGACGACGCCGTCGTGCTCACGGTGTCCGATGCCCAGACCGCGAAGCTCACCGACGCGGCCGAGGTCCCGCTCAAGGGTCGCAACACGTCCGGGTTGCGGCTCACCAAGTTCCGCAAGGAGAAGGCCATCGAATGGGCCTGGGTCGGCCACGAGGCCGGTGTGTTGGTGGTGGTCGGCCAGAAGGACAACCCCTCCAAGCCTGACGCGTCACCCGAACCGCTCACCCTGGAACACACCGGGCGTGACCTCGCCTCGCGCAAGACGTCGCGCCGGTTCCTGGGGATCGGCTTCGGCCGCTGGTGAGCCCCACCGGCCACGGGTTGGTGCCCCGGAACGCGTGTCGCGGCGGTGTCACGCCTTCATGGGAGACTGACCAGCGATGAGTCCCGCCACCAACGCGACCGGTTCGCGATCGGCCAAAAAGTCGACCGCTGCCACCAACCGCGCCGTCGACTCCTACGACGAGAAGAGCATCCAGTTGCTCGAGGGCCTCGACGCCGTTCGCAAGCGCCCCGGCATGTACATCGGGGGAACCGGCCCCGAAGGGCTCCACCACCTCGTGTGGGAGTTGATCGACAACGCTGTCGACGAGGCTGCCGCGGGGCATGCCAACCTCGTGGAGGTGACCCTTCACCGCGACGGTTCGGTCGAGGTGGCCGACAACGGCAGGGGCATCCCGATCGGCCGTAAGGACGGCAAGCGGACGGCCTTGGAGATCGTGTTCACCGAACTCCACGCGGGTGGCAAGTTCGGTGGCGGTGCCTACAGCTCCTCGGGTGGCCTGCACGGTGTGGGAGCCTCGGTGGTCAACGCCCTCGCGGCCAAGCTGGTGGTCGAGGTCGACCGCGACGGCCATACCCACCGCCTCTGCTTCGTGGAGCGCGTCCCCGGCAGGATCGGCACCAACGGCCGCTTCAGCCCCGGGTCGACCCTGGAGAAGGTCAAGAAGATCCCCGTCAAGCGCACCGGAACCAGGGTGCGCTTCTGGCCCGACCTCGACCTGTTCGACCCCGGCCTCGCGATAGATCCCGACCTGGTCGCGGAGCACGCCGCGCTCGTGTGCTTCCTCGTGCCGGGGCTCAAGGTGAAGGTGATCGACAAGCGCTCCGGCGGGCAGACCCGCGAGTTCGTCGCCAAGGGGGGCCTTGCGGACCTCGTCGCGATGCACCCGGGCAACCCGCTGACCGACGTGGTCACCCTGCACGGCACCGGCACCTTCGAGGAGAAGATCCCCGTCGGGGGCAAGATGACCCTCGTCGAGCGGGAGGTCACCGTCGACGCCGCCCTGCGCTGGACCTCCGGCTACGACAGCCGCGTCGACAGCTTCGTCAACACGATCCCGACCCCCGACGGCGGCACCCATGTGGCGGGCTTCGACCGTGCGCTCACCAAGGTGTGCAACGACCTCATAGTCAAGGACAACCGAAAGCTCGCGAAGTTGGCGAAGTCGGGCCAGGACCGCGCCGAGAAGGGCGACGTCCAAGAGGGGCTGGTCGCGGCGGTCAAGGTCACCTTCCCCGAACCGCAGTTCAAGGGCCAGACCAAACAGGAGCTCGGCACCCCCCCGATCCAGTCGATCGTGTACGAGGTGGTGCGCAACGGTTTTGCCAACTGGCTCTCCGGCGGTGGCCGAAAGACCCACATCAACGCAGTACGAGACAAGGTCACCTCCGCGATCCAGAACCGCGTGTCGGCCAAGGCTGCTCTGGAGGCACGTCGCAAGGCCGCCAACATCTCCTCGGCCGGCCGGCCCGACAAGCTTGCCGACTCGCGCCGGCACGGCATCGATTCGGAGTTGCTGATCGTCGAGGGCGACTCCGCAGCGGGCCCCGCCAAGGCGGGCCGCAACGCGGAGACGATGGCGGTGCTGCCGCTACGGGGCAAGGTCGTCAACGCATCGAAGTCGACGATGAAGCAGGTGATCGACAACGCCGAGGCGCAGGCCCTGTTCGCCGCGATCGGGGCGGGGTCGGGTCACGACTTCGACATCGAACAGGCTCGGTACGGGCGGATCATCATCCTGTGTGACGCCGATGTGGACGGTTCGCACATCCGGTGCCTGCTGCTCACCCTTCTCTACCACTACATGCGGCCCCTGCTCGAAGCAGGCCGGGTGTTCGCGGCACAACCACCGCTGTACACGGTGAAGGTGGGCGACGACACGATCCATGCGTTCAGCGATGCCGAGAAGGACTCGCTCACCGCCGAGCTCGCGAAGGGTGGCCGCAAGGCGGAGAACCTCCAATGGGTGCGCTTCAAGGGCCTCGGCGAGATGGACACAGAGGAGCTCGCGGTCACCTGCCTCGACCCCGAAACACGCATCCTGCGGCGCATCACCATGGACGACGCGGTGGAGGCCACCGCGGCCGCCGATCTGTTCGAGACCCTGATGGGCACCGATGTGGCGCGGCGCCGCCAGTACCTGCTCGACAATTCCGAGCTCGTCGATCGTGAGGCGCTCGACGTCTGAAGCGCTGTTCGCGCACCGATCGGGCAACACCGGGGCACCTGAGACGTTGGTCACGGGGCGCCCTCTGGTTATCATCGCCGTGATCATGACCGGCTTAGGAGGCGAGCGGACAAGCGAGCCGACCCATGAGACCGTGGGCCTGTCGACGAGGCGCCGCCGAGGAGATCGGCGCTTGAGGACCGACTGGGGTTCCCTATCCGCACACGTCCTGAGCAGGCCACGATCGGGGAGGGGCAGGTCAGAAAGGGCGGGCGAACCGATGGGGCATCCACGATGACCGTGGCCGCGACCTGGCAGTCGAGGGCACCACGCCTGGGCAGCATCAAATCGTTCGACGGGATCCGCGGCGTGGGCATCTGGCTGGTCGTCGTTCACCACGCCTGGGCGATCTCGGAGTCTTTCTCGGGCTACATCGACCTCTTCTTCGTGCTGAGCGGGTTCCTGATCACCACTTTGCTGTTCGAGGAGAAGCGCTCGGTCGGCGAGATCTCGATGCGCAACTTCTACGGTCGCAGGGGGTTGAGGCTGCTACCGGCCCTGATCGTCGTACTGGTCATCTTCTTGATCCCGGTGGTGTTCATCGGCGGCGAGATCCTGAAGCTCGTGGCGGGTGAGTCCCTGGCGACTCTCTTCTACGTCCACAACATCTTCTACTCACCGCTGCTCGGCAGCTTCCAGTACATGGGCCAGATGTGGTCACTGTCGCTGGAGGAGCAGTTCTACCTGGTCGGTGCGGTGCTGACGTACTGGGCGATCAAGCGCGGGTGGCTCAAGCCGTTCGCCGCGTTGTTGGTCGGGTTCATCGTCTTCGTGTGGATCGCACGCGCGATGGGCCACGGCGGACCGGGCCAGTTCTGGTTCCAACGGCCCGACGCGATCGCCCTCGGGGTGCTGCTCGCGATCGTGTACGCCCACCTTCCCCCCGAGCTGCCGCACAAGGCGATGAAAATCCTCCGGGTAGTGGCGTGGATAGCCCTGGTCGGGTTCATATTCGCGATCTTCTCGTCGTCTGCGCTGGTGGAGCGCACGATCGGGTTCTACGTACCGCTGTACCCCGACGACACCGAACAGCTCGCGGCCGGTCTGGGCATAGACACCGCGGGCATGTCCGACGAGCAGATCGACGACTCCATCGAATCCGTGCTGGCAGAGGAGGCGGGGGTGCCGACCGACTCGGACGACCGGACCCTCGACGAGAACATGGCGGTGGCGAACGAGGCGATCCAGGTGGTGCTGGCCGAGGTTCCCAAGGGGAACTACTGGGTGCGCTGGGGCTTCACCCTGTCGACCACCACAGCTGCGATCCTGACCTTTGCGCTGGTGAAGCTGGGCGACAGCTTCACTCTGAGCCGCTGGTTGAGCCTGCGCTTCCTGGTGTACTCCGGAGCACTCTCGTACGCGATCTACATCTCGCACTACCAGCTCTTCCGATTGATCGACCCCTCCGGCGACGGAGGGCCGAAGTGGGTTCCGATCAAGGTCGTACTTGCGCTACTACTCGGCATCGCACTCAACAAGTGGGTGGAGCGACCCGCGATGCGTTACCGCTATCTGTTCTCCCACAACTCCAAGAAGCCAGGGGCGGCGAAGCGATGACTGCGACAGAACCGGCTGTCGCGCCGCGCCGGCTTATCAACGTCGAGGGCCCCAAGCTCGGCTACGTGCCGACCTTCGACGGCATGCGGGGCATCTTCGTACTCGTCGTGGTGCTCTACCACGCAGACGTGGTGACCTCCCTGCTCACAGGGGGGCCGATACTGATCGACCTCTTCTTCGTGCTGAGCGGCTTCCTCATCACGTACCTGCTTTTGGACGAGACCCGCAAGACCGGCGACATCTCGCTGCGGCGCTTCTACATGCGCCGGGTACTGCGGCTGTTCCCAGCGATGTACCTGTTGATCGCCGTATTCACGCTGCTGATGGTGCTGGTGCAGGTGTTCGGTCCACCCGAGGCCAAGGCAGCGCTATCGGGTTGGTGGCTGGAGGCGCTCGGGGCAGCGACCTACACCTACTTCATCCTCGCAGCGTTCTTCCCGTCTGCGATGGGCGTGCTCGGTCCGATCTGGACGCTGTCGCTCGAGGAGTGCTTCTACTTCCTGTGGCCACCGACCATCCGCCGTGTCCTGCGCAACGCGACCATGCGCAGCGACATCGTGATCATCGCCGCCGGAGTGCTGTTCATCGCGCTGATGTTCTTCGTACGAGCTCGCTTGCAGTACGTGGTCGGCGCCGGCTCCCTCGGGGCCGCCAAGTACATAGACACCCTCGGCGGGCTCGGCACCGGGTTCGGCCACGCGGCGGGCTCCGAGTGGGCGGGCACCTTCACTGAGGTGCCGCAGTACAAGACCACCTGGCAGGGGGTGGTCTACCGCCTCGCGGCCACCCGACCCGACATGATCGTGTGGGGCTGCCTGATGGCCTTCGTCGCCAAGTCGATCCCACGACCCGTTCCGGCGCGGATAGCGCGATGGGTGGCCGCCCTGGGCATGGCGGGATGGGTGTTCCTCACGATCACCCTGTTCTTCGCCGCACCTGGTCCACCCGGGCCTCGCGCGCTGTTCGGTGGTGCCCTGTACCAGTTCTCCCTGGTCATGTTGGGCCCGATCGTGATCGATGCCTACCTGCGCACGAACTCCTTCTACATGATGCCGTTCCGATGGGGCTGGACACGCTGGCTCGGAGAGCGCAGCTACGGCATATACCTGTGGCACGCGATCGTGCTCCCGCTTTGCGCTCCTGCGATCCTCGCGGCCACCGGTCCCACACGCAAGGTGCTCGGACTCATCGCGTCCGCTCTGGCGGTCGGTGTGGGCGTACTCTCCTACCGCTTCATCGAGCGGAGGTTCCTGGCACTCAAGGACCTCCGCTTCGCCAACCCCGCAGCCTCTAAGTAGTGAAGTAGTGCAGTAGTGAAGACCACGGCCCCCTACGAGGACCGAGCCGACCCACCGGTGGTGCTCCCCCACTGGATGGTCCTGTGTGCCGGGCTCGTCGCGGCCGCCCTGGCGCTGTTGGCCTCGCGGATGTCTCATCCGGGTGTCGGACCCGACGCCGTCGCGTACATCGGGGTGGCCAACAGCATCCGTGACGGCAACGGGATCGGGTTCTGGTTGGAGAATCCACTGGTCACCTGGCCACCGCTGTGGCCGATGCTCATCGCTGCGGGGACGTGGCTGACCCGTTGGCGTCCCGACCTGGTCGGGCTGGTCATCAACGCTGGGCTGCTGGTCGGCGTGGCCGGTGCCGCGAACGCTGTGGCTGCACGTGTACTACGCACGCGCATGCTGCGCCTGACGATGTTGGTGTCGCTCGCGATCTCACCTCTGCTGGTCGGCCTTGCCGTGCTGGTGCAGACCGAGGTGGCGCTCACCCTGTTCGTGCTGGTCGTGATCGTGTTGATCCTTCGCTACGTGGAGGACCAGGCCACCTGGAACCTGGTCGTGGCAGGTCTGGTAACCGCGGTCGGGTTCTACATCCGCTACCAGGCGCTGTATGTGGTTCCGGTGTTCGCCGCGTGGTTGGTCCTGCGGGCCGTGGTGCGCTCGGGGCCGAAGACCACCGGGGCCTGGCTGGCCGCGATCCGTGACGCCGCGGCCTACTCGCTACCGGCGGTTCTTCCCGCTGCGGTGTGGATCCTGCGCAACCTGTCTTTGGATGAACCACCGCTCGGTCCCCGCTTTCCCTCCGATGTGGGTCTCGCCCAGAACGTCGTGGGAGCCCTGACGACCACCTTCAAGTTCCTCACCTCGATCCCCGACCCACCACAGGTGCCGGCAGCGTTGGTCACGCTGGTGGTCCTCGTCGCGGCCGTGGTGTGGTTGGGCCGGCGAACGGCGGCATCGGAACCGGTCGGGCGTGGCTGGGGAGTACGGGTCATGGACGCCGCGGCCGGACCGGTCGGGCTGCTGGTCGTCTTCACCGGGGGGTTCACCGCGCTGATGGTCCTCAGCCGCTCGGTGGTTGGCTTCGACGACCTCGACATCCGACTCCTGGCGCCGTGCCTCGTACCCACCTCGATCCTGTTCCTGCGCTACGTCGAGGTGGTGTTTCCAGCAGTGCCCCGCATGTCGCGAATCGCGGTCGCGATAGTGGGCATCTGGCTGGCTGCGCAGGCCGTCGTCACCTTCGCCCTGGTGGGCCCGGCCAACAACGTGTTGGAGGACTACGGCTTCAACTCCCCCGAGGCGAAGGCGGCTTCCACCAGCGCGGCCCTGGATGCGATACCGAAGGGCTGTGTCGTGTATTCCAACAACGCCGGCGACCTGTACCGGTCGGGTTTCGAGGCCAACCTGTCGCCCCGCAAGGTCGAGTACAAGAGCGACGAACCCACCGATGACCTGGCAGAGCTCGAAGCACGGCTGCGCGACGGCGAACAGGGCTGTCTCGCCTGGGTGGAGTACTCCGAGGACTCCGAGTTCTACTCCCGCGACGAGTTGCGGGGCGTGTTCGATTTGGAGGAGCTCGGCTCGGCCGATGGGGTGGTCACCTACCGGATCCTCACCCGATGAGGCAGCCCGCCTGATCCTTCACCATGCCGACGACACCGATCCCCGCACCTCGAACAGTCGGGCCTGTTCCGACGAGCGCTGACAACGCCGCGTGAGGACCAAGATCCCCACGGCCAGCATCGCAGCTACCAATGCAGGGGAGACGAAAGCCCGACGTCGTCGGGTACGAGCCGCGGCTGCAGTAGCTCCTCCCCGCGCCTATCGGGCTCGGGAGGTCGAGGTCCTCGGCATCCGCTTGTAGGCGTCGTAGCCACAGGCCGCGTGCACCTCCACCGGGATACGCGGAGGGACCGCCGCGGTAGAGGCCGTCTATCTCGGTTGCATATCTGGGGGCCTCGGGGAAAGGACGGTTCTCGCCCTGTTGGTCGGGAACGAACTCGCCGTGGGGAAGTCGCCTTCGCGCATCATCACCTTCGGCTCCCGCAATCGGGAACGTGACATCTGGCTGATCGCGGCCCGGGTGACCCGTTCGCCGGATCCGCCCGGTGCACACCCGAAACTGCCAGTGGAGGACCCGAAGATCCCCAAAACTGCCAGTGGAGGACCCGAAGATCCTCAAAACTGCCAGTGGAGGACCCGAAGGTCCTCCACTGGGGGGCCTGTCCGTCAGGGGGGTGACGGACGGCCGCACGACCCGGTGCCGCCGGAGGGGGGCCGGCGCGCCCGGGCGATCTGTCAGCCGATCAGGCGGCGCTCTTGGCGGTGCTCTTGGCGGTGCTCGCCTTGGCCTTGGTGGTGGCCTTGCGGTCGAGCAGGGCATCGGTCAGTGGCGCAGCGGCACGGGCAGCGGCGAGTGCGGTGGTCTTGTTCGTGCTGACGACCTTCGAGGCGAACTTCGCCTGGTTGTCGATGATCTCCTTGGGGGTGGGGATCTCATCGGCGAAGGGAAGCGCCGGAACGTCGACACGGTCGGTGACAAGGCCGACCACGGTGTCGACGGCCTGGGTGACCGGTGCCTTCATGCCTGCGAGCAGCTCGATTACCTGCTCCTGTACATCCGATACTCGATCGAGAACCTGTGTGCTCATCTTTGACTCCTGGGTGCTTGGATACCGCTGATGTCGATTACTTCTGGTATCGCTGGTGCTAACTGTAGCAAGCATCGCTCGCGGTCGTCAAGGGTCCGTTCCCGATAATTAGCAACCTGTGGTCGGCGGCCACTCACGTGTTCGACATAGGCACTCCACAGGCGCTCGAACGCTGGGCGTTGGGACACGGGGTGGATTCCCGACTAGGTTGGTCGGGTATTGAGAAATCCCAGCCACACCACCTGAGGACCAGGTGGCGACGCGACGTTCCGAGGAGGAATGAAATGGCGATCAGACTCGGGGACACAGCCCCCAACTTCACCGCAGAGACGACCGACGGCACCATCGACTTCCACGACTGGAAGAAGGGCTCGTGGGCCGTTCTGTTCTCCCACCCGAAGGACTTCACCCCGGTGTGCACCACCGAGCTGGGCACGGTCGCGAAGCTGAAGCCGGAGTTCGACAAGCGAGGCGTCAAGACGATCGGGCTGTCGGTCGACCCGGTCGACTCGCACCTCGAGTGGGAAAAGGACATCGAGGAGACCCAGGGCGAGGCCGTCAACTTCCCCGTGATCGCCGACCCCGACCGCAAGGTGGCGGATCTCTACGACATGATCCACCCCAACGCGAACGACACCCTGACCGTGCGCTCGGTGTTCGTGATCGGCCCCGACGACAAGGTGAAGCTCACCCTCACCTACCCCGCTTCCACCGGACGCAACTTCGACGAGTTGCTGCGTGTGATCGACTCCCTACAGCTCACCGCCAACCACTCGGTCGCCACCCCGGCTGATTGGAACGTCGGCGAGGACGTGATCATCGCCCCCGCGATCAGCGACGAGGATGCCAAGGACAAGTTCCCGGCAGGCTGGAAAGAGGTGAAGCCCTACCTGCGCCTCACCCCTCAACCCCAGGACTGACCAAGGGTTCTGCTCACGGGTGCCCGGCCCGACACCATCGCATGGTGTCGGGTCGGAGCACCCGTCGCGCGTTCGGGCCCCCGGTAGGTCAGTCGCGTGCCCACGAGGCGATCGCTGAGAAGACCTCGCGCCAACGTGTGGCTCCCAGGCCCAGGGCATCGAGCTCGCCGGTCGCTTGGGCCATGGGTGTCGCGCCCTGCCCGCCGCGGATCGCATCGGCCAGGGTGATGAGCGCGGGAGAGACCCGGTCCCCGGTGTCGGCCAGTTCCGCGCGCGCCGAGGCGATGATCGGTGCACCCGAATCGGGCGGCCCCAACAGGGACTCGACGATCAGGGCGTTCATGCGGTCGTAGTGGGTCGCTGCGGGATCGGAGCGGATCGACTCGATCGCCGGCGATGCCTGCTGCGGGCCCTCCAAGGTCGCACTCACGATCGCAGCGGCCACCGCGTCGCCGATCGCCGCCTGCGCCGTCGGGTCGGCGCCACCCGCGATGATCGCCGCACCCGCATCGAGATCGCCATGTTGTATGCACCAGAGCGCCCGAACGGGGACTGTGCCCTCGGCCGGTAGCTCGTCCAACACGCGACCGGGCAACCCGAGTTGGACCTCGGTGAGCAGCACGACCATCTCGGAGACACCCATCGTGGTCTGTCCCCCCAACTCGAGCGCGCGCTCCAAGGACCCGAAGCCCTCGTCGATGCGTCCGGTGATCACGAGTGCCCGACCGTGCAGCGCCAGGGCCTGTTCCATGCCGATCAGGTCTGTCCGCCGATCGAGGTTCTCCAGCGCGATCTCGGCGCTCGCCACCGCCTCCTCGGAACGGCCGGTCCACAGCTCCACACCGCCCAGGGCGAGGTTCATCATGCCGATCGCGAATCGGTCGCCCCGCTGCTCGGCAACCGCCAGGACCTCAGCCGCGATCTTCGACGCCTCACCGAGGTGTCCGCTCGCGAGGCACACGAAGGCGTTGAGGCCCCTCGTCCAGAGAAGGCCACCGCGATCCGCCACCGACTCCAACGCCACCGCCGACTCGTCGATGCGATCGTGTGCCTCATCCAGGCGACCGTCGCCGAACGCGATCCAAGCCAGGCTCTGGAGCGCCCAACCCTCCCCACGCACATCGCCCACCTCCCTGAAGGACTCCAGGGCGCGTCTCACCGGACGTTCCGCCGAGCGGTGGTCACCTCGCAGCAGCGAGGCGAGCGCCATCTGACGGTAGACCTCGCCCACAGCGGCGGTGTCCCCGCGGGCCTTTTGGATCTCCAGTGCTGCATCGAGCAACTCGTCGCAGTGGGCCCATCTCCCGCTGCGCATCTCGGCGACCGCGAGCGCCAGCAGTGCCTCCGCCTCGTGCGCCCCGTCACCGGAGCGGCGCGCGATCGATAGCACCTGATCGGCGGAGTGCGCCGCTTCGTCGCCCCGCCAGAGCTCGGCCTGACAGCGGGACAGTCCAAGCAGCGCGCTCACCCGCGTCGGGTCGTCGTCGTCCAGCAGATCCAACGTCCGCTGGTTCATGCGTGCACCGAATGCGAACGCACCGCCGCGTTCGGCGCGTCGGGCCGATTCACCCAACCAGCGCACAGCGCCATCGGTCATCTCGGCGCGCCGTTCCGGCGCCATCTCCCGGGCCAGATCGGCCGCCTCGGCGAAGTGGCGGGCCACCACCTCCACGGTCGGGTCATCGGCGGTGGCCACGGAGTACCGCTGGTCCATGTACTGCGCTATTCCGGCATGCCCACGCAGGCGTGCCGCTTTGGTCAGCCGTGCGTAGGTGACCTCGCGCACGAGGTCCGAGCGGAACTCCCAACGGCCGTCGGCGAGCACGAGGACGTCCTTGTCCGACAGGCTCCGGATCACCGGTGCAACGCTCGGCGCCCCACGAGACACCTGCGCCATGCGCTCGAGCACGTCGACGCGGCCGTGGCCGCCCCAGATGGCCGCCTCACCGAGCACGTCCTGCTCTTCGGTGCTGAGGGCATCGATGCGCGCGGCCACCACTCCCTGGAGCGTGGCGGGCAGCGATGGCACGGCTCCCTCACCCTCAGATGGGGCGACGGTCCGCTCGCTCGACCCGACGAGGGTGACCAACTCCTCCAGGTACAGCGGGTTGCCGCCACTGCGGTCGAGCAGCTGGTCGGCGGATCGCTCGTCGACCGGGGCCTCGACCAGGTGCTCCAGCAGTGCCAGCTCAGCGCCACGATCGAGCGGGTCGACGTTCAACAGGATGTTGTTGGAACGCCCGGGGCTCGGGGTCCAGCGCGACAACAGAGCGCGTCGTGCGGTAGCGATGAGGATCACCGGATGTCGCGCCAGGTTCTCGGCGAGATCGTCGATCAGCTCGAGGATCGCGTCGTCGGCCCAGTGGAGATCCGCGATCCGAACGAGCAGCGGTCCCTTCGATAGAAGCCCTTCGAGGTAGGTGCGCAGCGCGCGCGACGCACCCGCACGCGCCTGCGCACCCTCGACACCTTCGAAGGTCCCCTCGTGGCCGAGGATGTGCAACAGCCCCTCGAGCACCACGTCGACCTGTGCCGATTCACCGCCGAGCACGCCACGCACAGCGTCGCGCGCCCTGCGTTCGACATCCGCGGTCGAATCGCCTGGTGAGATCTCCAGTGCACTGCGCAGGATCTCCGCGACCGGCCACCACGGATTGGCCTCGCCGTATGGCACGCACCGACCCGAGAAACAGCTGGCACGCTCGGCGATGCGAAGGTGCTCTGCCACCTCCGACGCCAGGCGGGACTTGCCGACACCGGCCTCGCCGACCAGCAGCATCAGCTGTCCACGACGGTGGCGGATGGACCCCACCGCCGCGTTGACGAGCAGTGCCGTCTCGGTGTCGCGACCGAACAGCGGCGTATCGACACCGCGGTGTTCACGCCCGGGCGCACCGAACACCCCGGTGGCGACCCAAACCGCCTCCTCCCGGGAGCGACCCCGGGCACTGAGGTCGCCACGGGATTCGTACTCGATCGACCCTGCCGAGGCGTCGTGGGTGGTGTGCCCGACCATCACCTCGCCGGGCGATGCCATCGTCTGGATCCGCGACGCGAGGTTCACCACGTCGCCCATCGCCGTGTAGTCGCCGCCGGCCCGCAGCGCTCCCACGAGCACCTCGCCCGTGTTCACCCCGACCCGCAACTGGAGGTCGAGTCCCTCCTCGTCGCTGAATGCGGCCAGGGTCTCCAACATCGCGAGGCCGCTGCGCACGGCACGCTCGGCGTCGTCTTCGTGGGCGAGGGGTGCACCGAACAGTGCCACGATCGCATCGCCGACGATCTTGTCGACCCGACCGCCGTGGCTGCGCACGTCGGCCGCGAGGCGCTCGAACGCACCGTCGACGATCTGCTTCACCGCCTCGGGGTCTCGGTCCTCCGACAGCGTGGTGAAGCCGACCAGGTCGGCGAACAGGACGGTCACCACACGCCGTTCCTCGGTCGGTCCCGCGAGAACCTGGCCACAACTCGCACAGAATCGGGCATCGCCGTCGTTGGCAGCGCCACAGGATCGGCAGTTCACCGAACCAAATATACGGGTACGACCCCACTCCCCGAGCAGGTACCCGCCGTTACCGCCTGGCAGGCCCGGGGGTGGGGCACTCGAGCCGGGCGTTCGAAGAATGTCGACCGACTACATCGCCAAGAGGTGCGCGCTGGCACACTGGGGCCGTGCGAAACGGTTCCCCAGACGCTCGGTCCGTCGACCACGGTGCCGCGGACCCGGCCACCGATCCACAGCAGGGCGGCGCGGGGGTTCCGGGGTGGGTGTTCCTCGTCGCTGCGGGCTCCGCGACGCTCGTGCTGGTGGCGAACCTCAGGGGAATCGCGGTCGGCGACGACGGGGTCGGCTACCGGGCCATCGCAGATTCGATCCTCGCAGGCAACGGCTTGGGTTACTTCCTGGAGGACCCGGTGACCATCTGGCCGCCGCTGTGGCCCGCAGCGATGGCGCTCCTGGCCAGGATCACACCGCTCGACACGCTCGGTGCCGCGGTGGTGCTCAACATGGCGACCGCTGTAGCGGCGGTCCTGATCGGATACGGCCTGCTGCGCAGGGTGGTTTCAGAGCACCGCCTGGTCGTGGCGGGCACGCTCGTCATGGGGCTCGGTTCCTCGACGGTCGGCTTCGGCCACCTGTTGATGACCGACCTGGCGTTCGCGGTCGTCGTGCTCGTGTGGCTGCGCACGCTGATCCGCTTCCGCGACGACGGTCGACTCCGCTGGCTGGCCCTGGCAGCGGCCACGGTCTGGCTCGGCTTCGGCCTTCGCTACGTGGCGGTGTACCTGCTCGGAATCGGTGGATTGTGGTTGTTGTTCGACCAACGGGTGGGCTTCGGGCGACGCCTGGGCAATGCCGCTGCGTACTGCATCTCAGGGGTGGTCGTGCCGTTCGTCTGGATGTTGCGCAACCGGTCGATCGACGGCACCTTCACCGGCGAACGGATGCCCTCCGCGAGGGGTCCGGTCGACAACGCGTTCGACATCGTGGGCACGATGGGTCGCTGGCTACTGCCGGGGGTGGCCGACGGCGCAAAGTACATCTGGGCATTGGTGGGTGGGGTGGTGCTGGTCGTCGCTGCGTACGCGGGTTTGCGGGTGCTGCTGTCGGTGTCCGAAGGTACCGGATCCGGCGCTGTGGCGCGACGGTTCATCACCTGGATCGGATCACCGTCGGGGCTGCTCGCAGCCCAGGCGTTCGGGTTCCTCACCTACATGCTCTACGTGCGCATCACCACTGCGCTCAACCAGCTCGAACTGCGGCTCCTGAACCCTGCGTACTTCTCACTCCTGGCACTCGCGCTGGTGCTCGTAGCGAACCTGCACCGGATCCCCGGACCGCGCGGCCAGCGCTGGAACCGGCTCGGTCACGCAGTGGTGTTGGTGTGGGCCGCGGCCAACGTGGCCGCGGGGTGCT
>JBKEAI010000080.1:0-3012 GCA_047972145.1 Microthrixaceae bacterium
ACAACTGGACCACCATCATCGACCCACCCGTTCTCGCAGCCATTCCCCTCGGGGCAGCCCTACTCGGCATCACAGCCGCAGCCCTCCCAGCCCGCAAAGCCAGCCGAATCGACCCCTCAACGGCACTACGCCAGATCTAACTACTCGATAAGGACCGATCTATGAGCCTGATCGGCAGGCATTTGCAAACAACGCTTCATCGTTCATTGAGTAATAGCTACATAGAGCGCGTCCAGTACTCCGACGTTGGTGATGATGCCGCCGTCGCAGAGCGCTTGGAGTTGCCCGACCTGCTGGGCGCCGAGGCTGTCGTCACCTCCGAGCACGAAGCCGATCGGCTTTGGAAGTGATTCCAACGCTAACCGTTCCGTCTAGGTTCTCTGCAGACCTTATAGGTATGCGTCGAGCGCGTCGCGAATGACTTGGCTCTCTGATTTCTCGTCGGCGTCGGCTCGTTCTTTGATGCGGTCCTTGTAGGCACTGGGGGCGCGGAAGGTGAGGACTTCGGCCTTGGTGTCGCCAAGTTGTGGTGAGCGGCGTCGGGTCTTCTTGATCTTGGTGACGTCCTCGGGCGAGAAGTCGGTGGTTTCGAATTCGTCAGCGATTGCCGTGATCTCTTCGTCGGTGGTCGTCTTGCCGGTCTTGGTGGTTCGGTTCATGAGTCTTCTCCGGTGAGGTAGGTCCAAAACACTGCTCGCAGGGGCATGGCGTGGATGATCAGATCGTCGTCTGTGAGTTGGAGGTACAGCAGTTCGATCAGGTTTCCGACGATGTCCGGGCCGATGCAGAGGCTCTTGGTTGGGTCGTGGTCGGGGTCGATGTCATAGAAGGCGAGGGCGTTGTGCCATGCGTGCTCGACGTCGTCGTCGGTTAGGCCATGGCGGTACGCCGACGGGTGGATCTCCATCGGCTTAAGTGTAATACGTATACGCTAGAGTCGCTCAGTGCTTGGAAGTCCGTCGACGGGTGTTGACCGCGACGGTGTCGCGCAGAGGGGGCGTCACGCGCACCTGGCATGGTTGATTGGGCTGATCTTGAACAACGGTGGTTGAAGTCCCATGCCAACGATGTAGATGGGCAGCCCACACAATTCCAAGTATCCCAGGGCATGTATGTCGTCCTATCCGTAGGGCAACCCAACCGCTAAACTCGAACATTATGGACACTGCCCTGAGCGCAGGTGAGGTTGCCAAACGGACGGGGGTCTCGGTACCGACAGTGCGACGCGCGGCAGCTCACCTCGGTCTGTTGGACCAGCGAACGCCGGGAGGGCACCGTCGCTTCAGCCCAGAGGATGCCCACATCCTTGAGGGGCACCTCGGCGTGACACCCACTCTCGACGGGTTCAGTTCGTCTGAGGTGAAGGTGCTCGCTGCACTAGCGCGCCGACCGATCGGGTTGCGGTCGCTGCGCGCAGTGGGGCGGGCAGCTCACGTCTCGCCGACCGCAACGGCTCGTGCAGTTCAGTCCCTCACGAACCGCGGGTTGGTGGCAGGGACCAGGGAGACCGTCGCCGAGGGGTCCGCGCGTGAACGTACGGTGTATCGACTCGTTGTGTCACCCGAGTGGTCACGCATCGCAGCGGTGGTCTCTCAGACCGATCCACCACTCTGCGATGAGGAGCCCACGCGCGACACGACCGTTGTGCCCCAGCGACTCTGGCACCACTTCTGGAACGTTGAGCCATCGCAGCTTCGCCTTCCCGCAGACGAGCAGTTCGTCGCGCAGCGACTACTCCTGAGCGACGACCCGGTGGCCTGGGCGTGGGCAGCACAGCACATGTCGCCAGCAGCGATCGCATCCGCGCGTTACGCTCGAGGCGTCGACGACTCGCTCGGCGCCTTGCTCGACAACCTTGCCGGTGCAGCGACGTGATCTCACTGTCATCGCTGACACATGTCCTTCCCCAAGCCACGATCGACGCGTGGGCGCCCGTCGCGGCAGTCGCACCGCGCGACGCGATCCTGATGGGTGGCACCGCACTGGCGGTGCACCTCGAGCATCGGGTCAGCCGCGACCTCGACGTGTTCACGACCGAGCCGTTCGATGCCCGCGAACTCGAGACCAGGCTCACAGATCGCGGAGCGTTCGCCGTCACCTCGCAGGGCGACGGCACCCTGAACGGAGTCTTCGGACAAGTGAAGGTGCAGTTCCTCGTGGCCAGTGATCAGCAGGTTCTCGCACCCCCGACCGACGTCGCCGAGATGCGCGTCGGCTCGATCGACGACCTCCTGGCGACCAAGGTAAAGGTTGTCGGTGACCGGGCCGAACTCCGCGACCTCTTCGACCTACGAGCGATCGAACTACAGGCGCACCGCAGCGTCGAGGAAGGCCTTCAGCTCTACATGACCCGGTTCCGTGTCCCAGCCACCCATACATCGCTGACGCACATCATCAAGGGACTGGGCTACTTCGACGACCTGAACAACGACCCCTACCTCGAGGCCGAATTCGGACCAGACATCAAAGCCGAACTCATCGCGTACTGGACAACCCGTCAGCGCCAGATCATCTCGAACTTCGACCCCTACGCCTCCTGACCGCCCGCCGTCACCTCCATGCGAGGCAGTCCCGACTGCACCCCCGGCAGATCCGAAGCGCTGGAATGATGAGGTCGCTGTTGAAGCACTGTGGGTTGCTGAGCGTGATGCGGCTGTGCGTCAGGCGGAGTGCGATCTGGAGATCTTTGGTCCAGTGATCGACCGTTGGAGTGAAGTGGAACAAGCATGGGCAGAGGATCAGCGCGACGAACTGGCGTTGATGGTTGACCGGGCTCGTCTTGGCTGGTCAGGGTACGTGGGGCTCTGAAACCAGCATTCAGCGTGGTGAAGCGAAGGGTCCGACGGCTACACCGAAGCGACCTTCGAAGATGGCACGGTGGTCACCAGCGACGGTTCGGGGGAGTAGAGCCCCGGGCCGTCGACCGCGACGGTGTCGAGGAAGGTGCGGCTCCGGTCATACGCATCGCTGATCAGGTAGCCGGTCTGGTCGAACTCGAAGATGGTCCCCCCG
>JBKEAI010000161.1:0-17985 GCA_047972145.1 Microthrixaceae bacterium
TCAATGCCCGCCTTCTCACGTTTGGCGGCGTCTCGTGCCGCCGCGTCGGGCGGAAGCTGGATGGGTAGCGTCGTGGGGTGCTCGTCCATGGTTCTTGCGATCCTAGTGCCTCGTGTGCGACGGCACTACAGAGGGATGTTCCCGTGCTTCTTCGCGGGCTGCTCGGTGCGCTTGCCGCGCAGACCACGCAGCGCCTTGATCACCGCGAGACGCGTGCCGGCGGGCTCGAGCACGTTGTCGATCTCTCCCCGCTCCGCGGCGAGGAACGGTGACGTCACATCAGTGTTGTACTTTGCGGTCAGCGAGGTGCGCAGCGCCTCGACATCCTCGCCCGCCGCCTCTGCAGCAGCGAGCTCCTTGCGGTACAGGATGTTGACTGCTCCTGCGCCGCCCATCACCGCGATCTCGGCGGTCGGCCACGCGATATTGAAGTCGGCGCCCATCTGCTTCGAGCCCATCACGATGTACGCGCCGCCGTAGGCCTTGCGGGTGATGATCGTCACGAGCGGCACGGTCGCCTCCGCGTATGCGTACAACAGCTTCGCGCCGCGGCGGATCACGCCGTTGAACTCCTGCTCGGTGCCTGGAAGATAGCCCGGCACATCGACGAGGGTGAGGATCGGGATCGAGAATGCGTCGCAGAAGCGCACGAAGCGGGCAGCCTTCTCGCTTGCGTCGATGTTCAGTGTGCCTGCCATCGCCTGCGGCTGATTCGCGATGATACCGACCGTGCGGCCTTCGACGCGGCCGAAGCCGATAAGGATGTTCGGGGCGAACAGCGGCTGCACCTCGAGAAAATCACTGCCGTCGAGGATCGCCTCGATCACCGCAACCATGTCATAAGGCTGATTCGGGCTGTCGGGGATGATCGAGTTCAGCTTGCGGTCGGCATCGGTGATCTCGAGCGCGGTATCGCTGTCGTAGATGGGGGTTTCGGCCAGGTTGTTGTCTGGCAGGAAGCTGATGAGTGCGCGGGCGTAGTCGAGTGCGTCGGGCTCGTCGGTGGCGAGGTAGTGGCTTACGCCGCTCGTCTTATTGTGGGTGAGTGCGCCGCCGAGCTCCTCGAAGCCGACCTCTTCGCCCGTGACGGTCTTGATGACGTCGGGGCCGGTGACGAACATGTGGCTCGTCTTGTCGACCATGATCACGAAGTCGGTGAGGGCGGGGGAATATACCGCGCCGCCGGCCGAAGGGCCCATCACGATCGAGATCTGCGGAATCACGCCCGAGCACATCGTATTGAGACGGAAGATCTTGGCGTAGTTGCTGAGTGCGACGACGCCTTCTTGAATGCGCGCGCCGCCCGAGTCGAGGATACCGATGAGCGGGGCGCCGGTCTTCAGGGCGAATTCCATCACCTTCACGATCTTCTCACCCGCGACCTCGCCGAGCGAGCCGCCGAAGGTCGTGAAGTCCTGCGAGAACACGGCGACCTGACGGCCATGGATGGTGCCCGCACCGGTGACGACCGCGTCGCCGAAGGGGCGCGACTTCTCCATGCCGAAGCCGTGGGTGCGGTGCTTCACGAACTTGTCGAACTCGACGAAGCTGCCGGGGTCGAGCAGTGAAGTGAGGCGCTCGCGCGCCGTCATCTTGTTGCGTGGATGCTGCTTGGCGGCGGCCGCGGTGTCGCGGTCGCCCACCGCCTGTTGATACTTGCGGCGGTGATCGGCGATCTTCGCTGTGGTCGTCGCCGGGGCCTCGGCCGGCGCGTCGTGTGCTTCGGTCTGTGCTGTCACGAATGCCAGCCTAGCGCGCAGAGGATACCTTTCGTCGTAGACATTCGCCAAAGAACCGCACATTTCCTTGCCGAAACCTCTAGGTGTACTGGTGCTTGACAGCGCCCGTAGTGGACGATGCATCCCACGGCGCGCCCGAGCGACACCCCGGTCGGAGATTGCAGTTCGGGCGGGGGAGTTTGTCGCGAGGCCTCAGCCCGAGCTGCAATCTCCGCCGCTGCCGCTTGCGACGGCCGGCGCTCGGTAGTGTGGGGGAGTGGAGTTACGTCAGACGCGCGAAGCGCTGCCCCTCGTGCGGGTGCTCGGCTCGGCCGAGTCGACGAACGCCGTGCTGCGGCAAATGGTGTCAGCGCGCGCGAGCGAGAGCGGGGGTGAGGACGCCCGCTTGCCGCACGGCACGCTGGTCGCCACCGGGAATCAGACTGCGGGCCGCGGGAGGCAGGGGCGGGGATGGGAGACACCTGCCGACACCGCCGTCGCCGCCTCGATGCTGCTGCGTCTCTCGGGCGGAGCGGATGCGCTGCCGGCGAGCTGGCTGCCGCTGCTTGCAGGATCGGCGGTGGTGGCAGCGCTGCAGCCGCTGTTTGGCGGCGCGGTGGGGGAGTCGAAGCGCGTGGGCGTGAAGTGGCCGAACGACGTACATGTCAGGGACGAGTACGATGCGATGGCGGGCAGACCGGGCGCGAAGCTCTGCGGTATCCTGTGTGAAGCGCTGCCCAGCGGCGAGGTGATCGTCGGCTTCGGTGTGAACCTGCTGCAGCAGGACTGGCAGTTGCCAACCGAGCGCGCCGGATCTGTGCTCGCCTGCGGAGGAGAGACCGGCGGTGCCGAGACGCTCGCGGATCCTCGTGGAGAGGCGCTGGCTGATCGTGTGCTCGCCGGGGCGACCGCCGAGTTGCTCGTTCTCGTCGCGCTCGCCGCCGAGCAGCCCGAGGTCGCGAGGCGCCGCGTGCTGCGCGACTCGGTCACGCTCGGATCGGAGGTGCGCGTGCACCTGCCCGGCGACGAGACTGTCGATGGGCGCGCGGTTGGGCTCGCCGCCGACGGATCCCTCATCGTCGACCGGCCCACATCTGGCCAGCTCATCGTGAGCGCTGCCGACGTCGAGCATCTGCGCTAGTCGGCTGCTGGTTGCCTCGAGTCGGTGCAAGTAGGCGCCGGCGGCCTCCCTCTTGTCTTCCGTGGTGCGGGGCGCAGCGACGAGGATGCCGCCCCGCACCCGGTCGACTCAGCGGCTGGCGGGGTGATCATCGCCGACTGTGTCGATGTAGTCGGTCGTGGCGCCTTCCTCGGAGAAGTCCATCGTCGGTACGGACTTGCGGAAGAATTTGGTAGACCAGGCGAGGACGAGCACACCGACGAGCAGCCAGATTCCGCCGTAGATGAAGGTCTGCCCCGACAGGGACGTCCACAACCACAGCGTCAACGCGAAGCCGATGGATGGAAGCAGGCCGTAGCGCAGCCATTCGCCGGCTGATGCCGGGGTGGTACGCCCGCCCTTGGGGAAGAGATAGGTGCGAATCACCGACAGGTTCACGAGCGAGAATGCTGCCAGTGCACCGAAGCTTATCATCGTAGAAACGGTGAGCAGCGGAATCACCAAGCCGAGCAGGGCAAAGAGCGACACGACCGCGGCAGCCACAATCGGGGTGCCGTAACGCGTCCAGATGCGCGCGAAGGGTTTCGGCAGCACGCCGTCTCGGCCCATCGAGTAGAGGATGCGCGAGACGCTGGTTGAGCCGGTGAGGCCCGAGCCGAAGGCCCCCGCAACATAGACAGCCACGCCGAAGTTGGCGAACGCCTCGCCGCCGACCGCCAACATCGCGCCGACACCGGCGGAATCGAGTTCGGCCTCGCTCATGCTGCCCCAATCGGGGGAGTAGGCCATAGCGCCCGCCCACGACACGACTATGAAGATGAGCCCACCGAACAAGGTGGCGAGCACGATTGCGCGCGGAATGTCGCGACGTGCGTTCTTCGCCTCCTCAGACAGGGTCGAGATGGCGTCAAAGCCAAGGAATGAGAGCGCGAGAATACCGGCGCCGGCGAAGATCGGCCCGAGTTCGCCCATGAAAGGTTCAACCGCTGAGGCCGCACCCTCGGAGCCGCCCATGCTCTGCAGCGAGAGCGCAACGAACATCACGACCATGACCACCGAGATGGCGATAATCACGAAGTTCACCCGGTTGATGAGCCTGATGCCGAGTGCGTTGAGTATGAACACGCCGACGAGCGAGATGAGCATGAAGACCTGCCAAGGGATATCGGGGAAGCGGGTCTGCATATAGGTGCCGATGACCATGAAGTTGATCATGGGGATGAACAGGTAGTCGAGCAGCATCGCCCAGCCAGTCAGAAACCCGACGGCGCCTCCGAACGACTGCTGGGTGTACGTGTAGGCGGATCCCGCAACTGGGTACTTGCGCACCATGGCACCATAGCTGAGCGCCGTGAAGATCATCGCTACTCCCGCCGCGATGTATGAGGCAGGCAGATGCCCGTCTGATGCGAGGTTGGCGAAGCCATAGGTGGTGAAGACCGTGATGGCGGTCATGTAGGTGAGGCCGAACAGAGTGAGGCCTGCGAGGCCCAGTGTTCGCTTCAGGTGCGGTTCGATGTTCGTGGTCACGGTACTCCTTCGAAGGTGATGCACAATAGCTTGTAAGTGGGATATTGGTTAGTGGGTCCTCGCGCCAGCTAGCCAGGTGCCGAGCACCTGGATCGACGGAATATCGTCGGGTGACGTGTCGAGCGGGTTCGAACTGAGCCAGACCGCGTCTGCGGTCATTCCCGGCTGCAGGCTACCCCGATCCGCGGCCTGAGCCTGCACGGCGATACCGCTCGTGTATGCGGCGTAGGCAGCGGCGGGTGAGATGCGTTGTTCGGGTAACCAAGCCTCGGCGTCGGGTTCGAGGTGGCTGCGCCGGGTGATCGCAGTCGAAAGCGCGGGTCGCCAGTCCTTCGTGGTCACCGGCCAGTCGCTGCCGAAGCTGACGGTCGCTCCGCTGTGTAATACGGTTCCGATGACATACTGCCACCCTTCCCGGTCGTGGCCGATGTGCGGAATTGTCAGGTCTCGCATGACGGTGTCGCACTGCGCCCAGTAGGGTTCGAAATTTGCGATGACGCCGAGGTCGGCGAATCGCTCGGCATCGTCGGGGCGGAGTACGGACACATGCGCGATGACGTGACGCGTTTCGAGATTCGGGTGGCTGGTACGCAGCGACTCCAGCGCGTCGAGCGCCGAGGTGATCGCGGCGTCGCCGATCGCATGCAGGTGCAACTGGAACCCTGCCCCGCCGAACGTTGCTACGGCCTGATGGAGCTCGGTGGTCTGCCAGTTGGGTAGGCCGAACTCGGCGGGGCGGTCGGAATAGGGCGTGCTCAGTGCTGCCGTGTGATTTTCGATGACCCCGTCGAGGAAGAATTTTACTGTCTCTGCTCCGAGCCGTGAGGCGCCGCCGCTGGCTTCTCCGTAGAGTTTCCCGGAGACTTCGCGCACCCGTGCGCGAAGTGCCTCGAATTGGGCGGGTTGTTCGCGCCATGTCGTCGGATCGGCGCGCAGTGCGAGGTTCACACGGGTGTGCAGGCGGTCTTGCGCGGCAGCGGCGAGATACGCTTCGACATCTGCGGGCTCCACCCAGGCGTCTTGTACCCAGGTGGCGCCCAGTGCCGCGTATTCCAGGGTGGCTCGATCTATGGCCTCGATGCGTTGAGCCATAGAAAAGGAGGGCGCGACATCTGCGAGAAAATCGTTCGCCGCGGCTTCTAGCAGCGTGCCGAGCGGACTGCCGTCCTCGCGTCGTATGATGCGTCCGAGCGGTGGATCGGGCGTGTCCGCGGTGATGCCCCCGGCTTGTAGCGCTGCCGAATTCACCCATGCCGTGTGGTAGTCCCAGGCGCGCAGCACCGTCGGGGTGTCGCCGGTGACCTCGTCGAGCCAGTGGGCGTCGAACTGCCCGCCTGATGCAAAGGTCGCGTCGTAGCTTCCGCCAACGATCCACTCGGAGTGCGGGTTCGTCGCCTTCCACTCAGCGACCGCTGCGAGGACGCCGGCGAGGTCTTCTGCCGCCCGAATCGCCGGCCCTCCGGCCTCGAGGGCCCCGAGCACTGGATGTGCGTGCCCGTCACCCGGTGCCGGCGCGAGCGTGCCTCCCGAGAGGTCTACCACCTCGTCGGCCCGGCCTGTGAGCGCCTCGGCTTCGGGGCCGAGCGCGAGCACCTTCGTGCCTTCGAAGGCGATGGCGGTGCTCAGCGTTGGTGTACCGGCGGGGTTGATGCTGACGAGAACGGTGCCTCCGGTGCATACAGTGAGGGCCATGCCTACTCCCAACTCGGCAGCTCTGCCGGTCTCGTAATATCTCCGTTTAGTAAAAGAACATCGTTCACTTAATATTAAGCGCAGTAGTCCCGATTCCGGAAGAGTTGCGTGAGATAGTGTCGATAAGGGAGGAAAGACATGCCAACGCAGGCGAGAAAGTCTGGCAGGCCCAGAGTTCCTGTGCTCAGCCGCGAACTGATCCTCGACACCGCCCTTAGGCTGCTTGACGAACGCGGAGAGCGGGGCGCCGGGGTGAGGGATATCGCTCGTGCGCTCGAGGTGCGCCCCTCCGCCTTGTACAACCATGTCAGCGGGCAAGATGACATTATCGCAGGCATCCGAGAGCTTGTCAGCGACCGCATCGACACCAGCGGCTTCGGCGCTCTGAGCTGGGACGACGCGGTTCGGCGATGGGCCTGGTCGTATCGCGATGCGTTTGCTGCTCACCCGCCCACGATCGCGATGCTCGCGGTAACGCAGCTAGTTCCCGGATCGAGAACCAGTCAAATGTACGAGGCGGTCTGTAGAGGGATGATTGAGGCGGGGTGGCCTGAGTCCAGCGTGCTCGATGTCGTGATCTCCCTCGAGTGTTTCATTCTCGGCGCGGCGCTCGATCATGTGGCGCCCGACGACATGCTCGACCCGGGCGACGACGAGAGCGCTGCCCACTTCGTCGCGGCATACACAGCGCGATCCGGCGGACCGTCTGCGCAGCGACCGACGGATATCGTGTTCGAGATGGGGCTTGAGGCGATGCTCGCCGGGCTCACCGCGAGCCACCACCAGCTGAAAGGCGACACATGACTACAGCACACACTGCACTGGCGCTCATCGGCGCACGGCTGCGCACCAACACTGACTCCGACGCGGGAGCGACAGCGCTGCTCATCTCGGATGGTCGGATCGTGAAGATCGGCAGCGACGAGCAGATTCTGCGCGCTGCCGACGCGGCGGGGGTGAGGGCGCGAGATCTGGGAGGGGCTACTGTCACTCCGGGGCTCTTCGACTCGCATACGCACCCCAACTGGGCGGCCGACGTGACCGCGGGAGTGGACCTCGGCGGACTCGATTCGATCGAGCGCATACGCGAGGCGATCTCTGCCGAGCATCGGCGCCTGCCGCAGGGCGCCTGGCTGAGGGGATGGAACCTCGAGTACGAGCCGTTCGAGCATTCCGGCATGCTTGGAGCGCTGCTCGAGGATGTGGCGCCTGGCCGTCCGGTCGCCCTCATCTGCTACGACCTGCACACCGCGCTCGCCACCGCTCCGGCGCTCGCTGCAGCAGGCATTGTCGGGGCCAGGAACTTCGATGACTCGAGCGAGATCGTGATAGACGACCGAGGCGTGCCGACCGGGGAGCTTCGGGAGCCGACCGCCTACAAGCTGCTCTTCGACGCGGCCCCGAAGGCGTCTCTTGAAGCGAGACGGGACGCACTGCGAGACATGTTCCGCAAGCTCGCCGCGGTGGGCCTGACCGGCGGGGCGATTATGGACGGCGACGAACCGACCGTTGAGTTGCTAGGCGAGCTTGAGGCGCGCGGGGAGCTCGATCACCGCGTGACCGTACATCACTGGCACGCGGTGGGCGACAGCGACGAAGATATGTCGCGCGTGATCGCCCGAAAAGGTCGGAGTGGTCGGCTCTGGGATACCAACGCCATTAAGCTCTTTAGCGACGGCGTGATCGACACTGGCACCGCATGGCTGCACGAGACCGACAGCAGAGGCGACGGCCTAGCGGCGTTCTGGCCCTCGTGGGAGCGCTTTAACGAAGTCGTGCGCGCCTACCATGATGCAGGCATGCTGATTGCGACGCACGCGGTCGGCGATTATGCGGTGAATAGGGTGCTCGAGGTGTATTCGGTGCTGCCGGAGCGGCCCGGCTTGCCGTCCCACACCATCGAGCACCTCGAGGTGCTCTCGGACGCCGAGGTCAAAGCGCTTCGCGGCAGCGGCATCACCGCCTCGATGCAGCCGCTGCACATGCAGTGGCGAGAGGCAGACGGGGGCGACAACTGGGCCGTTCGTCTCGGCGGCGATCGAGCGGCGACGGGATACCGCGTGCGCGACGTGCTCGACGCGGGGGTGCGGTTGACCCTCGGCTCAGACTGGCCCGTCGCCCAGTACGACCCGCGCCTCGGTATGGCGTGGGCGCGAGGACGCCACACCCCCGGCGAGAGCTCAGCGCATGTTTTCGAGCCGGAGCAGCGGCTCACGGGCGAGGAGGCGCTGCTTGCCTACACTCTCTGGCCCGCGCAAGCCCGAGGGCACGAGTCGCGGGGCGTGCTTGAGGTCGACGCCGTCGCCGACCTCACCGTCTGGGGCAGCGACCCTGTCGAGGCGAGCCCTGATGAGCTGCCATCGGTGCCGATTGTGATGACGGTGGTCGATGGGAGGGTAGTCCACGAGGCGTGATCCTTGCTTCCCGTGCGGCATCGCCCCGACGATGTCGAGCACCTGCGCTGACGCCTACCCCCACCCGTTCGCCGAGCGCAGCCGCGTCAGTTCGCACCTAGTTGTACCCGGTCAGGACGTTGGTTCCAGTCGACTGATCGGTGGGAGACCATCCAGGGCTGAGTGGCAGCGTCCAGTGGTGTAGAACTCGAGCCAGGGTGCAAGCGCAGCAGCACGTTCCGTGTTCGTGGCATAGGGTCACCGATAGGCCCACTCGGTTTGCAGCGTGCGGTTGAAGCGTTCGACTTTCCTGTTCTGCCAGGGGCAGTGAGGGCGGAGGGTCTGCTGAGGGTTTGCTTGAGTCCAAGTCTGCTTCGATCTAACGGTCGGAGCTGGAAGGATGGCAATCATGCCGGTCAAGTACAGAGAAGAGTTCTAGCGTGACGCTGTCGGGCTCGTGGAGTCTGGAATCTCGCAGAAACAAGTGTGCCGAGACCTGGGGATCTCAAAGTCAGCGCTCAGTGCCTGGATTCAAGACGCAAGATTTCAATCCCATGGGCTCACCCCATCGAAGGATCCCGTCGAGCAGCGTGAGATGCGGCAAGCTTTGAAGCGCATCCGGGAGCTCGAGATGGAAAACGAAGTGCTCAGGCGTGCGGCCGCGTATCTCTCTCAGGCGCACATCACGCCCCCAAAATGATCTACCCGCTCGTTCAGGAGCTGGCTGCGACGGGTGCCCGTATCAGGGTGCCGGTCGCGGTGACGTGCCGGGTGCTCGGGTTCAGTGAGCAGGCCTACTACCAGTGGGTTAAACAGCCCCGATCTGCACGTGAGATCGAAGAAGCGCATCTGATTGGTGTGCTCCGAGAGCTCCACGAGGATGATCCCGAGTTCGGGTACCGGTTCCTCGCTGACGAACTCCAAGAACTCGGCTACCAGGTGTCGGAACGGCGGGTGTGGCGGCTCTGCCACGTCGCCGGTATCCGGTCAGTGATTACCAAGCGCAGAGGGCGTTACCGGAAAGCTTTGCCGCTAGTGCATGATGATCTCGTCCAGCGTGATTTCACGGCTGAGGGGCCAAATCAATGCTGGCTGACCGATACCACCGAGCATCAGACCGCTCGTGAGGGCAAGCTCTATCTCTGCGCAATCAAAGATGTGTGGTCGAACCGGATTGTCGGTTACTCGATCGATGACCGGATGAAAGCTTCTCTTGCGGTCAGAGCGTTAGAGAATGCGGTTATCCAGCGTGGGAACCCGGTAAACGTGGTGGTCCATTCGGACCGGGGCTCGCAATTCGGGTCGAAGAAATTCCGTCGGGCGTTGAGATGCCACAAGTTGCTGGGCTCGATGGGGCGTGTGGGTGCCGCAGGTGATAACGCAGCCATGGAATCGTTCTTCAGTTTGTTGCAGAAGAACGTGCTCGATCGGCAGTCATGGGCGACGAGGCAAGAGCTGAGGCTCGCGATGGTGGCCTGGATCGAGGGGAAGTATCACCGCAAGCGTTGGCAGTGTGGGTTGGGGTGGCTGACGCCGGTCGAGTTTGAGGCGATAGTGATGGATGCTGTCGAGTTGGCAGCTTAAGAACACTCCGACTCAAGCAAAGCTTCAGCAGACCCCTGGGCCTGCATCCTCGGTTCCACCTGCACTTCACCCCGACCTCGTCATCCTGGCTGAACCTCGTCGAACGATGGTTCAGGGAACTCACCGACAAAGCCCTCCGGCGAGGCATCTTCAAAAGCGTTCCGGATCTCATCACCGCAATCGAGGACTACCTCGACGCACACAACGACCAACCCCGACCACTGGTCTGGGCTGCCTCAGCCGACTCCGTCCTGGAGAAAGTCAGCCGCGGCCGCGTCGCCCTCAACCAGGCAACCAAAACCGGGACGCACCACTAGCGGAAGATGATGGTGCGATCCCCGTCGAGCAGCACCCGGTTCTCAGCGAACCAGCCGACGGCGCGGCGCAGCACCCGAGCCTCCTCATCCTGGCCCAGCTGCTGCAACTGCTCGGGCGTGAACGAGTGGTCGACCCGCACGACGTCCTGTTCGATGATCGGCCCTTCGTCGAGGTCGGTGGTGACGAAGTGTGCCGTCGCACCGATCAGCTTGACGCCGCGACCGTGCGCCTGACGATAGGGGTTCGCCCCCTTGAAGCCGGGCAGGAACGAGTGATGGATGTTGATCGCGCGGCCCGCAAGCGCCTTGCACAGGCCGGGCGACAAGATCTGCATATAGCGCGCGAGCACGACCAGTTCGACGGCCTCGGCCTCGACGATCTCGAGCACGCGACGCTCGAAGTCAGCCTTGTCTTCGGGGCCCGCGATCGGACGGTGCTCGAAGGGCACCCCGTAGAAGTCGGCCATGTCGCGCATGGTCTCGTGGTTCGAGAGGACGAGCGGCACCTCGATGGGCAGCTGCCCGCCGCGCTGACGGTAGAGCAGGTCGTTGACGCAGTGCGTCGCGGTCGAGGCGAGGATCAGCGTGCGCACCGGGCGCCCCGCCCGGTCGAGGCGCCAGTTCATGCTGTAGCGCCTCGTCACGGGCTCGAGGGTGCTCGTGAATCGATCCTCGAATGTCTCGGGCTGGGAGACCGCGGAGACCTGCAGCCGCATGAAGAAGCGGCCGGTGTCGGTGCTTGCGAACTGCTGGCTCTCTTCGATGTTTCCGCCCGCCGCGATGATCGCGCCGCTGATCGCGTGCACGATGCCGGGGCCGTCGATGCATGAGAGGGTCAGCACCCACTGGGTGTCTTCATTCGCCGCTGTAGTCACGATGCAAGGGTAGCCGATGCGGATGATGCTTTCGCAGCACGGCCTTCTGCGTAGGCTTGGAGCCATGCGCGAGTTCTTCTGGAGGGCGTGGCCGTGGACAGCCTGGCTGCTGCCCGGCGCCTTGCTTGTGGTGAAATTCGCTTCGGGGGCGGGCGGCTGGGAGATGCTCTTCGCTCTCATAGCGGCACCCGTGCTGATCCCGCTCGCCGGCGTGCTTGGCCTGACCCCGCGCTTCGTGCTGCGCAAGCGGGGGCACGGTTCGGTGCCGATCCCGGTCGCGGTGCTCATGATCGTGCACTGGTGGGCCGTGGCGCTGTGGCTCTTCTCGATGCCGGGATCAGGCGACAGCGGCTCGCTGCCCTCGATGCTGGCCGAGGGCTTCTCCTCGGTGAACGAGCGCTACTCGATGACATTCTTCGGCATCTCGTTCCTGCTGATCCCGGTGAGCTATCTCGCTGCGCTCGTGTGCGCCTTCGCCCTGCGACCGCAGGCTCCCGGCGAGAGCGCCGAAGGAAGGGCCTCGGGGCGGCGCGCCACGATCTCGGTGTGGGCGGCGTTCGCGGCGACGCCGCTGCTCGTGGCCGGGCTCACCGGGGCGCTCGACTTGGCCGCCGCGCACGGCGAGCTCGACTTCGCCGGCAACCAGGAGGCGCAGGTGCAGCGCCTCTCGGTCGCCGAGGTGCGCGAGCTGCACATGCAGCGCTGGAACGAGGCCCAGCGCGTGCTGCAGCCGGTGCGGGAGGCGGTCGCACAGGAGGGGTGGGAGTTCAGCGGCCCGAGCGGCGCATCGGAGAACGTGGGCCCCGTGCGCCCGACCCTTTACCGCATCGAGGCGAGCTGGAGCCTGCAGATGCCGGCCTCGCCGGAGGCGCTGCGAGAGGCGGGGACGCCCGATCCGGAGGACCCGCGAACGATACCGGAGTCGGTCGAGCAGGCGAGGCTGAGCGGCGAGCTGCTGAACGACGTGCTGACGGCGCAGGGCTGGACCGAGCACGTCTTCGAGCGCACCTGGGACGACCCGTGCCGCGCCGACTGGATGCACGCCTTCTGCGTTGTGGTCGAGAACGCCGATGGGTACACGCTGCACGCGCAGGCGATGCCGGTCGAGGCGAGCGGCGATGCCGAGCAACCCGCTGATCCGGGTGCGACTGTCTACCTCGCGCTCTCGAGCCCGGGGTACTGGCTCGAGGGCGTGGACGCGGACTGGTACGAGGCCCGACGGGAGGACGGAGGCGATTTTGTCTTCTGGATGGAGGACCTGCCCCCGTTTGCCGCGGACGAGTGGCCGGAGCTCATCGAGATCGAGATCAGCTGAGGCGGCCCGGCGCCTGGGACCCATTGGTAAGCGCTCGGGATTCATTGGTAAACTGCTGAGCGTCGTGACTGGCGTACAGGTGGGACACCACCGGGAAACGACACTTCTTCAATCGGCCGCTCGCCTGGGTCACAGATTCTCAACCCTCTTTTGCAGTGTTAGGAGACGCACGTGTCGAACCAGTCCGCATTCTTCAACGAGCCTATCGAGGCCGTCGACCCAGAGATTGCCGAGGTACTTGCGCAGGAGCTGAACCGTCAGCGCACCACGCTCGAGATGATCGCGAGCGAGAACTTCGTGCCGCGCGCGGTGCTTGAGGTGCAGGGATCGGTGCTCACCAACAAGTACGCCGAGGGCTACCCGGGCCGTCGCTACTACGGCGGCTGCGAGTACGTCGATATCGCCGAGGATCTCGCGCGTGACCGTGCGAAAGCGCTCTTCGGGGCCTCCTACGCCAATGTGCAGCCTCATTCGGGGGCCTCGGCGAATGCCGCCGTGCTGAGCGCGATCGCCGAGCCGGGCGACACGATTCTCGGTCTTGAGCTGGCCCACGGCGGTCATCTCACCCACGGCATGAAGTTGAACTTCTCGGGCAAGCTCTACAAGGTCGCGTCGTACGGCGTCGACCCCGATACCTTCCTGATCGATATGGATGTCGTGCGCCAGAAGGCGCTCGAGCACAAACCGAAGGTTATCATCGCCGGCTGGTCCGCCTACCCGCGCACGCTCGACTTCGCGGCATTCCGCGCGATCGCTGACGAGGTCGGAGCGACGCTGTGGGTCGACATGGCGCACTTCGCGGGCCTCGCCGCCGCGGGCCTGTACCCGAACCCCGTGCCGCACGCCCACGTCGTGTCGTCGACGGTGCACAAGACCATCGGCGGTCCGCGCTCGGGCTTTATCCTCACGAACGACCTTGAGCTCTACAAGAAGATCAACTCGAACGTGTTCCCCGGGCAGCAGGGCGGCCCGCTCATGCACGTGATCGCCGCGAAGGCTACCGCTTTCAAGCTCGCCGCGACCGACGAGTTCAAGGATCGACAAGTGCGCACTCTCTCGGGTGCGCGCCTGCTGGCTGATGCCCTCACGAGAGAGGACTCGAAAGCCGCGGGGGTCGACGTGCTCACGGGCGGCACAGACGTGCACCTCGTGCTGGCCGATCTACGTGACAGCGAGATGAACGGGCAGCAGGCGGAGGACGCACTGCACGGCGTCGGCATTACCGTCAACCGCAACGCGGTGCCGTTCGATCCTCGCCCGCCGATGGTGACGAGCGGCCTGCGTATCGGCACGCCAGCCCTCGCGACCCGCGGCTTCGGCGACGCCGAGTTCGTGGAGGTCGCTGACATCCTCGCGCTCACCCTGCAGGGCGGAGCTGACATCGAGGCGCTGCGCGCCCGCGTAGCGAGGCTCGCCGAAGCATTTCCGCTCTACCCGGGCCTCGAGCAATGGTAGCCCGCAAGCTCGACGGCACCGCCGCGGCAGCTGAGATCAAGGCGGAGCTCGTCGAGCGCGTCGCCACGCTCGCGGCTCGCGGCATCGTGCCCGGTCTCGCAACCGTGCTCGTCGGCAGCGACGCGGGATCGCAGTGGTACGTCGCGGGCAAGCACCGTGACTGCGCCGAGGTCGGCATCGCGTCGATCAAGCGGGAGCTGCCTGAGACGGTAACGCAGGAGGAACTCGAGACGGTGCTCGACGAACTCAATTCTGACCCTGCCTGCACAGGCTACATCGTGCAGCTGCCCCTGCCGAAGCACATCGACACCGATCGCATCCTCGAACACATCGACCCCGCGAAGGACGCCGATGGGCTGCACCCGACGAACCTCGGGCGCCTCGTGCTGAACGCGAACACCGAGATCACCTCACCTCTGCCGTGCACTCCGCGAGGCGTCATCGAGCTGGTCGAACGTAACGGGCTGTCATGGGCGGGCAAGCACGTCGTGGTCGTCGGCCGCGGTGTGACCGTCGGTCGTCCGATCGGTCCGCTGCTCACGCGCCGCGAATGCAACGCGACTGTGACTCTCACGCACACCGGAACGGTCGATCTCGGGGCCGAACTGCGCCGCGCCGACGTAATCGTGGCTGCTGCCGGGGTCGAGGGTATCGTGCGTGCCGAAGACGTGAAGCCGGGAGCGATCGTGCTCGACGTGGGTGTCTCGCGCAAAGTCGATCCCGAGACCGGCAAGAGCCGCGTGGTCGGCGACGTCGATCCAGGTACAGCCGAGGTCGCGGGATGGGTCTCGCCGAACCCCGGCGGGGTCGGCCCGATGACTCGTGCGCTGCTTCTCAAGAACGTGGTCGAGGTCGCCGAGCGGGCTGCGAACGCGTAACGTCGCAGATCCTGGCCAGCCCCATCTGCTCGACACCGTGTGAGTCAGGCAAACCCCTCGTGGTGAGGCGGCTGTGCTTTCTGCACAGTGGGTGCGGCACAGGGTTCGGGTGCAGGTTCTCGGCAACGGAGTGAGGCTCGTGGCCTGGGTACTCTTCGCGCCCCTCGTAGGCGTCGGAGGAGGCAGAGCTAGACTGCTTTGGTGCCTGCATTCCCCGTGACACTCGCCGCCGCCGTCCGTTCCCAGGCGGAGACGCCCGCCGAGTACGACGGGTTTATCGGATGGGTGCTCAGTCTCATGGAGATCCTGGGAGAGCTCGGAGTCGGCCTCGCGGTGCTGCTCGAGACCTTCATCCCCCCGATTCCGAGTGAGGCCATTCTGCCAGGGGCGGGTTTTCTCGCCTACGAAGGCCGCATGAACTTTTGGTTCGCCTGGGTCGCGGCGACGCTCGGCGCACTCGTCGGGGCTTGGATTTGGTACTTCATCGGTGTGGCGTTCGGCCGCGACCGCACCCGCAAAGTCGTCGGTGCGATACCGCTGATGGAGGTGGAGGACTTCGACCGGGCGGAGGCCTTCTTCCAGCGCTGGGGAGGCGTCGCCGTGCTGTTCGGACGATGCGTGCCCCTCGTGCGCTCGTTTATTTCCATTCCCGCCGGTATCGAGCGCATGTCGCTGCTGAAGTTCACTGGTTACACCGCCCTCGGATCGGGAGTGTGGAACGGAATCTGGGTAGGCCTCGGCTTCGTCTTCGGACCCGCGATCAAGCCCGTGCTGGAGCAGTGGAGCGGGGTTATCAGTGACATCGTGCTCATCGTGATCGCCCTGCTGATCGTGTGGTTCATCATCTCGCGCCTGGTCCGCAACGCCCGCCGACGTCGCTCGGTGGGGTGAACCTGCGGGCCTCGAGTGTCGGCGCTGTGAGGCCGCTGGAATCGCCGATCCGTATTCAGCCGCTCGAGTTCACTGTGGAGGCGGTTGCGAAGCGGAGAGGGCGGGGTTTAAGGCTCGGCGTTCAAAATCTAGAGTGACCCTGCCGGTACCGAGAAGGTATCGCAGGCGCTTGCGCCTGCGCTATAACCCGTCTGGACCCACCGCTGACGCTGCTCCGACGAGCCGTGGGAGAAGCTGTCGGGATTCACCCGCTGACCTGCACGCTGCTGGATATTGTCGTCGCCAACGGCCGCTGCCGCGTTCATCGCATCGGCGATCTCCGCCTCGGTCACGGGCTTCATGAACGTGACTCCCTGCGAGTCCTTGACAGTCGAAGCGTCGCGCACCCACGCGCCGGCGTAGCAGTCCGCCTGAAGCTCAAGCCGTACCGATCCCGAGGATGCACCGGTGTCCTTTCCGACCTGGCTGAGCTGACCGGTGATGTTCGAGACGTGGTGTCCCCACTCATGGGCGAGCACGTACATCTGGGCGAGCGGGCCGGCCGAGGCGCCGAAGCTGCTGCGCAGCGTGGAGAAGAACGCAGTGTCGACGTAGATCGACTCATCGGCGGGGCAATAGAAGGGGCCGACCGCGGCCGAGGCGGTGCCACAGCCCGACTCGGTGTAGTCGTCGTAGATGATAACGCCGGGCTGGCGATAGCCGCTGTCGAATTGACCGGCCCAGAACACGTCGAGCGAGTCGGTTGCCGCAGCCATGCGGCACTCGTCGCTCTCGTTCGCGGCGGCTCCTGTTGCGCACTCGTCAAGCTCGACGGTCTGCAGGGATCCGCCGTCGCTGCCGCCCGAGAACGCACCGGTGAGCGGGGTGAGATCTACTCCGAGCAGCTGGGAGGCGAAGAACAGCACGAGCACACCGATCAGGCTTCCGCCGCCGATCATCGCGGTGCGCCCGCCCCGTCGCCGCTGCACCTTGCTGGTGTCGATACGGGCGTTGTCGTTGAACGTCATCGTCGCTCCTCGGCGGTGGGGCGGTTGGGAGTGCTTGTTTCTTGCTGCACTGTGTCGCTGCATCGCGGCGGCGGATTGGAAGGTGGAGGGTTTTGCTGGAGGTACGAATAACCGAGCCGCAGAACGCCTCTCGGCGGAAGGCCGCTCGAAGCGGCTAAAAATGGAGCCCGGGGTTACTGCGGCCCGGCTGAACCAGTGTACTCCCTTGAGGTCGCCGTCGCGCTGCGCGCGTCGATTCGGGCAGATCTGCCCGCCCTCCGGGCCTTTTCATGTGAGCTATGAGCGCACTGTGCGCGCCAGTGCGCTCATGCGAGAGTGCCGTCGCGCCATCTGCGCGCTCCAGTGTGAAGATCGTTTGCGAACGAGGAGTATCGCAGTGCGCGGGTGGTGAGCTCCGCCGCGTGCCGGTCGTCGACCGCGTCCCGTTCATCGGCGATCGTGGCGGCGCCGAGGGATATCACTCGACAGTAGCTCGAGGCGCGCTCGAGAGCCACCGCGAGATCGCCGGTGAAGACCCCGCGCAGGATCGTGTCGCAGAGCATGGCGATCGAGTCTGGGGCGATTGGCTCGGCGACACCGGCGACGACCGGGTCTATCGTCTGCGCTGCGGTGAGCCCCGCGCGAAAGAGCTCCGCGGTGCCGGGCGGATCAGACTCGACGATGCGGCGCAGCAGATAGATACGCCAGAGCTGACCTGCGAGCGAGTGGGAGCCCGCGTCTGACCAGAGTTCGGCGATGTCATCGATACCGTTTCCTGCGGCGAGAGCGACCACCCGTTCGACCACCTCCTGATCGGCGACGCTGCGGACGCGGTTGAGCAGCGCCCAGGAAGTCTCCTGAGCGAGCCTGTGTGAGGCGCCGGCGTCGTCGCTGCCGATGATCCAGTCAAAACTGGAGGTTGGCTGAGTCACAGGACGGCGATACTCGGCGGTCAACGGCGGCTCCCCCCTGCGGTGTGAATCGTCTGGGTCTTCGACTTTGAGATTCTGGGTCGATTCTGTCTTGTTTTCGCGCGTTCTCGTGCGCCTGCTGCAGTGCTTGCTCCGGTGTCGGGGCGCGTCGACCCCACGAACCGGCGGCTCTCGCGCGGATGATCCTACCCGTGCGAACCGCTTTGCGATTCTATGCGGACCGTTGGCTCTGCGCGTGGAGAGAATACCGAGTTTGACCCTGTAGATTAGTTGTGGGCCTGTAGCTCAGCTGGCAGAGC
>JBKEAI010000165.1:0-9025 GCA_047972145.1 Microthrixaceae bacterium
CTGTGCGGTCGGCGACACCGCCGGCACCCCCACCAGCTGAGGGGCACGACCGCAGGTGATCATCGGCTGCGCGGCGACGAGCACGAGCAACACCACGACGCCGATCATCAGAACCGTGGCAGCCACTCCCGGATGCGACGGCCGTTCACCGCCACGACGCTGGGCGGGCTGGCCCTGAGCGGCGGCGCGACGCTTGTTGGCGGTGGGATCCGCAGTCATCCAAACGGCTCGTCGTGGGCCTTGGAGTACGACACGACCCAACCCATCATCCCGCCGAAGCCCGGCCCGCCCAACATGCCGGTGAAGAGGGCGACCGTGATCGAGCCGGCCACGTTGCCGTCGCTGAAGATGTAGGTGCACAGGCCGAACAGTCCGCCCACCACGAAGAAGCCGATGATCGCCCCGGTGATCGCCCAACGCACGATCCTCGCCGAGGCCTCCTCGTCGGTGTCGGCTTCGTGAACCACTTCTTGTGCCATGTGCAGACCCTATCTCCCGACGGTGCGCTGGACCCACGACGGGTCCCAGATCCTGCGGTCCGGTCCCACCGGCAGGGAGCCGGCGAAACCGACCGGTTGTCTCACGAGCCGGCCACCGGCAAATCCGGCTGTCTCACGAGCCGGCCACCGGCGAATCCGGTTGTACCGTCGCCCAACGCAGCGGTGAGTCGCCGACGAGTTGGCTGGAGTGCACCCGGGCCACGTTGTGGGCCATATCGAGCGCGTGATCGGCGAGCGGGCCGCTCCAGGCCGATCCGATCGTGTCGGTGAACAGCTCCAACCAACGCTCGAAGTGTGCCTCGGTGAAGGGGCGCTGCATATGTATCTCCACGTGCGCCCGGAACGGGTTCCCGCGGTAGCCCTCGATGCCGAGCAGAGCGCGACACCAGAAGGCGGTCAGCTTGGGAAGGTGCGCGGCCCAGTCGACCTGTGCGACCTCGTTGAACATCGGGCCCAGCAGTGAGTCCTGGGCCACGTCGAGGTAGAAGCGCCGCACCATCTCCGCGATCTCCTCGGGTGAGTCGAGGTCACCTCGTTCTTCGGGCGGTCTCGTGAAGGTGCTCATCGAACTCCCAGAGTGGTGGACGCCATCGGGTGGATGGGGTTGGTCGGTGTGACTGATGTGACTGATGTGACTGATGTGACTGATGTGACGGATGTGACGGATGTGACGGATGTGACGGATGTGACGGATATATTTATACCAGCCAATAGATCTTTTCCGGAATCCCACCTACGATCGGCACCATGACACAGCACGACGAGTTGACCCCCACCCTCGGCGACCTCTCCGGTACCAGCCTTGCAACCATCGCGGAGATGACCCCGCGAGCCCCTGCGGTCCTCGAGTCGTTCGGACTCGACTACTGCTGCGGCGGTGCCACGACGCTGGCCGTCGCGTGCGAGGAGGTCGGCGCGAGTCCCACCCTGGTCACCGATGAACTCGCCAAGGTCGCGCAGGTCGAACCGGATGGTCGCAACGACTACGCCGATATGGATCCCGCGGAGTTGACGGTCCACCTCGAGTCGGTGCACCACTCCTACCTCCACGAGGAGATGCCACGCCTCGATGCCCTCGCTGAGAAGGTCGCCACCGTGCACGGTGAGAACCACCCGGAGCTGTTGGAGGTGCGTCGGCTGTACCGCGAGCTCTACGCGGATCTCCAACCACACCTGCTCAAGGAGGAACAGGTGCTGTTCCCGATGATCCGCGAGCTCGTGGAGAACGAGGGCAACGCGGAGTTCCACTGTGGATCGCTGAGCAACCCGATCTCGGTGATGATGTCCGAACACGACCGCGACGGGGAACTGCTCGCAGAGCTGCGCTCGGTCACCGACGGCTATGCGACACCCGACGACGGCTGCGCCAGCTACAAGGCTCTCTACGACGGCCTCGCCGAGCTCGAACGCGACACCCACCTGCACATCCACAAGGAGAACAACATCCTGTTCCCCGCCGTGGTCGCACTGGAGAGCGCGAACACCTAGACCAGCCGGGCTCCCGGTAGGTGCACGGCCACCCCCGATCGGAAACGCCTGATCGGACAAAGGTCACACCACCGCTGATTGGGGAACCTCAATACATCGCTGTACGATACATCGGCGATGACCACCCTCCTCTCCGACTCGTTCACCGAACGCCTCGGCCTGCGCCAACATCTGCCGCTGTTGATCGTCGGTATCTCCGCCGGGGTGATCGGAGCGATCTACCTGGGTGCGTTGCACATCCTCCAGCGTTGGTTCTGGCCCGACAACACCTCATTGCTTCTCCAGACGATCCTGCTGGTCGCCACGGGCATCCTCATCTCGGGTGTGACCCGGTGGTTGGGCCCGGGAGGCAATGTCGAGCTCCTGGTCGACAACATCCACGTGCTGGGCGCGGCGAGCACCGACAAGGGTGACCGGGCCCTGGTGCCGGTGTCGCTGCTGGGGATCTCTGTGGGGTCCACCCTCGGCCCCGAAGCACCCCTGGTGCAGACCTGCGGCACGATGGGCACCTGGGTGGCACGGCGCATGAAGCTCCCACCACCCGATGTGCGGGTGCTCACCATCGTGGGCATGGCCGCGGGGTTCACGGTGCTCTTCGGCACGCCGGTCGGTGCGTCGATCTTCGCCCTCGAGGTGCTGCACCGGCGCGGCCTCGAGTACTACGAGGCCCTGCTGCCCTCGCTGGTGGGTGGGCTATGTGGCTACGCGGTGTTCGTGGTCAGCACCCGGCTGGGGATGAGGCCTGTGTGGTCCTTCGACCCGGTGGGCACGATCGCCCCCGCCGACCTCGGCGCCGCGGTTCTCGCGGGTGTGGCCGGTGCGGCGATCGGCTGGGCGTTCGCACTGCTGGTGCGTGCCACCGGCCCTGCGACCTCGCGGCTCCCCGTGTGGATGCTGCCCACCTTCGGGGGGATCGGTATGGCAGCGCTCGGGCTGTGGAGCCCCTACGGACTCACCTTCGGCGAGCACCAGCTTCCCGACCTGTTGGTGCCGGGCCTCGCAGCATCGGCCCTGGTTGTGGCGATGGTCGCCAAGCTCTGTGGCGCGGTCGTGTGCCTGACGGGCCGTTGGAAGGGTGGGTTCATAATCCCGTTGTTCTTCTGCGGCGCCGCGGCGGGCCAGTTGATGGCGAACGTGATCCCGTGGTCCGGGGAGACCGTGCTCATAACCGCGGCGATGGCCGCGGCGGTCGCAGGGGTGATGAAGACACCCCTCGGGGCGCCGCTGGTGGTCGCGGGGATGTCGGGCCTCGCGATGTTGCCGACCGCGCTCATCGCATCGATCGTGGCGCTCGCACTGACACGGCAGATCACGGTCATCGGTTCCCAGCGCTCGCGCGCGTCCGATGAGGCATTACCGGCGGGCACCGATGTCGCATACCCGGGGCCGAGCACCGAGTCACCGCCACCGAGCGCGCAGTGAGTGGGAGGTGAGCGCGTGACCCGACGATCGAACCCACCCAAGGGCGACCCGGCCGACCCCGACGACCCCCGGCAACCGCTCGCGGATTCCGACTACCGGGCGCTGGCCGACTTCCGCCATGCCCTACGGGTGTTCCTGCGCTTCTCCGAAGAAGCAGCGCGCGACGAACGCCTGACCCCCAACCAACACCAACTCCTGCTCGCGATCCGGGCGTCCGAGGAACCCCCTCCCGTGGCGTTGCTCGCAGAGCGCCTGCAACTGCGGCCGCACTCCACCCTGGAGCTGCTGCGTCGCGCCGAGTCCGCGGGGCTGGTGGAGATGCACGCGGACGAGATGGACCACCGACGCCAACTCGCGTATCTCACCGACCTCGGGGCCGACCGCCTGGAACGCCTCACGAAGTTGCACCGCGACGAGTTGCGCCGCTTCCGCACCCAGGCCGGCGACCTGCTCAACTCTCTCGACTGAGGTACCGACACCGGTGTGACAACTGCACCCCAACCCGGGTATTGCCGCTGTTTCGGCTATAGATCTATTATTCACTAGAGCTACAGGGAAATCCCTTGGCAGGTTGATTCCGGGCAGGTTCCCGGGGCACCTTGTGGCACAGAGCCCGGGCACCCCCACCCCGGCGACCACCATCCGGTACGAGGAGCACGATGGCCGACACGATCGACACGCTCGTCGAGCGGGAGTACGCGTTCGGCTTCCACTCCGACATAGACACCGAGGTGGCCCCCAAGGGCCTCGACGAGGACACGGTCCGGCTGATCTCGTCGAAGAAGAACGAACCGGAGTGGCTGCTCGAATGGCGCCTCGGGGCGTTGCGCCACTTCCTGTCGCTGAGCGAGCCGGGCTGGGCACGTGTCGAGCACCCGCCGATCGACTACCAGGACATGCACTACTGGGCCGCACCCAAGCCCAAGGGTCCCGCTCCCAAGAGCCTGGACGAGGTCGACCCCGAGATCCGCGAGACCTTCGACAAGCTCGGAATCTCCCTCGACGAGCAGAAGCGTCTGAGCGGCATCGCGGTCGACGCGATCATCGACTCGGTGTCGGTGGCCACCACCTTCAAGGCCACCCTCGCGGAGGCCGGGGTGATCTTCTGTTCGTTCTCCGAAGCCGTGCAGGACCACCCCGATCTCGTGCGCAAGTACCTCGGGTCGGTGGTCGGGCCCCGCGACAACTACTTCGCGGCACTCAACTCCGCTGTGTTCTCCGACGGCTCGTTCTGCTTCGTGCCCGCGGGTGTGAAGTGCCCGATGGAGCTGTCGACCTACTTCCGCATCAACGCGGAGAACACCGGCCAGTTCGAGCGCACCCTGATCGTCGCCGAGGAGGGTGCGAGCGTCAGCTACCTAGAGGGCTGCACCGCACCGATGCGCGACGAGAACCAGCTCCACGCCGCGGTGGTCGAGCTCGTCGCCCTCGACGATTCCTCGATCAAGTACTCCACCGTGCAGAACTGGTACCCGGGCGACAAGGACGGCAAGGGCGGCATCTACAACTTCGTGACCAAGCGTGGCCGCGCCGGTGACCGGGCGAAGATCTCCTGGACCCAGGTGGAGACCGGGTCCGCGATCACCTGGAAGTACCCGAGCGTGATCCTCCAGGGCGACGACTCGGTCGGCGAGTTCTACTCGGTTGCGGTCACCACCAACCACCAGCAGGCCGACACCGGCACCAAGATGATCCACATCGGCCGCAACAGCCGCTCGACGATCGTGTCCAAGGGCATCTCAGCCGGGCTGGCCCAGAACACCTACCGGGGCCAGGTCAAGGTGTTGCGCACAGCCGACGGTGCACGCAACCACACCCAGTGCGACTCGCTGTTGATGGGCCCCGACTGCGGGGCGCACACCTTCCCCTATGTGGAGGTGCGCAACGACACCGCACAGATCGAACACGAGGCGTCCACCACCAAGATCGGTGAGGACCAGCTCTTCTACAGCCGTCAGCGTGGGCTGAGCGAGGAGGACGCCACCAACATGATCGTCAACGGTTTCTGCCGGGAGGTCTTCGACGAGCTCCCGATGGAGTACGCGGTCGAAGCCCAGGCGCTGATGAAGTTGACCCTCGAAGGAGCTGTCGGTTGATGCTGTCGATCAAAGGCCTCACGGCCTCGGTGCACGACAAAGAGAACAAGGCCGGCGAGAACAGGGCTGGCGAGAACAGGGCTGGCGAAACGAACGTCGGAGGCGACACAGCCAAGGAGATCCTGCGTGGGATCGACCTCGAGGTCGGCGCGGGCGAGGTGCATGCGATCATGGGCCCCAACGGCTCGGGCAAGTCGACGTTGTCGAACGTGTTGACCGGCCGTGACGGCTACGACGTGGGCGGCGAGGTGCTCTTCGACGGGGCCGACCTGCTGTCGATGGAACCCGAGGAGCGTGCCGCGGCCGGGTTGTTCCTCGCCTTCCAATATCCCGTGGAGATACCCGGGGTGGGCAACATGTACTTCCTGCGCACCGCGGTCAACGCCGTGCGTGAGGGCCGTGGCGAGCCGGAGCTGTCGGCGTCGGAGTTCCTCGGAGAGGCCCGTAATGCGATGGCAGAGCTCGAGATGGACCCGGCGTTCCTCAGCCGTTCGGTCAACGCAGGGTTCTCCGGTGGGGAGAAGAAGCGCAACGAGATCCTCCAGATGTCGCTGCTCCAACCGCGCCTCGCGATCCTCGACGAGACCGACTCGGGGCTCGACATCGACGCCCTACGGGTGGTCGCCCAGGGGATCCAGGCCTTGCGCAGCCCGCAGCGCTCGATGCTGGTGATCACGCACTACCCACGGCTGCTCGAGTACGTGGAACCGGATCGGGTGCATGTGCTCCAGGGGGGGCGGATCGTGCGCGAGGGCGGCCCGGAGCTGGCCCACGAACTGGAAGAGCGGGGCTACGACCAACCCGCTGCGGGCACGGATGACCAGGCTGCTTCGGGCGCCGAGGGAAGCTCCGACGACAAGGCAGTGGCAGCCAAGCCCCAGGCGAGGTCGCTGTTGTGAGCACCGACACGGTGCAACGCGCGACGGTGCAAAGCGGGACGGTCCAGCCATCCGACGTCGAGGTCCGTGGCCGCAGCGAACTCGGTCGCGTGATCGAATCCGCGGGCGATCACTCCGATGGTGTGTGGGCGACGGAGTGGCTGGAGGCCAACGGTCTGCCCAACCCGCGTTCGGAGCTGTGGCTCTACACCCCGCTCGACGCGATCACCGAGGTTCTCGGAGCGTCGCAGCCCGCATCGGGCCCAGCGCCCGATCCCGCGACCCTGGAGTCGGCTGCCGGTCGTCACGGCATGGTCCGCATCGTGTTCGTCGACGGTAGGTACTCCCCCGAGCTGTCGGATCCGACCGATGCCGCGACCACCGGTGGCCCGGAGTCGGGCCCCCTACCTCCAGGGGTCGTGGTCGCCAGCGCCGATCCCCACGGTGTCGGTGCACCCGTGGCGGGCCCTGAAGCCGGCGGACACCCCCCGCTCGGCCACGACGACGGCCTGGTGGTGCTCAACATCGCCACCTCGTCGCAGATGGCGGTGGTGCGTGTACCTGCCGGCGTCGCGGTAGGAACTGCGATCCATGTCGTACACCTGCGCACCTCTGTGCCCGATGGCGCATCCCCCACCTATTCGTCGCCGGTGACCACGATCGAGCTCGCGCCGGGCGCCAGTGCGCAGGTGGTCGAGTCCCATCTGTCGCTCGGGCCGGGGATCACCGATGCGGTCACCCGCATAGCGCTCGCAGCGGACGCACACCTGAGCCACGTGAAGCTCCAGGACGAGCACCACGATGCCGTGCATGTCGGACACACCGAGGTGGGTCTGCTGGGTGGCGCACGCATCGAGAGCACCTCGCTGTCGATCGGGGCATCGGTCGCGCGCAACGCGATCGTGGTGGGTCTCGACGAACCCGGCGCCTCGGCGAAGCTGTCGGGCCTGTCGGTGCTGGATCGCAACCAGCGTCACGACACGGTGTTGAGCATCGATCACAACGCCCCGGATTGCAGCAGCGACCAGGACTTCCGCAGCGTGATCGACGACCGTGCGCGTTCTAGCTTCTGTGGCCATGTGAGCGTGGCGCACGGCGCCGCCGGCACCGACGCATCGCAGTCCAACCGCAACCTGCTGTTGAGCCGCACCGCGGAGGCCGACACCCGACCCTGGCTGGAGATCCTGGCCGACGACGTGAAGTGCAACCACGGGGCGACCGTCGGCCGCCTGGACGACGACGCGTTGTTCTACCTTCGCAGCCGCGGCGTACCCGCGGCGCGGGCGTCGTCGATGCTCGTGGCCGCGTTCGCGTCGGAGCTCACCGACCGCCTCGAACCCGAATCGCTGCGCCACGCCCTCGACGGGGCGATCGCACGACTCGATCCCGCGGATGGGCGCGACGCCACCGAGGGAGCGTGACCATGAGCCCCGAATGGACACCGATCGCCCTCACCCGTCCGATCACAGCGCTGACGGTGCCCGGCGGCAACGAGCTCACGTTGGAAGAGGGCACCGAGGTGGAGGTGTTCCAACAACTCGGTAACAGCATCACCCTCCTCACCGAGATGGGTACCCTGTTGCGGATCCAAGGTTCCGATGCCGATGCGGTGGGCTTGGAAGCACCGGAGATCCCGAACGCTTCGGGAGATGAGCCCTTCGACCCGAGCCACGTGATCGCCGCGTTGCGCGGCGTGTACGACCCCGAGATCCCCGTCAACATCATCGACCTCGGCCTGGTGTACCGCTGTGACGAGGTCCCCCTCGACGACGACCGGCGCCGTATCGAGATCGACATGACCATGACCGCTCCTGGATGCGGCATGGGTGACGTGCTCGCGGAGGATGCGCGCCGGGCGGTCGAGGCGATCCACGGAGTGGACGAGGTCGAGGTCACCCTCGTGTTCGACCCACCCTGGGACATGACCATGATGACCGAGGAGACCCGCCTGGAGCTCGGCCTGCTCTGAATCCCGTCAGGGCGACCCGGCCACATCATCGTCCCGGTGATCAGCTGGGCTCCTCCTCGCGGCCGTCGGGGTGGCGGGCGAATCGGCCCTGTTCACGAGGGTGTACAGGATCGTCGCCATCCCAGGGCCAGCCGCCGAAGCCGGTGCGACGGTAGTCGTCCATCGCCTCTTGGATCTCGGCGCGGGTGTTCATCACGAACGGCCCGTACTGGGCGACCGGCTCCGCGATCGGACGGCCCTGCAACACCAGGAGCTCAACTCGGCGATCTGGGGCTGCGAGTTCGACCTCACCGGAGGTGCCCAGCAGGGCGCCCCTGCCCGACTCGAGGACCTCGCCCCCGACCTCGACACCGTCACCCTCGAACGCATAGATCATTCGGTGCACGGGATGCACCGCTGCGAGCACGCCCGGGGCCGCAGGCATCGTCCAACGCGCCCCCGGCTCGAGCCGCACATGCCAGATCGCCACTGCCGAATCGGCCCGCGACGCCCACGAGTCAGGCGGTGGGCCGGGCGCGATCGCCCCGGGTAGATCTCCGGCGATCACCGTCACCGCTCCACCAGCACCACCTTCGCCGATGGCGATCTCGGGGATGTCGGAATCCCACAGCATCGTGAAGTACGGATCCGCCATCTTCGACTCCGCTGGCAGGTTCAGCCAGATCTGGAACA
>JBKEAI010000172.1:0-23528 GCA_047972145.1 Microthrixaceae bacterium
TCGTGGCCGTGTTCGGCACACTGCTGGGCATGGTCGTGGGCATCGCGTTCGCGGTTGCGCTCTCCTACGCGCTCACCGCGGACGAGCCCGGACTTCTACAGCTGCGCCTGCCGATCGGCCAACTGGTCTTCATCACGATCTTCGCCGCACTGGCGGGGATCCTCGCAGCGATCCTGCCCGCCCGACGCGCCGGTCGCCTCGACGTGCTCGAGGCGATCTCCACCGAGTAGACCTGCCTGTCACGCTGGAGGGCATCGTGGCGAGAAGGACAACCGGGCTGGCCGCACTGGTCTCGACGATCCTGGTGTTGGGCGCGTGCAGCACGGGCAGAACCAACCCTGCTTCTGAACAGGGCGGCACTTCGTCATCCGATGGATCGACCGCTGAGATCGGATCCACACTCGAGTTGGTAGGAGCGGTCGGGCCACCCAGCGCCCACCCCCTGAGCCGTATCGATCGTGACGCAGGCGTGAATGCCGTGCTGAGCGACGGATCCGTCGTGTGGTTCTTCGGCGACACCGGGAAGCGAAATCTCGATGGATCACTGGCATCGTTCGAGATCGGCAGTGCAGCATGGGCCCCGGCCGACGACCCGCTCGTAACGCGCGACCCCCGCGATGCCGGGCGCATCGAGGTGTTCGCTGCACCCACCCCGGAGTTCCCCGCGTGCCCCGTGCATGCACCGGAATCGGGAATGTGGCCGCTCGCTGCGGTCACCGACCCGACCGACGCGAACCGGGTGCTCCTGTGGATGGCGAACATCTGCCTGGGATCCGACCGAACGGTGCTGGACAAGGGGATCTCGGTTGGCGAGTGGCTCTACGACCCTGCCGACCCACCCGATGGGGAACCCGTCGCTGTGACCGTGCTGGCACAGAACCTGTTCCCCGATGCCCGCCTCGGCGACGCTGCCGTCGTGGTCGGTGACCGCATCGTGGTGTACGGGTGCGAACCGCCCGACTCAGCCGGTGTGGTGGTGCTGACACCCGGTGAGTGTCTGGCTGCATCGGTGGACCCCGACAGCGTCGAGGAGCCCGCGGCATACGAGGTCTGGGATGGTAAGGGGTGGAGTGCCGATGGCCAGGCCGCTGCGATGGAGATGCCACCTGGATCGGACCGTTCAGGGGCGGTCGCACCCCCGGGGCCCGTGTCGGTGGCACCGACCCCGGACAGCGGCGGTTACGCGATGGCGTATTCACCATGGCCGGGATTCAGCCCGTCCGTTCACCTTCGGGTTTCGAGATCACCCGTCGGCCCGTGGAGCCCTCCCCATGAGGTGGTGCTGGCCGACTGTGGCACGGATTCCAACGGCGCAGATGCTTGCTACGCGGCCAACCTGCAACCCCTGCTCAACGACGTTGGCCGCCTCGGAATCGGCTACTACGACCGGTCGTTGGGCCCCACCGAGAATCGAGGTGGATTCCTCGTGGGCACGGTGGAGTTCGGGTTCCACCCGTAGCCGGTTCATCCAACTCAAGGCGCGACCATTGAAAAGTCGATTGTTGTTCACCTATTGTCGTGTGTTCACCGCGCGGAGCACGCGTGGGGAACCGTAAGGGGAGGAGTGCGGGTGGGGACGGGTCCAACGGCAAGGCGTGCACTGGCGACGCTGGCCGTGGTGCCGCTGCTGATCGTCGGGATGTTCACGATCCCCGCTGTTGCGGCTGAACCAAACCTGGTCCTGTCGGTCACCCCCACCAGTGCGAACGTCCCCTGGGGAGCCCGCCAGAGTTTGACCGCGACGGTCACCAACACAGGTGACGGGATCTCCGCCGGCGCACTGATCTACATGAGTGCCACCGGCACAGAGATCGCATGCGGCGACGACAACAGTCTCTACTCATCAGTGTTAACAAGTCCACTCTCAGTGGTCACAAGGACACTGGCACCCGGGGAATCCGCGGAGGTGACCTGCTCCACCGGGCCGGTCATCGCGGACGCATCGGTGACGTTCAAACTGAACAGTGACTATGAACCCGAGGCCGAGGTGAGCGTCCCGCTGCTGGTCGAGGGTGGCCCGGCACTCGGGTTCCAGGTGTCCCCCAGCGCGGTGGACGTCCAACCCGGTGAGAACGCCGTGTTCGACGTGGTGCTCACCAACGCCAGTGTCGCAGCGGTCGACGACGTCGTAGTCGAATCCCGCGTACCCGGATGCGACCGCGAGGTCGGCACCCTCGCCCCCGGTGCCGGCGCAGCGGTGAGTTGGCAGTGCAGCGCCGTGTGGGGAGCCGACTTCACCGGGCCGTTCACCCAGTACCTGACGGCCACGGGGACAAGTCGCTCAGCCGCGTTGGGTGACGTGGATACGTACGCAGACGTGCCGGTGAGCGTCGCTGGTACCGAACCGTCGCTCGCGGACGCCGAAGTGACCCTGACACCTGCTTCCCAGGACGTGGGCTACAATAACCAGGCTTCAGTGACGATGACGGTCACCAACACGGGCGACCTCCCGCTCCAGCGGGTTTCGGCCGGGACACAGGACCCCGATGGGCAGCCGGCCGCGATCGGCTGCACGCTCCCCAGCGACACCTTCCTTGCGCCAGGCCAGTCGGTGTCGAAGACGTGTAGCCAGGTGGTCACCGCCGATGCGTCGCTCGTCGCATCTATGACCGCTCTGGTAGGCGACGAATGTGAGGGCGTCAGTTCGTTCTCGTTCCCATGTGAACCCGATCCCGGCGACGAGTGCGAAGGCGGCAGTTCGTTCTCGTTTCCATGTGAACCCGATCCCGGCGACGAGTGCGAAGGCGGCAGTTCGTTCTCGTTTCCATGTGAACCCGATCCCGGCGACGAGTGCGAAGGCGGCAGTTCCCCATGTGAACCCGATCCCGGCGACGAGAGGGTGAACCGCGAGTCGGCGCCGGCAACGATCACGGTGGGTCGCGAGGCGCTCGACATGAAGATCGTGCCGATGCCCGGCCTCGACGGCACCGGCGACGCTGTCACCGCGTCGCCGCCGGTCGGTGAGGCACAGGCCCTCGCAGTGTTCGTCGAGAACCGCACCGACACACCGATCGCGCAAGTGACGGTCACAGCACCCGGCGCGGCCGACTGCTCGCGCACACTCGGTCCCATCGCAGCCGGGGCCGTTGGCATGTTCAGTTGCACCGTGACACCACAGGAGATCTCAGAGCGGTCGTTCCCGACGATCTTTGGTTCCCCGTTCTACTCCGACTTCTCTGCGGAGGTCCTCACCGGTTCCGACGCCGGGGCACGCGATGTGATCCCGGTGTCGATCACCTGGGCCGCCCGCCTCGAAGTGAGCGTTCCGGCAAACCCCACGGGTGGATACGGCCAGAGTGTGAACATCCCCGTGAGCATAAGGAACCCGAACCCGCTGCCGGTGATCGAGCCGGCGATTCGGTTGAACTCCAGCAGTGGCGGAGCGTTCAAGGGTTGCGACCAGGACCTGGGCACCCTCGCACCGGGTGCGTCGGTGCAACTCGACTGCCTGTTCGAGCCACCCACTGAGATCCCCCTCGGTGGAAGCCCCGCCTGGCCGGCCGGGACGTTCTTCACCTCGGTGATTGCCAGCGGATGGATCCAGCCGTGTGCCGGGTGTGACCCGATCCGGGAAGACGGATATGGAGTCACCAACATCCGGATACTCGATGCTCCGCTCGTGATGACGGTGTCACCGCTCCGCCAGGAGGTCGCGCCGGGGGCCGAAGCGACTTTCGACGTGGCGTTGGAGAACAGCGGCACGGCACCGATCACGGACGTCGGAGTTTCCGTGAGCTCCTTCCTGACCCCGAATCTCGCGGACTGTACGCGATCCGTGGGCACCCTCGCCCCGGGAGCGCTTGTCGAGTTCACGTGCTCGGGGACCGACTTCTCTGCCGGGTGGGGCACGACGTTCCTCGCGACCGGCACGATGGCGGGTTTTTCACATCCGGTGCGCAGCGCTGTGGACGTCGAGGTCTACCCGGTAGAGCCCACACGACCACCGCTGGACTTCGGTTTGGAGCTCAGTCCTGCATCCCAGCAGGCCACCCCCGGCGGTGAAGCCGTGATCACTGCCCGGGTATCGCTTCCGACACAGTTGCCGGCCGTCCCGACAACAACCGTGACGCTGGAACTCCTCTACGACGGCCTCCCTGCCTGCAACACGGTGCTGTCCCCGACGATGGCCCAACGCACCGCCGGCGAGGTCGAGTTCGCGTGTGTCGCACGCGCCGGGGTCGACTTCACAGGTGACCTCACCACATCGGCGACCCTGACGGCAAGTATCGTCGACTACACGACCGCGACCAACCACACCTATGTGGTCGGATCGGATGAGATCTACATCGTGGTCGATGACCCCGCGATCGACGTGGAGGTGTCCGCCGACCCAGCGACCGTGGTGGCCGGGGAGAGCACGGTGTTGGAGGTCCGGGTCACCAACACCACGACCTCCCCGCTGTTCGACGCGGAAACGAATCTGGTTGAACTTGTCGACGGGGGTCTGTTCCCGGCGACCAACGGAACGGCCCGACCGGAGTGCCGCACCACACTGCCGACACTGGCCGCCGGGGCGTCGACGACGTTCACCTGCACGGTCCCCACCGGCATCACCTCGTTGACCGGTATTCGAACGGCGGGGCCCGACCAGACCAGGAGCCTCAGGGTCTCGGTCAACGGCTTCCTCGATGACCAGCACGAGCTACCCGCCGGTGGCACCGGGTCGACACCGATCACGATCACCAATCCGGGTGTCCCGGTATCGGTGGAGATCGAAGGACCACCGGGCCCGGTGCAGGCAGGTGACCCAGCCACCTTCACGGTCACGGTGTCCTACTCCGGGCCGGCGGTGTGGGAGCGCGTGGAGGTCTTCTCGAACGACCTGCCGGGCTGCAACCGCCGGGTCGAGGCATCGGAGATGTTCGAGTCCATCGCCCCGCACACGTTCACCTACACCTGCACTGCGGTCGCGGGCACCGACTTCAGCTCGGGTGCCCCCCTCACCATCACCTCGTACGGCTGGTGGTGGCGTCCACCCAGCGGTGACGGCGATTCCGGCGAGTGGGTGCACGGCCCGAGCAGCACGGATTCGGTCACGGTCACCTTCGGTGGTACCACAACCACAACAACGACCGTCCCGACGACCACAACGGTCCCGACCACAACCACTACGACCACGACAACGACGACAACGGTCCCGACCACCACTACGACCACCACGGTTCCAACCACAACCACTACGGTCCCGACGACCACAACAACGACCGTCCCCACCACAACCACAACGGCCCCGACAACGACTTCGACCACAACAACCACGACACTGCCGCCAACAACCACCACCACAACGGTCCCCACCGGAACCACCACCACGACCAGTTCGGTGCCGACGGGTACCTCGACGACCACCACCTCGGACCCGCCACCCACGGGTGACGGCAACCCACCAGCCCCACCGACCGAGCAGAACTCTGGCAACACCCCCACGGGAGGTGGTTCCCCCACGCCCGCGCCGAATCCCCCATCACCACCGGTGGCGGTGGAAGGAACCTCGACCTCCCCGACCGGATCCGGTGGTACGGCTGGCAGCGCCGGGGGGACCGGATCGAACGACCAGACCGCCTCGACCCGCGCCACCACGGAACGGTCAACCGGGGCCGGCAACGAGGCACCAGCCGAGGTCTCGTCTATCGAGGAGCCCGAAGAGCCAGTAGCGAATGAGCAGGCATCGTCGGAGATCCCGGGCACAGACACTCGGACATCGGATGCCGGTGCGAACGCCCGCTCCGCCCCCGCGCCTGCATCCGATCCGATCCGCTACACCGGCCCAATCGCCGTGGCGCAGGTCTCCCAGCCGTACGCGATCGTGTCGGTGGTCGTGATCCTTCTCGTCATCCTGCTGATCGGCGCTCGGCCCGTGCCAGGCGAGCAACGCCGAACCGTCGGCGGCTCATCCGGACCCGCCGATGAAGACCCCGCTGAGGAGGGCTGATGCACACGAATCGCTTCACGATCAGAGCCGTGGCCGGGATCCTGATCGGCGCGCTGACCATCGGAATCGCTTGGGGCACCCCTGCGGGAGCCCAACAATCAGACGATGTAGAGGTCTCCGCGACGGTCAACGGGCGCCCCGTCGAAGGTGCCGGCAGCAACGATCCGGTGAAGCTCCAGCCCCTGGATGTCACCGACGCCGAGATCGAGGTGACCAACACCACCGATGAGGACGTGACCGTAAAGCGGGCCCGGCTGTTCGGAAAGGCCTTCGGGCTCACCTTCGTCGCCTACGACGCGGTGGTGCAGGTGCCGGTGCCTGCGGGCGAGACGGCCATCATCGAGATCCCCATCGAGTTCGTGGATCTGGAACGCCAGGCGACGGGCCTGTTACCAGGTGGTTTCGCGCTCTACGACGACGACCGTCAGGTGATCGGGCAGCAGGACTTCGTGATCGACGTGCGGGGCTCGGCAACGTCGGCACTCGGGCTGTTCGGGATCTTCATCGCTGTTGCGACGGTCATCGGCCTGATCGGCATCTACCTGGGAATCAAGCGCAGAACGTTGGAACCAAGGCGCCCACGCAGGGCCGTGCGTTTCGCGTTCGTCGGGCTCGGCATGGGTCTGACCGCTGTGGTCGCACTGGCGGTGTTCCGCGTGGTCGCGCCCACCCCGATCGTGTGGATACCCCTCACACTGCTGCCGCTCATCGGGGGCGCGCTGCTCGGGTTCTTATCACCCGGTCCGCTGCGAATCGACGACGAGTCCGACCTCGACGACATGACCACCCTCGAAGAGCGTGAGTACCTCGACGAACTCGACCGGATCGCCGCCGAGCAACAGGCTGGTACTGGGGCGGCAACCGAAGCGGGCGAACCTCCGGGGGGCGCGGGTGAGGCCGAGCACGTCGCTCCCTCCCCCACCGATGGGCCGATCGACCTGACCCGGGAGACCGCAACCGACGTCGCGTCAGGATCCGCTTCCAAGGCCCGAGGTCACTTCAACCGCTGATGTGCCGGTGCTCAGCTTCCCATGTTGGACACGACCGCGTCCGCACTCGATCGGTGACCGGCCTCGTTCGGATGGAACGAGGCCAGAACACGGGGTCGCACCTTGAAACCGTTCAGCCACGGATCTGCGGAGCACCTTCCGTGCCCCTCGAAAGGACCGACCTGGTCCACGTAGGTCACCCGGTCGACCGAGGTCGCGGCGTTCTCGATGGCACCGTTGAGCGATTCGGTCCCGGAGCGCAACAGATCCACATCGGCAATGGAGATCCCGTCGCAGCGCCCACCTTCGGACGGCTCCCACTGCGCAGGATCCTCAAAGAGTTGCGGATAGCCCAGCACCAGAAGCGTCCCGCCATCGGTGAGGTGTTCGGAGACGATCCGCTTGTACAACGCCCGCAGCTCACCCTCCACCGCCGAGGTGCGCGACCTCATCTCGGCCTCGTCGAAACCACATCCGCGATCCACCAGGCGTCCCGGATCCAACTCGACGATCGCCCCGACGAGGTCGTCGGCCCCCACGCAATCCACAAGCACCTCAGCGAAGCCGACATCGTTGCCACCGACGGTGAGCGTCATGAGATCGAACCGACGCCCATCCAGGGCATCGAGTTGTGCATCCACATCGGCCACCTCGGCTCCCGAACATGCCTCGAACACGAATGGCGCACCGGTCGATCCGTCATCGACGCCCGACCCCTGGAGACCCCCGGAGTCTGTGAGGTTCGCTGCAACCAGCTCGGGATAGGCACTCGGGCTGCGCCCGCACTCACCCTCGGAGTCACCAGTTCCCTCCCCCGAGGAATAGGAATCACCGATCGCGAGGTAGCTCTCGGGCGTACCGCCACCCGAACAGCCGACCGCCATGGCGGCAAAGAGGACCGACCCGCCCAGAGCGACCAACCTTCTCGCCCGCAGTTCCACTCCGATCCTGCGCCACACCAGCCGCACGGTACCAGCCACTGTGGTCGCCACCGATTGCCTGCACCGGCCGCGGGATAGGAACCGAGGGCGCTTCGATGGAGCAGCTGACTGTCACCATAGAGGGTCGCACTGTTCCGCTCGCCGCTCCGGGACCGCATGTGATCGGCCGCCACTCCGGGTCCGCAGTGGTCATCGACCACGACGCCGTATCGCGTCGACACCTGGAGCTGAGGGTCGAAGCGGGTCGGTGGACTGTCGCAGACCTCGGGAGTGCAAATGGCACGTACGTCGACGGCCGGCCCTTGGACACGATGATCCTCGGCGGGCCGGTCTCCCTGACCCTCGGTCGGCCGGGTACCGGCGCAGAGGTGGAGCTCACTCTGGGTTCGGGTGTACCTGCAGAACTGGGACGACCGCTGCGCGTGCACTCCCTCGGGTCGGCCAGGCTTACCATCGGGCGGGCCGAGGACAACGACGTGGTGCTCAACGACTTGTTGGCGTCACGCCACCACGCCGAACTGACACAGACCACGGCGCATTCCTGGCACCTGCGCGACCTGGGCAGCGTGAACGGCACCTTCCTCAACGGGATCCGCCTGGACACAACTGCCCAGGTCGCCGTCGAGCCGGCCGACGAGTCGACCCCGGGTGACATGATCGGCATCGGGTCCCGGGTGCTTCGGATCGGGCCGTCCGGGCTGTTGGAGTTCTCCTCGGTCGAACAGTTCCCGGTGGTGGCTCAGGACCTTCGGGTGGTCACCCGCGAGGGTGTAGTCCTTCTGAACGACGTCAGCTTCGCGGCTGAGCCGGCATCGATGACCGCCGTGCTCGGCCCCTCGGGTTCCGGGAAGTCCACACTGTTGGGCGCTCTGACGGGTCTCGCGCCGGCCACTTCCGGACGGGTGCTGTGCGGCGACCACGACCTCTACACCGAGCTCTCCGTACTCTCACGCCGGATCGGGTATGTACCCCAGGACGACCTGGTCCAGCCGGAGATCACCGTCGAGCAGTCGCTCCGCTACGCGGCGCGACTGCGTTTCGCGCCGGAGGTTCCGACCGCTGAGCGCGAAACCCGCGTCGAAGAGGTGATCTCCGAGCTTGGGCTCGCGCACCGTCGAGGAGTGCACGTCGGCGACCTGTCGGGGGGACAGCGCAAGCGGGTGTCGATCGGCCTCGAACTGCTCACGAGACCGTCGATGGTGTACCTGGACGAACCCACCTCCGGACTGGATCCCGGCTACGAGAGAAGCGTCATGATGCTCCTGAGGCGCCTCGCTGACAGCGGCCGTACGGTCGTGCTGGTCACCCACAGCGTCGACAGCCTGCACCTCTGCGATCGCGTCCTGTGCCTGGCCCCGGGGGGCCGCACGGCTTGGTACGGCCCCCCGGAGGAGATGCTCGCGTACTTCGGGCGTCAGTCCTTCCAAGAGATCTTCCAACTCCTCGACGCCACGGGTGCCCTCGACCACGCGGCCGCCGAGGGAGACCAGACATCGGTCGACCCAGCTGTGTTGCACGAGCGCTTCGAGTCCTCCCCGGCCGCGCAGCTATACGTGAAGGGCCCGCTCGAGTCCTACCGCCAGGCGCGATCCGTCGAGGCGGCCGAGACGGCACGGCGCCAAGGCGGCCACTCGTTGCGAAACTGGGTGTCGCAGGTCGGCACCCTGACGGCGCGCTACGCCCGGATCATGTCGTCGGACCGTCGCACCCTGTTCGTGCTGGCCGTCACAGGTCCTGTCCTCGGCATCGTGTTGCTCCTGCGGCTACCCCCCGCACAGCTCGGAGGCGACGGCCGGCCCCTCTTTTCCCAGGCGGCTGTGATCAGCTTCATCCTGGCCATCGGGATCACCCAGGTCGCCACCAGCACATCGGCGCGCGAGATCGTCAAGGAGCGGGCGATCTTCAGCCGGGAGCGAACGGTAGGGGTCCCCCCTGGTGCGTACCTCACCTCGAAGGTGCTCGTGCTGGGAGGGATCGCCGTGATGCAGGCCGTGGTCATCATCGGCATCGCCACGGCGCGCCAGGAAGGTCCGGCGACGGGGGTCGTCCTGGGGTGGGGGCGCTTGGAGCTCTTCGTGACCGGTTCGCTCGTCGCCCTCGGCGCGATGGCGGCGGGGCTGCTGCTGTCGGCGTTGGTCAACTCGCCGGACCGGGTGGCCCTGCTGCTGCCCGCCATCTTGGGGTTCCATGTGCTCGTGACCGCCGGCGAGGCGATCCCCAGTGTCCCGAGGGTGCCGGTGCTCGACCAGGCGCGCTACCTGTCCACCGCCCGTTGGGGATTCGCCGCCATGGGAGCCACAGCGGATGTGGAGAACCGGGGTGAGGGTGCGCGCCTGATCGGCGAGGTCTCCGGGATGACGCTGTCGGACCTGCGCGGGGTGACGAGCATCGAGGAACTCGACATCGACGCACCGCTCAGCCCCGACCTGGAACACGATGCCACGGCGTGGTGGCGCGACACCGCGGCGGTGGTCGCCCTGACCGTCGTGATGCTCGGAGCCACTGCCATGGGGTTGCGCAGGAGGAGGCCGACCGCATGACCATCGACGACCCGGGACTCACCGACGCTCTGGAGGGCTACTCGATCAACAGTCGGTTGGGTCGCGGCGCCATGGGCGAGGTGTACGGCGCTCGCCACGTGAAGCTGGGTCGCGACGTGGCGGTCAAGAAGCTACCTCCGGGTTTCGCGGCCGACCCCGACGTGCGTCGACGCTTCGGCACCGAGGCCCAGGTGCTCGCATCGCTCGACCATCCCCACGTTGTGCCCGTCTACGACTTCGTCGAGCGCGACGACCTGTGCCTGCTCGTGATGCAGTCACTGCCGGGTGGAACGGTGTGGGAGCGATTCGTGAACGACGGAGTCTCCATGCCGACTGCCTGTGCCATCGCGCTCGCGACCTGCGCGGGGTTGGACCACGCGCACCGTCGCAACGTTCTGCACCGTGACGTGAAGCCCGACAACCTCATGTTCGACGAACATCGCCAGCTCAAGGTGACCGACTTCGGAATCGCAACGGTCCTGGGTGGCTCGGGCACCCTCGCCACCCCCGGCGGCCAGGTGATGGGAACGCCCGCCTACATGGCACCTGAACAGGCCGATGGTTCCACCGTCGGCCCTGCCGCCGATGTGTACGCGGTTGCAACGATGCTCTACGAACTTCTCACAGGGCGGCTGCCGTTCTCCGAGGAAGGCGACCCCATGGACCTCCTGAGACGCCGTACGACCGAGGAACCACAGAACCTCTCGGAGGTGGCAGACAACGTGCCGGAACCGATCGCGTCTGTGGTGATGCAGGGACTCGCTCGCGACCCGAAGACGCGCCCTGGGTCTGCGGAGACCTACGGGGTGCAGATCGCGCAAGCAGCCGTGCAGGCCTGGGGACCCGCGTGGCTCACACAGACCGACGTGAAGCTCCTCGCCGGAGGCGCCCTCGCCAACGCCGCGAGTACCCAGGTGGGACCCAACGGCACCGAGCCCGGCGGCGCCACACCCCGGAACACCGACGTCACACGTGGTGGGGTTGGCGGTTCGGCCAACGAGACGATCGCTCCCGGAGCCGACGCGCCCGAACGACCCGCCGCCCGGCAGACCGCGGCTGGGGAAGCAGCCAGGACCGTGGTGCGACCGACCCAGGCGGACCGGCCGGCTCGTGCAGGTCCCGATATAAGTGATCTCGACCCCGGCGACATGGTGCCGGTGTCGAACCTGTTGAAACCACTGCGTGCCCCGTGGGGCTGGATCGGCCTACTGGTCGTATCGATGCTGCTGTGCCTGGCGAGCGCTTTCACCGGGCTGGGCACCAGTGGCTCGAAGGCGCGCGAGGTCATGCCGGGCGAGGTCACGATCGCCGGCGGCGATGCTGGGCTCGGCGCCGTACCCGAGGTCGACCTGTCCCAGCCCCTGCCGGTCAACATCCTGTTCCCAGACCCTGATGCTGCGACGTTGCAGATGTACCTATCGGTGGGGGGTGTGCCGATCGGATCCTCCAACGAGGTACCCGTGGTGCCAGAGGCAGGATCCCTGAATGCGATCCTCCAAGCGTCCGCAACCCGACTCGTACCCAGCGGCCCGGTCGATGCGGAACTGCGTCTCAGGGATGCTGCGGGCACCACACTCGGGTCGCCCACAGTCGAGATCGACCCACAGCGTCTTGTCTGGCTCTCGGCAGCCGGTTGGGCGACGATCGCGTTGAGCGCCGTCGTGGTCGCGTACCTGTTCGCTTTGGCCAAACCACTTCTCCGCGGACGACGTCGGACCCGGTCCACCATTGCCATGGCCGTGGTCGGTGCTCTCGGAGGAGCAACGATGGTTCTCTGGGGGTGGTGTCTGGGTGGTGCCCAGCCGTCGGTTCCGAGCCTGGTGTTCAGCGCACTTGCCGGCGCAGCGGCTGGGATGGCCGGCGCATCGGTCCTGTTCCTCTCGGGGCGGAGGCGACGGGTCAAGCGCCGCATACGTTCCCGCGCCCGCGCCCGCGCCGACGCTGCACGCTGAGGGCTTCCCCGGGGCGTCCGTCAGGCCCGTGGTGCGTCAGACGATCGTCGTGGCACGCGAATCGCCACCGTCGTCTCCGGAGCCCTGGGTTGCACCGGGCCGCTCGGAGATACCTCTCCATTGCAGTTCGCTCACCCCGTGGGTTCCCGACAGGCCCTTGAGCTCGACCTGTGACTCCGGCCCGAACGCGAAGTCCCCCGATGGCTCGGTGATCGCCCTGGTCAACCCCGACACGAGCACCTGGCCCCCCGAGGCCTGGTTGGCGACGCGCGCCGCCACGTTCACGTGCAGGCCGAACAGGTCGCCCTCGGCTTCGACCGCCTCACCGGTGTGCAGGCCCATCCGTACCCGCACCACCGCATTGGGTGTGCGGAACTCGGGTGCATCGAGTCCCAGCTGGATCGCGCTCGCACACCGAATGGCGTCGCGGGCACCGTTGAAGGTGACCATGTAGCCATCGCCGATCGACTTGATCACACGGCCGCGATGGCGGGTGACCTCACCTTCGATCAGGTCGTTGTGCCGGCGGAGACACGCGAACCACTCGTTGTCGCCGAGGGACTCCGCCATCTCGGTGGACGACTCGATGTCGCTGAACAGGAACGTGAGCGTCCCACCGTGTGCATCCGGGAGGCTCGCAGCGAGCGCATCCACCTCGTCCGCGACGTCACTTGCAACCGCCTCGATCATCGTGGATCTGGCGTCGCGTCCCGCCATGGGAGCGGCGCGCCCGGAGAGCGCCGGACCCGCCGCGTCCTGGGTACCCCCGGGGGCAAGGGTTTCACGGTGCGCGGTCCGGGCGCCCTCAGGGACATTCGGGCGCACTGCCAAGAGCTCACCGAGACGGATCCTCGTCTTGCCTGCAACAGCCTCGGACCCTGCTGTGAGTACGCTCGGTCCGGCCAACGCAACGCCGTCGAGAGTAGTGCCGTTGCGGCTCACCAGATCCTCGATGATCAAGCGGCCCCCTTCGGCGCTAAGCGCGAGGTGTCGTCGACTGAGCAGGGCGTCGTCTATGAGGACGCCATCACATTCGCGCCCGACCTCGATGCGGCGGTCCACCACCACGGAAAGCACCTCACATTCGGGTGGGTGTATCTCGACTGTCGGGATTCCCTGCACTGGTCCTCCTCAGCGTGTGCGTGAGCCTACCGGTGTGGTTCGGTACCCACTCAGCAGTCCCCCTGGTCCGTCGGATCGAATGCACCCCCTGCGAGGTAATCGATGGTGCCTTCCGGCGCGTACGCGATCAGACCCCGTCCATCCCCTGTGCTGTCCGCCCAGTAGGCGATGCCTCCGTAGTCCGTGTCGATCTGCTCGGTCGCAGGATGCGCTGTCTGGAACTCCGAAACGGGATCACCGAGGTGGACGCCGCCATCGGTGGCCACCCGATCGGATACCGATGGGCCCTGGGTGTCATAGGTGTTCAGCGAGAAGTACCAGTACTGCTCGGAGAACTCGATGTACTCGAGTTCTCCCCAACGGTACTGGCCCGGCTCACACGCTCCGCTGCCGATCGGAGTTGCCTTGGCGGGCTCACCCAGAGCTTCGGTGAGCGCGGCACGCGCTGTCGAGGCTGGGGTGCTGGCCATCGGGTACTCCTCACGCCCCACCCGGAAACCCTCCTCGGTGAGCTCGATCGTGGCACCTGCTGGTGCCGTTGTAGACGGCGCACCAGTACCCGGGGTCGAGGTGATCGGACCAGCGGCGACGCTACCGACCGACACGTCGGTCAGGCGCGCATCCACCGCGCCGACCTGGGTCCAGTTCGCCAAGTCTCCGCTGGTCCAGACGCCGCTGCCGGCAGGAACGGATCCGACGCTGCCGACCGCCACCCAGGTGTCGCCATTGCCGGAGAGCCCTCTGAGATACAGATCGGCAGGTTGCATCGGCACCGGCTGCCACACCGCCCCTTCGAGAAGCGCCGCTGTAGGGATGCTCGGTGCCTCGAACATGGGTGATCCCGCCGGCGGTGAGTCGGAGATACGACCGACGACTCCGAACTGACCGGCGAACCCGAGCGAACCTCCCGATTCTCCCTCGGGCATGGTCTCTGCGGTGGACCCGTCCTCGGTCCAGGTGATCCCGTCGGGACTCATCCACATCCCACCCCAGCCACAATGGCTCGCACCACAACTGGACAGGTTCAACAGGAACTGGCCTGCCCCGTAGGTGATCGAAGTGGCGTAGACCTGCTGGTCGAGCCCGAACGGCGCCTGTTCGGTCCATGTCTGACCGTCGCTGCTCATCCAGGAGCCGCTCCGGCTGATTGTGATCCATTTGTTGTTGCCGTATGCGACATCGGCCAGTGGTTCGGACACGGTGGTGGTCTGGGTCCAGGTTCGTGCATCGGTGCTGGTGTAGATCACCCCGGAATAGCCAACAGAACCGACCGTACCGGTAGATCCCACTGCAACGAACTTGCCGTCACCGTAACCAACCGCTGACAACGGCCCAGGCGTGTCATGAACCTGTTCCCAACTCACACCATCGGAACTCACCCACACACCACCCCCCGTACCCCCACCCGGTGCTTCACCGACGGCAACCCACACAGTGCTGGTACCCACCGGAGCCTGATAGGTATCCGCGGTCTGCACATCAACAAAGGTGAGTGCACTCTGAGGTTCACCAGCAGGCTCAGCGACGATCGTGCGACCAGCACTGAAACCCGCCCAGGTATCCCCGGTGAGATCCGCAGACCCCAGATCCAACACCTCTGGCACACCCAGAGGATTCCCACACGAACACTTCACCCGCGGCACACCCGACGCATCGACCAACACCGCAGTCCCAGCCTGCAACACCGACTGACGAGGTGTCGCCACACCACCAGAGAACCCGTGGTTGGTAACCCGCGTATCCAAAGTCAACACACTCGGAGTCAAACCCCCGAGATACGACCCGATCTCAGAAACCTCCACCCCCACAACCCGCGCCCAAGCAGCCGCCTTGGCCTGGTTCGCAGGGTCCTCCAAGAACGCGCTCAAAGCCGCGACATCACACGCCTCATCATCACGAGTCCCCCCATAGAGACCAGGCGTGTCTCCAACAGCAACCAACGTCGCTGTCGCCTCATCAACCACCAACTCACCAACAGTGCCATCGATCACCGCAGATACCGACACCGGAAACTCAGCCACCTCATTCACAGCAACCGAATCAGTAAACGGATCCAACCCAACCGAACCCACAGGCTCCAACACCACCGAAGAAGCAGCGGCCTCATCACCACCACCAACCACCACGAAAGTCACACCAGCAGCAACCAACCCAACCACCACAACCAACAGCACCGGCAACACCCAACCACGACCCCGCCCACCCGAACCCCCACCAGATGAAGGCGGATACCACAACAAATCCGACGCCTGCCACCAACCCTCACCCCCCGAAGACTCGCTCACCCCACACCCCCAGAACGCTCCTGAACCACGTCACCTCGCGGACGCGACTCGCGGCGCTGACGGAGCACGTCGACGGTGAACGCAGCTGCAACGGCCGCCGCCACCGCATTCATCGCTCGCCGACGATTACCCGAGCCACCGGTGCTCGCAGCGACACAGGCAAGACCCGCGGCCATGCCGAGTCCGATCGTCCTGCCCGCTCCGCGCACCGCCTGTTCCACCGGCGCGGACCGGAACCCGATCTCCAACTGGCGACCCGGTGAGGTGCCTGTCACCGTTCCAAGGACCTCGCTGAGCTGGCGGATCCGTAGGTGCATGCGCTCGGCCTCGAACAGGAGCTGCTGGGGGTCGAGGCGTCGCGTCACCCGACCAGTGAACGACTTCATCACGAAGCGCGCGGCCTCCTGCACCGGGTCGATGTCGGGACACAGCTCGGCGACGGTCAGTTGCACCTGACCGATCGCCTTGCCGACCATCATCAACTCCGCGGGCAACGCGATCCCGTGGCGCATGGACAGCACCGTCAGCCGATCGAGGAACTCGGCGAGATCGAGTGCAGCGAGGGACTGCCCGTGCATCTCGGCGAGCAGTTCACCCAGTGCCCTCGTGTACTCGTCGACGTCCTCCGCCGAGACGGTCGCCGCCAGGTCACCGGTGGTCAGCTCCACGATCATCTCGGTCTCCTGACGCGACACCGCGAGCATCAACAGAACCAGGCGGCCCCGTGCCTCCTCGTCGAGCTCACCGACCATTCCCAGGTCGATCAGCCATATCGTGTCGTCATCCCAGAGCAGGTTCCCAGGGTGCGGATCCGCATGGAAGAAGCCGTGCTCGAGGATCTGCGCGAAGAAGCTCCGGAGCAACTCACGACCCGCGGCCTCGCTCGCCTCGTTGTGGGGCGCCTCGCCGATCGGTACGCCGGGCACCTCGTCCATCACCAACAGGCGCTCCGTGGTGAACTCGTCGTGACAGCGAGGCACCCCGAGCTGCGGGAACGGTTCGAGGATCTCTGCCATGCGCACCAGGTTCTCGGCTTCGAGTGTGAAATCGAGCTCGCGACGAAGGGACCTGCCGAGCTCCCCGAACACGGTCGGTAGGTCGACCACGCTGGCGACCCTGCGCGACCGGCCAAGGGTCCGCGAAACCGCGTCCAGCAGCCTCAGGTCTTCGTCGATCACCGCCGCAATACCCCCGCGCTGCACCTTGACCACAACCCGGGACCCGTCCGCAAGGGTTGCCCGGTGTACCTGGCCGATCGTGCCCGCCGCGAGCGGCTCAGGCTCGATCGAGCCGAACACGTCCTCCCATGGAACAGCCAACTCGGCCTCCATGATCGAAACGACCTCAGCCTCGGTCATCGGTGGAACGTCGGACTGCAGCTTCTCCAACTCGGCGATGTACTCGGGCGGAACGATGTCAGGGCGCGTCGAGAGCATCTGGCCGAGCTTGCAGAACGTCGGCCCGAGCTCCTCCAGGGACCGCCGCAACAGCGCCGGGGTACCGTCGTCGCCCGAGGTGGAGCGGCCACGCTTCGCGCGCCGCCACTCGATCACGGTATCGCGCAGGATCTTGAGGATCTCCAACCCGCGCCCACCCAACGCGTCCCTTGCCGTGCCCACCGTGTCAGCCGGTGTCGGCTCGTCGCTCGAGTTGACCACCAGCACCGAGCAGGTGGCGAGGTGCGTGACCCGGTTCGCGACGTTGCCGAGGAGGAACTCCTTGCGACCCCTCATCCCCGAGTTGCCGACCACCAACAGGTCTGCGCCGAACCCTGCGGCGGCCTCCACGAGGGCCTCGGCAACATCGTCGGCAGAGGACACGATCACCTTGTGTCGATCGTCGAGTCCGGCCCGCAGGGACTCGCGCGCCGCACGCAGATCACTGCCGGCCCCCATCACCTGGATCACCGCCAGCGAAGAGCCGGAACGCTCCGCAAGGTCGAGCGCCCACCTCAGCGCACGTTCTCCACCCTCGCTGCGATCGGTCGCCACAGCGATTCGCTGCACCGTCTCCACGCCGTCGCCACTCGACAGATCCGACATCACAGAATCTCCCTGGGTTCTATCACCACACCCCGACTCGTTGGCGGGGCGAGTCTGACACGTCGCCGCGATCGCTGCACGAGAAGTGGCCGATCAACCATCACACGCACCGTAGAGGTGGGTGCTCAAGGCGCGGTACCGGTCCACTCAAGGTATGACCTCGGGTGCAGGAACGACCCGCAGGCCCAGAGCCTCGGTCGAATGCGGCATCAGGACACGACCAGGTAGGTGATCGCTGAGCTGAGAACCGCGACCACCACGACCATCAGAGGGATCAGGTACGCGCGCCTGCGCTTACGCGCCGCGGCGCCGGGTGGAGGGGGCAGCGTGGAAGGGTCAACCGGCGGCGGCGGCGTGGAAGGGTCAACCGGCGGCGGCAGCATGGAAGGATCAACCGGCGGCGGTGCAAGCGGTAGGGGTTCGACTTCAGGCGCTGCGCCGGAGACCGCGGTTTCGGTGACATCGCCTGTCGAACGTGACCGATCCGGCGGTCCGGAGTCGGCTGGATACCTGTCGACGAGCTCGGTGCCCGTCAGTGGGTTCGCAGCATTGGGCATCGGCGGTGGAGCCACGAGCTGGTCAGGAGGTATGGGTTCGAGGTCGGCATCGACGATGGTCTCTGTGACACGCTCCATGTCGAACGGCGGGGGTTGGGGCACCACCGGGCGATCGGCTGACACCTCGACCCAGGTTTGGCCGTCCCATGCACGCTCCTGTGTCCACGCGGTTCCGTCCCAGAACCGCAGTCGGGCTTCGTCTCCGGGATACGGGTACCAACCGGCGGGTTCGCTCATCGTTCAGCACGCCGACGGTGGGTACCAATGGCCATCGGAGGCCTTCCACCAACCTGGCGCAGGCGGGAGGTCGTCGATCGGGCGACGATCGGGTGGAGGTGGGGTAGCAGACGAAGTGGGCGGCACCGGAGCGGAACCCGAAGGGGGTGGAAGCGGCCGACCGGAGCCGGGTACAGGGGGTGGCGTCGTCGGCACCTCAGGAGCACTCTGGCCGGAGCCTGCGGGTCGGTCATCACCAACGGGTGCTCCACCACCAACAGGCGCGCTGTTGCGAACGGGTAACACCCCGCGGACCGCTTGGATCAGCCCAGTCCCTTCGAAGGACGGGTTCTCGGCCAACTCACCGGGTTCGTCGATCCGGGTGCTGAGGAACCACGCGCCATACACGATTCCGGCACCTACGGCCGTCGTGGTGAACAGGAGGGCGATCCCGTTCTCACCGACGAGTCCGAGCCAGAAGGCGAGCAGTCCCATTGTCAGACATGCCGCTCCGGTCCACGCTGTGGCGCGCCTTGGTGAAGCGACTGCGTAGCGCAACACGAGCACCCCCACCGCCGCCAACGCGATCCCCGGCACGATCAGGTCGGCCAGGGAGATCCCCGATCCGAACGAACCGAGTCCGCTCGACAGCGAGGTGCTCCCCTGCGACAGGTCTCCGAGGACCGCTACCCCGCCCAGCGAGAGCACCCCCATGCAGGCGAACGCGAGCACCAGGTCGCCCGGGCCGACAAACGCCGTGGCAACGGCTGGAAGCTCGGCACGATCGAGCACATGGGCAACCGCCAGGCACACAAGTCCCACGAGGATCGCCTTCCAGAGCATGCCGAACGTCGGGGAATCGACCGCACCCTCACCTGCGAGGGTGATCGCCACAGCGGCGAGCGTCGAGGCGAAACCGAGGTATGCGACGTGGCCGCGAGCCGGGCCCACCAAGTAGGCCGCCAACCAGCCCATGCTGCTCAGCAGGACAACGGGTGTCAGAGAGGCATCGGCATCGGAGGCCAGTGTTGCCGCAAGGAGCATCGGAAGCGACAGTGCGCTGGCGGTGACACCCGCTGCTGCCAACGGCCCGTCTCTGTACAGCCAGACCAGGGCGTACCCACCGCCCAACAGACACAGGTACAACACGATTCCGAGCGCATCGGGGATGCCGTCCACCGCTGCGCCACTGAGGGGGCCGATCACCGCGAGCACCGCGCCTGCGACCGCTGCAAGTACACCGAACCTCGGCATCGGCCGGCGGTCGGCTCGATCCGTGGCACCACGGAGGTAGGCGGCGACCTGTTGCCCGAGCTCACCCGCGCGCGGAACCGGGACCATTCCCGGGTCTGATCCTCTGGAAGGAGGTGGCAGCGCTCCCGGCCGTTCCTGTTCAAAGGACATGGTTCCTCCTCGATGTGTCCCACTTCCTATTCGTCCACGACGGTAGCGATTCCCACTTCACATCTGCCTCAAGAACCGCTCAGGAGGTGGGCTCGACCTCATAGGCATGCAGCGCATCGTCGGTGCTGCCCACGAAGATCTGCTCGCCGAGTACCGCCGGCGACGACTTGACCGGTCCTCCCGTTCGAACGCGGCCGAGGAGCTCACCTGTCGATTCATCGAGCAGGACCACCGAGCCCTCGTCGATCCCGACCACGATCCACCCGTCACCCGACGCCGGGGACGAGTCGACCCAATCGCCGGACGGGCCACGCCAGGTCCAACCACGCGACCCCGTCGCCGGGTCGAGGGACACAACCTCGGCTTTACGGGTGCCCACCACCACACCGTCGGTGGTCACCAACGGAGAGGACACGAGGCTGTCACCGAGAGACTCGGCCCACACCTCGGACCCATCGGTGGTGTCCAGCGCGTGCAGGGTGCCGTCATCGACGCTGACGAACGCGATGCCATCGTCTATTGCCGGGGTCGAGTTGATCGCGCCCCCGAGCGGCACGCTCCATCTCTGGGCACCGTCGAGTCCGAACGCGTACAACGTCCCGGCACTGGTGCCCACCAGCACCAGGTCGCCGCTGGTCGCCGGCGAGGAGACCGTCACTGAATCGAGCTCCCCACGCCACAGCTGCTCACCGCCGGCCAAGGCGAACCCGTAGAGGGCATCCGCCGCCACGACGACCATGTCCTCTGTGGCGGCTGGAGTCGACACGACCTCGAAGCCGACCGGTGCGTTCCATCGCTCAACCCCGCTGACGAGATCGAGCGCGTGCAGGGATCCATCGTCACTTCCGATGATCGCCATTCCGGAGACGAGCACCGGACTCGACCGGACGCTCTTGCCGGTGTCGAAGCGCCATCGCTGCGAGCCGTCCGTCGGATCGAACGCGTACACAGCACCGTCCTCGCTACCGACCACGACCACCTGGCCATCGGTTGCCGGAGACGAGAACACGTTCCCTCCCGTTGGTGCGCTCCAGAGCTCGCGCGCCTGAAGCGGCAGTTCGTCAGGAACAGGCGCTGCACTGGGCTGCCCTTCCCGGTCGGTCGGATCGGAGGAACGAGTGCCCACGAACACAACCAGGCCGACTGCGACCACCAGCACCAACGCGATCGCCCCCGCGACGAGCCTCGGAGACCGGCGTCGAGGCGCAGCGGTCTCCGCCGGGCTTGCGGCCGGCCGCGTGATCACCGGGTTGGTAGCGGTCGGATCACGGAGGGTAGCGGCTTCGAGGATCGGACCGGGTTCGCGGATCTGCACCTCTGAGCGCTCGAGCCATCCAGCTCCCATGGACCCTCTCGCTGCCTCCGCGAGTTCGACTCCGAACTCCTCGGTCGTATCGAACCGGGAGCTCGGGGCGCGTGCGAGTGCCTTCATCACCACCGCACTGACTGAAGGGGCTGCGTCCGGTTGCACCTCCTCCAGCGGGCGCGCCTCGGAGTTCATCCGATTCACACACAGAGCGATCCCTCCACCCGACGCGTCATGCGTGAGCTCACCGCACAGCAGCTCGTAGAGAACCGCCGCGAGCGCGTACTGATCGGAGCGGGGACCCACCGGTGGCCAACCCGATGCAAGAGACACCGCAGCCTGCTCCGGCGCGACATACGCAGGTGTACCGAAGAAAACTCCTGCCCGGGTGACCTCCACGGCGCTTTCGTTCAACGAGTCACCCCGGGCAAGACCGAAATCGGTCACCTTCAGCACACCCTCGGAATCGAACATCAGGTTCTCGGGTTTCACGTCCCGATGCAGGATGTTGCGCTGGTGGACGTGGTGAAGACCTGATGCGGCAGCCAGCGAGGATGCGACGGCCGCCTCCGAGGACATCCCACCGGCGCGCCGATCCGACAACGTGCCACCCGGCAACATCTCCATTACCAACAGCCGTAGGCCGTCCTGCTCGCGGTAGTCATGAACACCGACCACGTGCTTGTGGTCGAGTTTCGCCAACGTCCTCGCTTCGCGACGGAACCGAGCGAGGTGCTCTGGATCGGCGGCGACCGCCTCGGAGAGTCGCTTCACAGCTACATCACGGCCCAGGTGAACGTGACGTGCCGACCACACCACACCAAACTGTCCCTGGCCGAGCACGGACCCCAGGCGGTGATCACTGAGGACCTGGATCAACAGCTCGCGATCGTCGGTGTGGTTCATCGTGTCGCAACCCCTCGACCGGTGTACGAACGCCCGTGGGAAATCGTCTGGGGTGTCCGGACACTAGCCATTGCATCCGATCGAAGGTGCTCCGATCTGACATGATCACGCGGTGGAGAGCATCTGCATACGGGTGTTGGGGCCGCTCGCCGTCGAGGTGAACGGCGACCGGGTCACCGTGTCCAGCGGCAAGCAGGCGGCCATCCTCGCGGTCCTCGCTGTGGAATCACCCGGCGGCGTGAACGCGGAACGACTCGTGGAGATCGTCTGGGAGGACCCGTCGCCCAGTTCATCCCACGCACTCCAACAACACATCTCAGGTCTGCGCAAGGTGCTCGAGCCATCGAGGGGCCCACGCCAGGATGCCACGGTTCTGGTGACACGGCGCAACGGCTACGAGCTCCACAACTCCGCCACCGACCTCCGGGAGTTCGAACTGCTGGCAACCTCCGGGGCCGAATCCGCCGAGCGCGGCGACCTCGACGGCGCGCTGGCGTTGTTGGACCGGGCCCTCGGGCTGTGGCGGGGTCCAGCGCTCTCCGACATCCGTGGAAGCAGCTGGTTCGACTCGACCGCAGCCAAGCTCGCAGAGCAACGGATGCTCACCGCCGAGTCGCGCATAGCGGTACTGATCGACCGGGATGCCTCCGCAGCGGCGGTACCTGACATCGAGGAACTGCTCAGCACCTCACCGTTTCGCGAACAGCTCTGGAGCCAGCTGATGATCGCCCTGTATCGCAGCGGTCGACAGGCCGACGCACTCAGTGCATTCCGCAGGGCACAGACCGCTCTGATCGAAGAACTCGGCATCGAACCGAGCCAGGAGCTCCGGGAGCTTGAAACGGCAATCCTGCAACAGGCCCCGTCGCTCGATCTCCCCCGCAAGCCGCTGAACCGGCCGGTGTCCACACTGCGACAGACCCTGCGCACCGACACGCCGGCGGAATCGGGCTTCGTGCTTCTACCGGACCAACAGGTCGTACAGCTCACCGAGGGAGAGAACACGATCGGCCGGGACCCGAGCGCGGACGTGTGCCTGATGGACAGCCGAGTAAGTCGGATCCACGCTGTGATCCTCGTGCGAGGGAGCGATGCAACACTGAAGGACCTCGGGTCGACGAACGGCACGACCGTCAACGGCAATGCGGTGGTGGAACAACTTCTCGCTGAGGGAGACATGATCGGCCTCGGAGGGATCGAGCTGCCCTATGGCCGCTGAACCACCCAAGCGGACCCGATCGCCCATCGCCGGCCTCTACCCCTGAAGCTCAGATTGTCCAACGGCTGCGATCAAGTGGTCCTGCAACGGCCATGATCTAGCGGTGGCGTCGCTTCG
>JBKEAI010000231.1:0-4688 GCA_047972145.1 Microthrixaceae bacterium
CCGACAACCGCTGCGAGGGCGAGCCCCGAGAACAGATCCGACAGCGGGAACATGATCGCGAAGTAGAACCGTGCGACCAGCTGTGTGCGGTACTGCGCTTCGATCGACTCGTGGAGCTCACGCCGGGCACGGCGCACCGCCCCGTAGGAGCGCAGCACCCTCACCCCGCCGATGGTCTCCGATATGGCCGAGAGCGTGTCGGCGACCCGTGAGCGGTAGTTGTCGTACGCCGCGAGTTGCCGGGTCTGCACGATGCGCATCGCGGGCAGGATTGGCAGGAGCACGACGATCACCACCACCGCGAGCTGCCACTGGTAGACCCCGAGTGCGAGCATCGACACGAAGATCAGGGTGAGGTTGACGATCCACGAGATCGCCCCCCACGACGCGAACTGTGCGAGCGTCTCGATGTCGGAGGTGACCCGGGCGACCAGCACGCCGCGCTTGGTCTCGCTGTGGTGTGCGAGGGACAGGTCGTGCACGTGCGCGAAGGCCCTGGTGCGCAGCCCGTAGAGCACGTTCTCAGCGGTGGTGAGCAGGCGCAGCAGGGTCACCCGGTCCAACAGTGCGAGCACCGCTATCGCGACGTAGGCAACCACACATGCGGTGACGATGAACCCCCAGTCGGGGCCCTCGGGGGTGAACCCCTTGTCGAGGATCTGCTGGATCGACACCGGCACCACGAGCCGGCCGGCCGCGACGACGATCGCGAAGCTCACCGACACGGCGAACCCCGTGCGCAGCTCCGGACTGGCACGCACCCCGGCGCGCAACACCTCCATAGCGGTCGCCCCACCGAGGTCGGACTCGCCCAGCTCCGGTGACTCCACCTCCCGATCCCCCGCAGCGGGCTCGGCGATGCTCATCGGGGCGCGCTCACTGGTCGAGCTCCTCGACGAGGGTCGGCTCGTCTTCGTACGCGGTCACCAGTGCCACGTACTCGGGATCCGCGAGGAGCTCCTCATGGGTTCCGACACCGCGAACGGTGCCGGCTTCGAGGTGCACCACCCGGTCCGCGAGGGTGATCGTGGAGAGGCGGTGGGCGATCACCAGCATGGTGGTGTCACCGTCTCGCAGGGTTTCGAGGATTCGCGACTCCACCACCGGGTCGACCGCCGAGGTGGCGTCGTCGGCCACGACCAGACGTGGTCCTCCGGCGAGAGCCCTCGCGAGGGCGACGCGCTGGCGTTGGCCTCCCGAGAGCGTCACCCCACGCTCGCCCACCACAGTGTCGGCACCGAGGGGGAGCTCCTCGACGAACCCCTCCGCGTGCGCGCGACCCAGCGCGCTGCGCACCGCGTCGTCGGTGACCTCCCGGCCGAGGTTCACGTTGTCGGTGATCGAGCGGGCGAACAGGTAGCTCTCCTGGTAGGCGACCGACACCGCCTGGCGGAGCTCGGTTGCGTCGAGCCGGGCGGTGTCCACCCCTCCGAGGCGGATCGAGCCGGAGTCGGGGGCGTCGAGGTGCGCGAGGAGGTTCACCAGCGTCGACTTGCCTGAGCCGGTGGAACCCACGAGTGCGAGCACCTCGCCCGGCGCGGCCGAGAACGTCACGTCGTGCAGCACCACAGTGTCGCCGAAGGAGAACCCCAACCCGTCCACCTCCAGGGCGAGCGGCCCCTCGGGCAGATGCACCCCCTCGGGAAGGTGCACCCGCTCCGTTCTGTGGTGCGCAGCTGGCTCCACAGGCTCGTCTCGCACCACAGAACGCCGAGGTGCCGAGGCCGCGGTGGTAGGCACCGTGCGGGTGACCACGTCGGCCTCGCTGGCCTCATCGGACGCATACGCTGGGTCGACCGGTTCGCTCAACAGGTCATCCACCCGCGCGATCGAGACCACCGAACGGGGTAGGGACTGGAACAGGAATCCCACGATGCGCATCGGGAACGCCAGCCACCCGAACAGTGCGATCGCCTGCACGAGGTCACCGGTGGTTGCACCGCCCGATTCGATTCGGGCTGCGCCGACGAGCAACAGGGTGACCATGCCGAGGTTGGGCAACATGATGATGAGTGGTTCGAAGATCGAGGTCAGCCGGGCAACGCCGATCCGTTCGTCCGCGAGGTCCCGCGAAGCGGTGTCGAAGCGCTCGCGTTCCTGGTCCTCGCGGGCGAGGGTCTTGACGACCATCACGCCGTCGAAGCTCTCGTGCGCGATCGCGGAGACCTTGCCGAGCTTCTCCTGCACCAGAGCGGAGGGTTCGTGCACCTTGGTGGTGTAGTAGCGGCTGAGGAACGTGAGCGCAGGGAACAACAGCACCGCCACCACCGCGAACCAAGGGTCGGCGCTCCACAGGCTCGCGAGGGAGAACACAACCAGGGCGATCACCCCGAGGGAGAACGGCAGGGGCATCAGCATCTGGGTGGCTGTGGTGACATCCACGTCGGAGGTGGCGAGCAACTGGCCGGTCGGGCGGTTGCGGTACGAACCCATCGGCATCTCGAGGAGCCGGTCGGCCACGGCGCTTCGCAAGGAGCGTTGCATCCGGGCCTCGGTGACCGATCCGAACCAGCGCCTCACCACCACCGTGAGGCCCCGCAACGCACCGACTACGGCAAGCGCACCGACCGCCCACCAAACGGCACCACCGTCGATACCGCCGGCGGAGAATGCAGGTTCGATCACCCTGTCGGTGACCCGGCCCAACACGATCGACGTGGCGACGATCATCGCCGCCCAGCCGACCCCACCGAGGATCGACCAGGCGAACGGTGCGGGGTGCATCCGCACGAAGCGCACCACCAGACGGGCTCCGAGGGAGAACGAAAGCGCCTCGTCGTGGCCGGTGTCGGACTCCGACTCCCAGTCTCCCTGCCCGGGGCGATCGGGCTGCCCTGGGCGATCAGGCCCCGGACCGAACCCGGGCGCGGTGTCCCCTTCGGCCGGACTCTCGTCGTCCGGCACCAGTTCGTCGGTGTGTGAATGGGTTGACACGGGGATCCCAAACTACGCGTCGCCGGCCGGGCGCACCCATCGGTTTGCCCCGTGTACGCGGCGGGATTGAGCCGCGCTGGTGCACTGTGGGGGATGCGGGTAGCGGGCGACTCCTGTCGGCCACTTCGCCCTGTGAGGATCCGGCTTCGCCGGTCCGAACCGCTACGAGGCGGTGGCCGGAGGCCGCACGACCAGAAAGCTCGGCCGGCAACCTACGGTTGCCGGCCGATGAACTAGGCGGGAAGCTGGATCGACTTCGTCTCGAGGAACTCCTCGAGACCCCAGCGGCCACGCTCGCGGGTGTTGCCCGACTGCTTGTACCCACCGAAGGGAGCAGAAGGGTTGAACGCACCACCGTTGACGTCCACCTGGCCGGTGCGCAGGCGACGGGCGACCGCGAGTGCACGGTCCGGATCGGAGGACTGCACCGCTCCGGCGAGGCCGTAGACGGTGTCGTTCGCGATCGCGACGGCCTCGTCGTCGTCGCTGTAGGTGATGATGGAGAGCACCGGACCGAAGATCTCCTCCTGGGCGATCGTCATGTCGGGGGTGACGTCGGTGAACACGGTCGGCTTGATGTAGAAGCCCTTGTCGTACTCCTCGGGCTGTTCGGGACCACCTGTGAGCACGGTCGCGCCCTCCTCGATGCCCTTGTTGATGTAGTTGCGCACCCGCTCCTGTTGGGCCTTGGACGACAGCGGGCCCAGCGAGTGGAACAGGTCCGGCTCGTCGGCCTTGGGGTCGACCAGTCGGATCTGGGAGACCTCGGCCATCACGGCGTCGATGTACTCGTCCTTGCGGCTCTCGGGTACCAGCAGGCGGGTGAGCGCCGAACACGTCTGGCCAGAGTTGAGCATGCAGCCGAACGTGGAGGCGAGGCCGATCGCGGCAGGGTCGGCGTCGTCGAGCACGATGTTGGCCGACTTGCCACCGAGCTCGAGCCCGACGCGCTTGGCGGTGGGAGCGGCTGCCTTCTGGACCTCCGCACCCGAACGGCCCGAACCGGTGAACGACACCATGTCCACGTCGGGGTGACCGGAGATCGCCGCGCCGACCGAGGGGCCGTCGCCGACGACCATGTTGAACACACCGGCGGGCAGACCCACCTCGTGGAACACCTCGGTGAGCAGGTAGGCGTTGAGCGGTGTGATCTCGGAAGGCTTGAGCACCACGGTGCATCCAGCGGCGAGGGCCGGGGTGACCTTGCAGATGATCAGGTACAGCGGGTAGTTCCATGGGGTGATCGCACCGACCACACCGATGGGCTCGCGCACCACCAGGGAGTTGCCGACGGTCTCTTCCCACTCGTAGTTCTCCAGGAGGGTGGCGAAGGTCTCCCATTCACCGAGGGACATGCCGGCCTGGACCATCTGGGCGAAGGCCTTGGGGGATCCGACCTCAGATGAGATCACATCGACGATCTCGTCGTAGCGGGCTGCGAGTGCGGCGCCGATGTCGCGCAGGTACTTGGCGCGGATGTCGACCGGCGTGGTCGACCAGGTCTCGAATGCCGCCTTGGCGGCGGCGACCGCCTTGTCGACGTCGGCGGCGGTGCCCGCGGGTACCGATGCGATCACTTCCTCGGTGGCGGAGTCGACCACATCGAGGGTGCCGGTGCCTTCGGAGGCGACCCATTCTCCGTTGATGTACTGCTTGTCGTAGTTGCTCACGTTGTTCCCCTGTTCATCGGTGGTAGTGGTCGGATCGGCCAATGAGATGATCGTACCGACGCTCTGAATCGCCCGCTCGTCAGG
>JBKEAI010000233.1:0-4841 GCA_047972145.1 Microthrixaceae bacterium
AAGTGACTATCGCTTCGGTCACCGCTGCGGGAGATGTCGGATCCGGGTCCGCTCCGCGGCGTAACAGTTCGATCACCGCGCGTGCCCGCAACTGCTGAACAGTCGGCATCTCGATACCAGCGGTCTCGCACTCGGTCTTGGCTGTGCGGTACTGGCGGTCACACTCAGCATCGATGATCCGCCGTGCCACCACCGCGTCAGCCCCGACCAGGTCCATCACCAGATGCAGGCTCTGCCCATCTGCTGCCATAGACGCCGTGTTGTGATCACGATGATCAGGCTCAGGGCCGTCTTCGTCCAACAGTTCAACCAACGATGTGAGCCAGGCTTTGAAATGGCTGAACCGGTGCCGGCAGGCATAAGCGATGATCTGGTCCTGCACCTCCAACAACGCTGTCTCAACACGCTGGTTGGTCACAGCTGCGACCGCGTCGACATGCTCAACAGAGATCCGCGCTTCACTCAACGCCACGGCGAGTTGTTCGAAACGCACCAACACCGCACCGACCCGTAGATCACGGGCCACAACCCGATGCGGTAGATGACACCGGTTCGCTGTCCACCCCTTGGTACGCAAACCGCGCACTGACTCGGTGGCCCCGGTGACATCCAACCGGTTGATCGCAAGAGCTGACAGCGCGTCGACCCGGCGACGCACCCCCTCGAGCGCCACCACCACATCCATCAACTCCCGGCCATCAACGCCCGCGAGATCCACCCCAGCCACACCATCGAGAGCCTCCACCACCCCCGCCACACACCCAACCACACCGGCCACACCGGCCAGAGTGGCGAGAGCGTCTGGATCACTCTCGGGTTGACCATCGCCGGTTCCATGACCGGGAACACGATCCGAACCGGCATCCACCTCCTGAGAATCACCCGCCTGCTCGGGGTCGTCTGCCCCACTTCCCTTATCGAACATACATTCGAGTATCACACAGGGGTGGGACAACCGACGGAAACCCGCGCCAACCGCTCGCAACCGAAGGAGCATCTGGTGGTCCGTCCCCTCGAAACGCATCTGCTCGGATCGAACAGCAGCTCGTCACCTGGCACTGCGACCGCTCCGACGTCACCTCCACCTGTGTGGGGACGGCTGACTGAGCAAGGTCATGGCCGAACGACTATCCCGACATCTCTATTCGTCTCTACCCGTCGCAACCCCTACGACGGTGTCTGCACCAGCCAGTCGTTGAGTTGCCCGTCGAGATGCACCAGCTAGCCGTTGAGCGGCGCCAGGTCGCGCAGTGCCTGGCGCATGTCGAGCCCGAACGGCAGCACCGCGAGCGCCGGGGTCGTCACGCCTGCCTCGAGGTAGCGACCGATGTGCTCGCGGCACTCCTCGGGTGAACCGTGCACGATCAGCTCGTCCACCAGTGACTCGGGGATCGCATCGAGCGCACCGCTGCGGTCGCCCTCTTCCCACAGGCGTGCCATGTCAGCGAGCTGCTCGCCACGACCCAACCAGGTGTGGAACGCGGCGTACACCGGCACAGTCAGGTAAGCCGCTATCGCGTAGCGCCCCATCGCCAGCACCGTGTCGCGGTCGGTCGTCGGTGCCACGAAGATCCGTGCGACCACCTCCGGCGCTTTGCGTCCCGCGGCGGTCGCCGCCTCCGAGACGATCGGTGCCACGGTTCGCACGTCGTCCGCGGAGAGCCAGTTGATGATCGCACCGTCGGAATGCCGGCCAGCGAGGCGCAGCATCCCCTCGCGCAAAGCCGCGATCAGAATCGCCGGCCGCTGCGCAGGCTTCACCCCGAGGCGGAAGCCCTTCACCTCGCTACGACCATATGTGCCGGAGACCTTCTCTCCCGCTAGAGCTGCGTCGAGGAAGGTGACCATGTCCTTGACCTGGCGGTAGGGATCCTCGAACGGGATCCCGTTCCAGCGCTCCACGATCACATCCGACGAGGTGCCGATACCGAACGCCACGCGGCCGGGGGCCGCATCGGCGATCGAGGCGACCGACTGCGCGAGGCACGCAGGGCCCCGGGTGTACGCCGGCACGATCGCACTACCGAGGCGCAACTCGGGTGCCCACGCCGCCGCGAGCGCAAGCGGCGTGAACGCGTCAGCACCGTTGGCCTCCGACGACCACACGTCGGTGTAGCCGAGGTCGACGAGCTCGCGGAACCACTCGCGGTGATCCGCGAGCGGCACGCCGTCGAAGGGAATGGTCATTCCGTAGCGCTGGGGGGTCCCTGTCATGGTCGATACCGTAAGCGCGGATGCGCGGCCGCTGGAGCCTCAGCGTGGTTGCTTGCGGACCAGGGCCGATTGTGATGCGGTCGCCAGCAGGTGACCCGATTCGGACCACAGATACACGGTGCCGTGGCCGAATCCACCCCAGACTCCCTCGATGCGCACGTCGACCAGCACCCACTCGGTCTCGACCAACTCCACGATGCGGATCGTGTTGTCGAGGCTGTTCGAGGGCCACCAGGTGCCCTGGGACTGCGAGATCCCGAACGGAACGTAGTCGCCGAGGATCGCGAGCGACGATGCGGACGCACCAAGGGGCGAACCATCCTCGACGGGCAACCGCGCCCACAGCGCGCTGCGCCCGTCGGTCACCGGATGGCCTTCGAGGTCGTCCCACTGCTGACCCCTTGCGAGCCGGATGTCGAGGCGGTTCATTATCGAACGCTCGTCGTCCTCGTTGAGCGGGCGCACCGGGGAGTCCTTCGGTGGGGGGACATCGGGGAAATCCATGTACTGGCCGTACGCAGGGTGCTCCTTGGAGCCGAGCGCACCGTTGACGGTGAGGATCTCGCGTTCACCCACATGGGCGATCAGCCGGGCCTGGGTGGTGGCGTGTCCGCTCACCGCGATCGTCACGTCGAGGTCGACGATCTGGTCGACCATCGCATAGCTCAGGTACTGCGCCGTCGCCCACACGAGTGGTCGCCCGGTCGTGCGCTCGAGGGCAGCGACCGCTGCTCCAAGACCACACCCGCCGAACAGGAAGTGTCCACGGGTGGCGATCCCCTCGGTGACGGGCAGGACCCAACGGTGGGGGTTGTGTGTCGGTTCGAGGCCGAGCCAGCCCGCTGCATCCATAGGCAGTCAACCTATAGGGCTGACCCAGGGGGACGGTCATGGCGCAGCTATGGTGCCGTGGCGGCCCGGAACCACCGGGTGCGGGGCGGGAAAGATACTGCGATGACCGACCGACCTTGGATGGGCGACGCATGTTCGCTCGTGGACGCCTTCCGCTCAGGTGAACGTTCACCGGTCGAGGAGCTCGAGGCCACCCTCGGTGCGATCGAGGCGAGCAGCCTCAACTGCATCTCGTTCCTCGACACCGACGTGGCAAGGATCCGCGCTGCGGCGGCCGACGTGTCCAAACCCTTCGGCGGGGTCCCCTTCGCCATCAAGGAGCTCTCCAACTACAAGGGCTGGCCCTCCACCGAGGCGTCGCTGGTGTTCCGCGACCGCCTCGCCCAGTGGACCGAGACGAAGCTCGTCCGCGCCGAGCGCGACGGTGGCGTGGTCCCCTTCGCGCTGGCGACCGCCTCGGAGTTCGGCGGCCTGAACGTGAGCACCACCAAGCTCAACGGGATCACCCACAACCCCTGGAAGCACGGCTCGACAGCTGGCGGTTCCTCCGGGGGGAGCGCCGCGGCGGTGGCAGGTGGTCTCTGCACGATTGCGTCGGGGGGAGACGGTGGCGGTTCGATCAGGATTCCTGCCGCCTTCTGTGGCCTGCCTGGAATGAAGGGGACCGCCGGACGGATCCCGCGGGGTCCACATACGAGCATCCATCCCTTGACCGTCGTCACGGGTGTGATGGCCCGGTCGATTCGTGATATCGCCCGCTACTACGACGTCACCTGCGGCTACGACTCCCGCGACCCCTACTCGCTGCCCCGCCACGACCGCTGGGAGGCCGAGCTCGGCACGTTCCGCGACTCACTGGCCGGGCGCACCGCGGCGATCGTGGTCGACCTCGGCACCGCGGTGGTGCGCGACGAGGTGGCCGAGTTGGTCTCCGACGCCGCCGAGCAGCTCGCTGCCGACGCGGGTCTGAAGATCGTGGGGATCGACTTCACTGCGCCATCGCTCGGTTTCGACTGGGCGATGGGCAACCTCGCTTCGCTGCGGGCGGAGCTCGCCGAGCACTGGCCGCAGTGCGAGGACGACCTAACCAAGGAGATGGCCTTCGCTGTGCGCATGGCCGAGGGTGAGTACAGCCTCGACATGGCTGCGCGCTCGGAAGCGTCGCGCACCGCCGCCAACGAGACCCTCGCGGCAGCCTTCGACGAGGTCGACTTCCTCATCTCGGCGACCAACCCCGACGTCGCCTTCCCCGCACGGGTGGGAGCCAACACCCGAGTCGGCGAGCGCAAAGTGGGCCTGGAGAACAACGGTGCGTTGACGATCCCGTACAACATCTACGGCAACCCCAGCCTTTCGATTCCGGTGGGGACCGTGGATGACCTACCGGTTGGGATGCAGGTCGCGACGCGCCATCACGACGATGCGCTGCTGTTCGAGCTCGGCGCTATCGTCGAAGCCGAGCGCCCCTGGCCACTCACCGCGCCCCTCGCCCCCTGCTGAAATACCGCTCGATATGCCTCGATCGCATCAGCCGGGGTTGCGACGGCGTGCGCCATCGCGCACCTGGAGCACGCTGCGTTCGAGCCGACCCAGGTAGGCACTGCCCGACCCGGAGAGGCTGTACTCCTTGCGCTTGGCTCCGGTGCGCGCTGCACGCACCTCGACGACCTCCAACAGGCCATCGGATGCGAGCCGACGCAGAGTCCGGTAGAGCCCGCGCTCTGTGATCGACCAGCCCGTTCGCCCCACGAACTCGGGTTGGATCTCCCCAGCCG
>JBKEAI010000236.1:0-1706 GCA_047972145.1 Microthrixaceae bacterium
CACCGGGTTCGAGCTGCACGAACGCGCACACCCGCTCCCCCATCTCGCCATCGGGCACACCGAGCACCCCCACATCGGCGACATCGGGATGCAGGATCAACACGTCCTCGGTCTCGCGGGGGTAGATGTTCACCCCACCACTGATGATCATGTGACTCGCACGGTCGGTCAGGTAGAGGTAGCCCTCGTCGTCGAGCCGGCCGACGTCGCCCATCCAGGCCCAACCCCGCTCGTTCCACACAGACGCGGTCTTGTCGGGATCCTTGTGGTACTCGAAGGGCCGATTGGTCTCGAACCACACCTCGCCCTCCTCCCCGACCGGCACCTCGCCGCCGTCGGGACCCACGATGTGGATCGCACCGGCCATCGAGGTGCCCACCGACCCGGGATGTTCCAACCAGTCGGCAGAGTTGATGTAGCAGAACCCCACGCCCTCGGTTCCGCTGTAGAACTCGTGCACGATCGGTCCCACCCAGTCGATGAACTGCCGCTTCACCTCCACCGGGCACGGCGCCGCCGCGTGGATCACCGAGCGCAACGACGACAGGTCGAAGCTACGGCGCTGCTCTTCGGGCAACTTGAGCATCCGGATCATGTGGGTGGGCACCAACTGCACATGCGTGACCCTGTGGGTCTCGATGGCACGCAATGCATCGAGGGGATCGAAGCGCTCCATCACCACCGCGGGACCTCCCAGGCGCTGGGTACCGGTGGTCCAACCGGCGGGAGCAGCGTGGTACAGCGGCGCAGGACTCAGGTAGACGGTCCGCTCGTCGAAGCCGAACAGCCCGGTGAGCATCGCGGTCAGAAACGACGGTGCCCCCAACGGTTCGGGACTCAGTGGAGGCACGATCCCCTTGGGTTTGCCGGTGGTGCCAGACGAGTAGAACATCCAGCTTCCGTCGGCTTCGTCGGGCACCTCGCCGTAGCTGCTCGACGCCAACAGGTCCTCGAGAGGTTCGAACCCCTCGATGTCGCCACCGATGCTGATTCGCCTGCGCACACCCGCGAGGTCAGCCGGGTCCATCCCTGCGACCACATCGGCAAGCCCGGCTGAGACCACCAACACCGACGCGTCGCAGTCACCCACGATGTAGCCGGCTTCCGCGGCGCTGAGGTGCCAGTTGATCGGTGTGACGTACAACCCGGTGTACATCGCGGCCCACACCACCTCGAAGAAGCCGACCTCGTTGATGGTCATCACCGCGATGTGGTCACCGCGCTCGAGGCCCCACCTGCGCAACACCCCCGCGAGGCGCACAGCCGCATCGTCGAGTTGCGCGAAGGTCCGCTCCTCGGATCCCGGCACCATGATCAGCGCGGGTGCGTCGGGGGTCGACTTCGCGCGTGCAGCGAGGTGGAACCCGGCCTCGTCGATAGTCACGACCCTGCCCTGTCGCCCGCTCAGGAAGCGGTCGCGTCGAGCTTGAACACCCGTGCCGCGGCGCCGCCGAGGTACTCGGCCATTCCCTCATCGGACAGCGCCAGCAAGCGGGCGACGTCGAGGGCCTTCTTGGCCGGAAGGATCGGATGGTCCGACGCGAACAGCAGCCGGCCCCTACCGCGCGATGAGTCCATGAACCTGACCATCGCAGGGTCCATGTATGTCGCCAGGTACGCCGAGGTCATCAGGTGGAGCTGCGGCCACTTCAACATGTACTGGATCAGCAGCGACTCATACGGGTGACCCATGTGCGCACCGATGA
>JBKEAI010000284.1:0-8800 GCA_047972145.1 Microthrixaceae bacterium
CTTGAGGATGGAGTCGATCTGAGCTTGAAGGATCTGGTCGACGCGGACCACCGAGGTGACCACCGCCATGCCGTCGGCGGCGTCTTGCCAGCCGTGTTCTATCCATTGCCTGCGGGCCTCCCCGATCGGATCGAAGGACATCGCCGGTTCGTCCTGCATGTCGCGATCCTACCGAGCGCCTGGACCGGTCTTACCGACCGGGGAGCATGGTTGCACAATGCCGGTTGTAGTTTCCATGGGCGTCAAAGTAATATACTTGCAAGTCCAAGGAAGTGGGTTCGAGGATCTCCAACCCAATGAACAAGATCAGCGGGGGTTTCCAGCAGATGTCCATCGAGTTGCACCATCCCACGAATCCGGTGCGCTTCGTCACCGCAGCGAGCCTGTTCGACGGTCACGACGCAGCGATCAACATCATGCGCCGGATACTCCAGTCCCAGGGGGCCGAGGTGATCCACCTGGGGCACAACCGTTCGGTGGATGAGGTCGTGTCCGCGGCGGTCGCCGAAGACGTCCAGGGCGTGGCGGTCAGCAGCTACCAGGGTGGGCACGTCGAGTACTTCAAGTACCTGGTCGACCGCCTACGAGACGCCGGTGCGGGCCATGTGCGCGTCTACGGCGGTGGTGGTGGGGTGATCATCCCAGAGGAGATTGCAGAGCTCCAGGCGTACGGGATCGCCCGGATCTTCTCGCCCGACGACGGCCAGCGGATGGGTCTCGCCGGGATGATCAACTCGATGATCCAGGAGTGCGACGTTGCCCTCGCGGAGCCGACGGTCGACGTCGAGGACCTGATCGCCGGATCGGTGCGCACGTTCGCCCGTACGGTCACCTCGCTGGAGGCTGGGACACTCGATTCGTCGATCCGCACACACATCGAATCAGCGGCGTCGCGGCGCGAGGTTCCCGTGCTCGGCATCACCGGTACCGGTGGCTCGGGCAAGTCCTCACTCACCGATGAGTTGATCAGGCGGATCCGTCTCGACAACGGCGACAAGGTGAAGGTCGCAGTGCTGGCGATCGACCCCACGCGCCGACGCGGTGGCGGAGCGCTGCTCGGTGACCGGATCCGCATGAACTCGATCGATTCCCCACAGATCGTGTTCCGTTCGATGGCCACACGCACCGACGGCTCCGAGGTGCCCGAATCCCTCGCCGCCACGATCCAGGCTGCCAAGGCCTGGGGCGCCAACCTGGTGATCGTGGAGACCCCTGGCATCGGCCAGGGTGACGCCGCGATCGTGCCGTTCGCGGATCTGGCGCTGTATGTCATGACCCCGGAGTTCGGCGCGCAGTCCCAGCTCGAGAAGATCGACATGCTCGACTTCGCGGATGCCGTCGCCATCAACAAGTTCGAACGGCGCGGCGGCGCCGATGCCCTGCGTGACGTCTCACGACAACTCGTGCGCAATCGAGAGGACTTCAGTGCCACGCCCGAGCAGATGCCGGTGTTCGGCACGATCGCGTCGCGCTTCAACGACGACGGGGTGACCGCTCTCTACCAGCACCTGCGCCCGAGGCTGGTCGGCCTCGGCATGGACCTGGATCCCGAGGGTGCCCTGGCGGTGGTCGAGACCCGCACCTCCACTGAGCTCCACGAGATCGTGCCGGCGTCTCGCGTGCGATACCTGGCCGACATCGCGCAAGGGGTGCGCGACTACCACGCCGACACAGCACAGCGCTCCACTGCGATCCGTGACCGGGCGCACCTGCGGGCGGCGGCCGACCTGGTGGCCGCCGCGGGTGGGTCAGTGGGGGTTCTCGACGAGGTCACCTCGTCGGTGAGCGCGCAGGTGCACGACGACGACGATGTGCTGCTCGCCGAGTTCGCCGAGAGGGCGCAAGCTCTCTCCGGCGAGGAGCGCCCGATTCGAGCGTCGCTTGCCGGTACAGAAGTGCCCAAGGTCGCGCTTCCCCGCCTGAGTGACCAGGGCGACCTCTATTGCTGGCTCCGTCGTGAGAACCTCCCCGGCTACTTCCCGTTCACCGCCGGGGTGTTCCCCCTCAAACGTGAGGGTGAGGATCCGGCGCGGATGTTCGCCGGCGAGGGAGGCCCAGCGCGCACCAACCGTCGGTTCCACATGCTCTCGGAGGGTCAACCCGCCACGCGCCTGTCCACAGCGTTCGATTCGGTGACGCTCTACGGGTTCGACCCTGCGCGGCGGCCGGACATCTACGGCAAGATCGGCACCTCGGGTGTGTCGATCGCGACGCTCGACGACATGAAGGTCCTCTACGACGGCTTCGATCTGGCGGATCCCTCCACGTCGGTGTCGATGACTATCAACGGTCCCGCCCCCGCGATCCTGGCCATGTACCTGAACACAGCGATCGACCAGCACCCGGAGTTGGAACCCGACGAGGTGCTTGCCCGCATCCGCGGCACCGTACAGGCCGACATCCTCAAGGAGGACCAGGGCCAGAACACCTGCATCCTTGCCACGGAGTTCGCTCTCGGGATGATGTCTGACATCGCTGAGTGGTTCGTGGAGCACCGGGTACGGCACTTCTCCTCGGTGTCGATCTCGGGCGACCACATCGCCGAGGCCGGCGCGAATCCCCTGACCCAGCTCGCATTCACCCTCGCGAACGGGTTCACCTACGTGGAGGCATACCTCGCGCGCGGGCTCGACATCGACGACTTCGCGCCGAACCTCAGCTTCTTCTTCTCCAATGGAATGGACCCCGAGTACACGGTGCTCGGGCGCGTCGCCCGGCGGATCTGGGCGGTCACGATGCGAGACCGCTACGGCGCCGGCGAACGATCCCAGAAGCTCAAGTACCACGTGCAGACCTCGGGCCGGAGCCTGCACGCCCAGGAGATGGCGTTCAACGACATCCGCACGACGCTCCAGGCGCTGTGCGCGATCTACGACAACGCGAACAGCCTCCACACCAACGCGTATGACGAAGCCGTCACCACGCCCACCCCCGAGTCGGTGCGGCGCGCTCTCGCGATCCAGATGATCATCAACCACGAGTGGGGTCTCGCGATGAACGAGAACCCGCTCCAGGGGAGCTTCGTGGTCGAGGAGCTCACCGATCTGGTCGAAGCGGCGGTACTTGACGAGCTCGACCACCTCGACGCGCGGGGAGGTGTGCTCGGGGCGATGGAGACCGGCTACCAACGCGGCCGTATCCAGGACGAGTCGATGCTCTATGAGCACCGCAAGCACGACGGAACGCTGCCGATCATCGGTGTCAACGCGTTCGTCGATCCCGATGCGGGTGCCGCCGAGTCGACCGAGATAGAGCTCGCCCGTTCCGACGATGCGGAGAAGCAGGACCAGATCGAACGCTTGGAGGACTTCAAGGCCCGTCACGCTCAGGATGCACCCCTGGCGTTGGAGAGCCTTCGAAGGGTGGCCCTCGATGGTGGGAACCTGTTCGCGGAGTTGATGAACACGGTCCGCCACGCGTCGCTTGGCCAGATAACACAGACCCTGTTCGAGGTGGGCGGAAAGTACCGCCGCAACGTCTGAGCCTGGATCAACCGACGTGGTGTGGTGATGGTTGGCGCGTCGCCGCGTTTGATGTTGACACTGGTGAGATAGGGGCGGCGCCGAGACTGCCATGTAATGGCGTAGCAAGAACTGTTGACACACACACAAGGTCTACTGTCCGCTCGGAAAACGCACTATTGCAGATCGGGGACTACTGCTGGGATGTGTAGGTTCACCTACCTGGTTGTTTGGTCTGCTTCAGTAGCTGTCCTGTTAGCCGGAGGTTGTACCGCGGACCGAGGCGACAGCATCGGCGGAAGCTCCGAACCGAAGGCTCCGCGACTGGAATCGAGCGCTGACCGAGGACGAGGCTCGTATGCGAGGTCTAGGAATTCGGGCAACCGATGAATATCAGAGTGCACACCCTGGGGTAGAGGTCGAGGTCCCGGGCGAATCGAACCCATCCCGCGTCGATCCCGATGGTCAGGCATTTGCTGACGCGCTCGGACAATGCCGGGTTACCACTGGTGAAGAGAAGGTTGGAATCATGCGTTCCCCTGACCGACTCCTACAGAGTGGAGGTTCTAGGGGCTTCGGAGGTCCAGCTGGCGTCTGACATGTGGTCCAATTGCATGGCTCAGCGCGGCTGGCCGGTCTCCTCAGCTGCCGAGCTCGGACAGTTGGTGCGCAGCTCAGGGATGGAGCCCCCCACTGACTATGAAGCTGTTACTCCAGAGCAGATCGAAGCAGCCGACGAGAATGTCTCCGAGCTGGAGGTGGAAGCTGCCTTGGCGCAGGTGAGCTGTGATTCCGAGGCCTACGGCGCGGTGTCCGACCGCTGGGCTGCACTCGAGACGCAATGGATGGAAGCGCACTCGGAGGAGCTCGCAGAGATCAACGAGTTCGAACGGGTCCTACTTCCTGCCACGGCGATGGACCCTGCCCTGGTCCCATGAGACGCATGTGCCGCAGAATCACCTTCCCGGCTCACGGGTGCAGGCACTGGGTTTGAAGGGTCAGGCGAAGGCGCCCTCGGCACCGGGGGTGGGCAGCACCTCGATCCGCGACGAACCCCTGGCGACCCGGAACCTCGCTCCGTCGCGCGCTTGGGCGTCGGGGTCGTGGGTGTCGATGAGGCGATGTGTCACGAGCATCTCGTCGGTGGTGAGGTCCACGAGCGTGTAGCCCTGCTCCACCATGTTGAAGTGGCGCATCCCCGGCGCGTTGTTCGCCACGACCCACTGCTCGGCGATCCCGAGCACCTCCTCGGCGGCATCGAGTGGCAGGTCGCCGAGGTAGGAGGTCCGCACGTCGGGGTCCGCGGTCAACGATCCGGAACAGAAGTCGACGGCGACCGGACCACTACCTGGGCGGTCGTCGATGCTGAGCTCCGAGGTGATGAACATGTGGGTGTGGGCACTGGCGAACACCGTGTCGGTGATCGCGTTGTCCGCGAGGAAGCTGAGCAGGTCGCGGCGTTCCCGGAGGTAGTCGTCCCAGGCTTCGTTGGGGGCGTAGATGCCGGCTTCGGGGGGCATGTCGGGGCGGAACGGTCGCAGCCATTCGAGGTTGACCAGCTTCCACGGTGCGATGTTGTACGGGTTGCCGATCACCCGCCATGTCGCTGCGGAACCAGCGAGGCTCGAGGTGAGCCAGGCGTACTGCTCTGCGCCCAGCGTGGTACGGGTCGGGTCGTGGGGCACACCGGGTGAGGTGTAGTCGATCTCGTCGCTGGCGGGGTCCCGGTGTCGGCGCACATCGATGATCGGCAGGTCCGCGAGTGAACCCCAACTCAGGAGTCGGTATGCGTTCGAATCCGGCGGGCGCACCAGTGGGAAGGAGTCGAACCAGCCGTCCATCGCGGCAGCTAGGCGGGCGGGGTCGCCCGTGGAGTCGATCCCGTTGTAGAACTCCCCGTCGTCCCACATCGCGACCATCGGCACCTTCGCGTGCAGGTCCCTCAACTCGGGTTGTAGACGCCATCGTTGGTAGCTGTCGCGGTAGTCCGACCGGGTGAGCGTGAGCTCGTCGTTCACGTACACGTAGTCGCCGAGGTGCAACAGGAAGTCGAGGTCCGTTTCCGCAGCGATAGCGCGGTGTGCCACGAACTGAGCGGAGAGCTGTTGGCACGACGCGAACGCGAACCGCAGTCGTTCGGGGGACGAGTCCGGAGCTGGTGCCGTGCGGAGCCGGCCGGTCCGGCTGACCGCGCCGAGCGCCTCGAAGCGGTAGTGGTACCACGAGTCGGGCGCGAGGCCCTCGACCTTCACGGTGGTGCCGAAGTCGCTCACCGCAGATGCGGAGCTCACCCCACCGGCGACGATCGAGTTGAACTCTGCGTCGTTGGCCACCGACCACACGACGGGCACCTCGGAGGTTGGCTGGGGTGGAGCGACCCGGGTCCAGATCGTCGACCCGCCGGGGCGCGGGTCGCCTGCGATCACCCCGTCGGGGAACTCAGCCATGTCGGGAAACCCCGGTCCCAGCGGTACCCACTCGGGGTTCGGGGCGCATGCCGCTGTGACCGCGGCCCCCAGACCCAGCGCCGACAACCCGGCCAGGAGTTGGCGCCGTGACATCCCGGAGTGCTCCGAGTGCACAGTTGCCTCCGCGATCGCTTCCGCGGGTCGCGTCCACCCCGAAGATCTGCCCGTTCCGAGATCGGTCGTGCCCATCGTCGTGTCCCCCAAGTTGATTCGCCGGTGCCCAGCGTAAAGCTGGACCGACAAGCTGGACAAGGCACCGCAACCCAGAAATCTGACGACCCGTCAGACAGCGCGTATCCTCGCTCCATGGCGCAGCTCAACCAACGTGGGTACGGACTCATCATCGGAGGGAACTCGGTTCCGGGAGCGGGCACCTACGACATCGTCAACCCGGCGACCGAACAGGTCGTCGCGGCGGCTCCCGAGGCATCGGTCGACCAGGCGAACTCCGCGGTCGACGCCGCATCGGAGGCGTTCGGTTCGTGGTCGCGTACCAAACCCCAGGAGCGTGCCGAGCTGTTGAACCGCGCGGCGGATTTGATCGATGCCCATGTAGAGGAGCTCGTCCCTCTGGTCGTCGCCGAGACGGGCGCGACGCTGCGGACCACCTCCACCATCCAGGTGCCCCAGGCAGCTGCACGCCTGCGGAGGTACGCGCAGGGCGCCCTCGAGCCGACGATCGACCCGATCACGCCCACGGTCATGCCCTCGACAGCGCTCGCGCCGGGAGGTCTGATCTCTGCGGCGGTGAACCATGCACCGGTGGGCGTGGTCGCAGCGATCACCTCCTACAACTTCCCGATGGTCAACATGGCCGGCAAGATCGGACCTGCTCTGGCGATGGGTAACACGATCGTGGTCAAGCCGGCCCCCCAGGACCCGCTGGGTGTGATCCGCATGGTCGAGCTCATGAACGAGGCCGGCTTCCCGCCAGGAGTGCTCAACGTCGTGGTCGGATCCGAGGTGGCCCCTTCCGAAGCGGTCGTTTCGCATCCAGGCACCGACATGGTGAGCTTCACGGGGTCCACCGCGGTGGGCCAGCGCATCGGCGCCATTGCAGGCGGCTCCAACAAGCGGTTGCTGCTCGAGCTCGGTGGCAAGGGTGCGTGCATCGTGCGCGAGGACGCCGACCTCAAGGCTGCGATCGGTGGCATCTCGTCGGTGTGGGCGTTCCACTCCGGGCAGATCTGCACCGCACCGACCCGGGTGATCGTGCACCGCTCCATCCACGACCACCTCGTCGGCGGACTCCAGAAGGCCGCGTCGCACATGACCGTCGGTGATCCCAACGACAAGGCGACGGTGATGGGGCCGCTCGTCTCCGCCGCACAGCGCGGTCGGGTGGAGGCGCTGATGAACACCGGTGTGGACCAGGGAGCGGAGATCGCGACCGGTGGCGGCTACGGCGGTATGGAGCGGGGCTTCTACTTCGAGCCGACCCTCATGGTGGGGTGCACCCCTGAGATGGAACCTGTGCGCGAGGAGTTCTTCGGGCCGGTTGTGGTGGTGGTGCCCTACGACGACGACGATGAAGCCGTCGCGATCGCGAACGACTCCGACTACGGGCTCTACAGCTACGTGTTCTCGACTGACGCCGGTAAGGCGTGGTCGATGGGCAAGCGGCTGCGCTCGGGCAACGTGGGGATAAACACCCTCCAGCGCAACCATGAAGCGCCCTTCGGTGGGTTCAAGCAGTCCGGCGTCGGGCGTGACGGTGGAAGCTACGGCCTGCTCGCCTACAGCGAGTTGCAGTCGATCATCTGGTCGAGCTGAACCGCACCTGACGGTTGAGAGTTGTCGACATTGAACGATCGTCACTGTGAGCTCTTGAGCACCTGATCAGCTCTGGGGAATCCTCCCCATTGCCGGGTGCTTCGCGAGGCCCGATGCTGTCTGGACAGGGCCCCCTCAGGCCTTACAGACGGTGGCATCGTCGAATCGCCCCGGCGATGCCACCGTCCGAATCTCCCCCAAAAACCCGACACGGCGTTCTGGCCGAGTCATCCACTTCCCCGAGGCCGTCTTGGCCGTTTCCCGCCCCTGTCCGGGCTCCTATTGAACTGCGTTCCCCGCGGACCTAGCATTGGCCGGTCCGCGGGGACACCAAAGGCTGGGATAGGGGGCGATGAGTTTGACGACTTGGGAGAGCGTCGTTCACAGCCTTGGGGGCGACCTACGGGACGCCGAGGTGATCGGTGAGGGCAGCTCAGGAGTGGTCTATCGCGCCGTGCAGGCGTCTTTGGATCGCACGGTTGCGGTGAAGGTGTTCCGCCAGGTCGTCATCGGCGACTCCGACCGCGTGCTGTCCGAGGCTCGCGCACACGCCCGGTTGTCCTGGCACAGCAACATCGCATCGCTCTACGGCCAGGGTGTTACCGAGGACGGATTCCCGTATCTCGTGATGGAGTACGCGGGTGGGGGCTCGCTTCGCGACCGTGTCGCCGTCGACGGACCGATGCCCCCGAGAGAATGGCGCGCAGTTGCAGGCCAGCTCTCCTCAGCGTTGGCCGCTGCCCATCGGGCGGGCGTGGTGCACCGCGACGTCAAGCCGTCGAACGTCCTGTTCGCCGCCGACGGCTCGGTCAGGTTGGCCGACTTCGGAATCGCGCGAGCGGTGGGTGTGGCTACCGGCACGATCGACAGCATCGAAGGCTCGCTCGGATACGTGGCACCTGAGATCCTCGATGGCGAGCGGCCGAGCGCGGCGGGTGACGTCTATTCGATGGCACTCACGCTCGGCTACGGCCTTACCGGCCGCCCACCGATCGCAGAGGATCTGACTCTCTCCCAGGCAGTGGCTGCGGTGAGCTCCGGGGTACCCGCGGCAGAGGCACGATGGCCAGGGCTGGACGGCGAACCGCAACGACTGCT
>JBKEAI010000303.1:0-14716 GCA_047972145.1 Microthrixaceae bacterium
CGCTACCTGATCCGTGAGGTCGCCGACGGTCTGGTGATGGTGCGCGACGGCGCAGCCGTGCTCCACGACGGCATGGACGAGGAGCTCCTGGCGCCCTCCGGTGCAACGGCCGCTGCTTCGCCGGCAACACCGGTCACACCGGCCGCGTCGGCCACCGCTGGGAAGTTGCGCAAGGTGGGCAGTGACACGGGGGCCAGTCACAACGAGGTCAGTGATGAGGGAGTGGCCGGCGGGCAGCGGAGGCAGAACCGAGCCGAGGCCCGCAAGCGTTCAGCCGCCGACCGCCAGGCACGATCGGCGGCGACCAGGGACGCCCGCAAGCGCGTACAGCGCCTGGAACGCCAGGTCGCCAAGGCCGATGCCGAGGTGGAGCGCATCGGAGCGGAGCTGGCCGACCCGGAGATCTACGACGACCACCAACGGGTACGGACCCTCGCGGACGAACACGAGGTGGCGAAGGTGGCGGCCGAACGCCTCATGGCGGACTGGCTCGCGGCTCAGGAGGAGCTCGACGCGGCGTCGGGCTAGTGGCGGGCCGGTCGCGGGCTAGTCGGGGATCTCGGCGGTCAGGTCCACCGCCCGCAGGATGATCCGCGTGGAGGATTCCTCCACGCCACCCTCGTCGCGCCAACGCAGGAGCAGAGAGTCGAGGGTGGCGACATCGGCACACGCCAACATGAGTACGTAGTCGTGCGACCCGGTGACGTGCATCGCAGACTGGACCTCCGGGGCGATCGCGAGCAGTGACTCGAAGACCTCCGGATCCGAGCGGCGGTCCAGTCGGATCTCGGTGATCGCCCGCAGGCCGATCCCGAGGCGTGACAGATCGACCTCGGCTCCATAGCCGACGATCACCCCTGCCGCCTCCAAGCGGCGGACCCGGTCCGCGGTGGCGGTCGCGCTGAGGCCGATCCGGTCGCCCAGCTCCCGCCAGCTCAGCCGGCCCTCGATCCGAAGCTCACCGAGGATCACATGGTCAAGGTCGTCGATGACGATGGATTCCTCGGTAGATATAGGCATAACACCCACTATACCCTCTGAAAGAGGGTACTCACCTTGTGATACTCAGAGCCATGAGGTTCTCGGATGTGTTCGTGGGTCTGGCCACCGGCCTGCCGGTGATGATCGTGGTCGGACCGATCGCCCTGTTGTTGGTCCAAGAAGGCATGGAGCGCGGCCTGCGCGGGGGTGTTCCAGCGATCGTCGGGGTGTCGATGGTCGACCTGACCTTCTCTGCGACAGCAGCACTCGCCGGCGCGGGTGCCCTGCGCCTGCTGGAGCCGCTGTCGGGATGGCTGGAGATCACGGCGACCGCTGTCCTGGCCCTGATGGCGGTCGGCATCTGGCGTACGGCCCGGTCCGACCTGCGCACTGTGGGCGCCGAGCTGGCACCGAGCCGACCCGAGGTGGTGCACGAGGTCGAGCGGGCGGCGCTCGGTGGCGGAGGTGTGGCCACGGTGACTCTCGGTGCTCCAGCGCCTGTGCCGTCGCCGGCCGTTGCCACCAAGCGGATGGCGAGGTTCTTCGCGGCCACTGCAATCAACCCGATCACGATCGTGGTGTTCACCTCGTTGGTGATCAGCGGCCGTGACGGGGTGGGCACCCCCGGTTGGGTAGTGGGTATGACGATCGCGTCGCTGCTCGTGGGGACCACGTTCGTCGGCATCGGCCACGGACTGGGAACGTTGCTCAACGCAGCGGCCACGGCGCGCCTGCGAATGGGCGGAGCGGTGCTCATCGCCGCGATGGCTCTCTGGTTCGCGTTCGCCTGACGCCTCGCGCCCGCTGGGTCTGGCTCAGACGACGAGGTGCTCGCCCGACTCGGCGACCCCCTTTGCCCACGGATAGTCGGGCTTGCCGGCGGGGGAGCGCACGATCTCGGGTACCGCGTGGAGCTCGCGGGGCACCTTGTAGCCCGCGACCAGGGAGCGGGCCGCGTCCGCGATCTCCTCGAGGGTGGCATCGTGGCCTTCACGCCACTGCACCACGGCGGTCACCCGCTGGCCGAATCGCTCGTCGGGTACGCCCACCACCAGGCAGTCGAACACGGCGGGGTGGCTCTTGAGGGCTGCTTCGACCTCCTCGGGGAAGATCTTCTCGCCTCCCGAGTTGATCGACATCGTGCCGCGGCCGAGCATCACGATGTTGCCGTCCTGCCAGCGTGCGCTGTCGCCCGACACGGCGTAGCGGTTGCCGTCGGCTGCGATCACGAAGTTCGCGGCGGTCTTGTCGGGATCGTTGTGGTAGCCGAGCGGTATGTTGCCCCCGCGTGCGAGCCCGCCGGTGCGCTCGTCGCCCGGTGGGATCGGCACCATGTCATCGTCGAGGATCACCACGTCGCGCCCGGGGGTCACGGTGGGGCCGCCGCCGTGGGCCTTCGCACCCTTGGCTGCATAGGTGATCCCGTTGAAGCCCGCCTCGGTGGAGCCGATCGAGTCGGTGATCACCAGGTTGGGGAAGCGCTCCAGGAAGCGGTCCTTGACCGACTGGGAGAACAGTGCGGCCGAGCTCGACAGGGAGATGAGGCTCTCGGTGTTCCAGCGGTCGGGGTTGGACTCGAGCGTCTCGATCAGGGGTCGGGCTATCGCGTCGCCGGTGATGATCATCGAGTTGAGCCCGTCGCGGTCCACCGACTCCCAGACCCCTTCGGCATCGAAGCGGCGCAGCAGCACGATCGTGGATCCGATGAACCACTGGCTGAGCGTCGCGATCTGTGCCGCGCCGTGCATGAGAGGGGGGATCACGCAGAACACGAGCCCGGTCTCCGATGCTGCCGCCTGTTCGGCCTTGGAGAACTCGGTGGCGACACGTTCGTTGGTGAGGGCGTCGATGCCCTGACCCAGTGCGAAGTAGATGTCCTCGGAACGCCACACCACACCCTTGGGCATGCCCGTGGTGCCCCCGGTGTAGATGATGTAGCGGTCGTCCCCGCTGCGTTCGGGGAAGTCCCGCGCGTCGGAGGAATCGGCGCACGCCACCTCGAAGGGAACCGACCCCAGGGCTTCCAGCGCCGATGCCGTGTCCGAGGGATCCACATCGAGGTCGCGATGGTCGCGGTCGTCGTGGGCCTCGATGTGCACGAAGGTGCGCAGGTCGGGTGTCGAGCCCGCTACCGCCGCGAGGCGTGTCGCGTACTGCTCGTCGAACACGCATGCGGTGATGCCCGAGTTGTCGATCAGGTACTCGAGCTCGGCTTCGACGTAGCGGTAGTTGATGTTGATCGGCACCGCACGGATCTTGAGGCAGCCCAGCATCGCGGAGACCCAGGGCTCGGAGTTCATGGCATAGATGCCCACGTGGTCACCCGGTTGCACGCCCGATGCGGCGAGCCAGTGACCTATCCGGTTCGCCCGGCGATCCAGGTCGTCGAAGGTCCAGCTCTGCCCGTTGTAGATCAGCGCGGCGCGCTCGGGGACCGCGTCGGCGGTGTGCTCATAGAGGTCTGCGATGTTGTAGGCCACGTCACCAACCTAGAACACGTTGCACTTATCGATTCAGCCGGCTGCCTTCCTGGCCGACCTGCTTCCTGGCCGACCCGCTTCTTGGCCGACTTGCCTGCTTGGCTGACTTGGAGGTGGCGGTCACCGGTGCGGCCGACTTCACCGCCGTCGGGTTCGTAGCTTCAGCCACCGACACCAACTCGTCGAACGCGGGCTGCACCGCCTCGGCGAGGTGCCACACGTCGGGTACGAGGTCACGGTCGGCCAGGAAGCCGATGTCGATGTGGTTGCGGTAGCTCAACACCGTGATGTTGAGCCCGGCGCCGTCCATGATCGGCCCCATCGGGTACGCCGCGACCAACTCGGCACCCCCGAGGTAGAGCGGGAACGGTGGGCCGGGGACGTTCGAGATAACGAGGTTGTGGATCGGGCGCAGCGAGTCGTTCATCGAGCCGTAAAGGCGTGCCGCCAGGCCGAAGGTGCGCGGGGCGGCCCACTCCGCCCAGTCGGTGAGGGTGCGTGCACCGATCATGTCGTGGTCGGACTTGGCGCCGCCGGTGGACCGCGATATCTCCTCCACCCGCTTCACCGGGTCCTCCACGTCGGTGGCGAGCGACGCGAACATCGCGGAGACCTTGTTGCCGTTGGAGCCGGCCTCGTCGTCGACGCGCACCGAGACCGGACACGTGGCGATCAGGGATTCCTCGGGCAACTCGTGGTGTTCGTCGAGGTAGCGCCGCAGGGTTCCGGAGCACACCGCGAGGATCACGTCGTTCAACTTGACGTCGAGGGCGGCCTTGACGGCCTTCGTGCGGTCGAGGGGAAGCCTGGCGAACGAGACCGTGCGGTGCGGTCCGATGCTGTGGTTCCAAGGTGCCCGCGGGGCGGTGAGCGGCACGGCTCCGTGGGTCGTCCCCGGTGTGCGCAGCGACTGCACGAGGCTCGATACGTTCTCGACGGTCCGCCGCACCAGGGCTACCGAATCGCTCGCCCGGCGCAGCTTGGACAGAGCGGCATAGGTGAGCAACTCCTGGTCGGTCGGGATGCGTTCGGGCTCGACCGGTTCAGGGTGAAGGTCACGACCCTCGACGCTCAGGTCGTACATCTCGGTCATGATCTCCGCACCTGACGCCCCGTCGATCGCCGCGTGGTGGACCTTGACCACGAAGCCGATCCGGTCGTGCTTGAGGCCCTCGATGACCCACGCCTCCCACAACGGCCGTGACCGGTCGAGGGGAATCGACGCGATCTGTGCCGCCACGTCCGCCAGCTCCCGCCGGCCACCGGGAGCAGGGCAACCGATGCGCCGAACGTGGTAGTCGAGGTCGAAGTTCGGGTCCTCGATCCATACCGGGTGGTGGAACTGGAACGGCACCTGCACCAGCCGGCGGCGGAACGGGGGCACGAGATGCAGGCGTGCGCGGATGTGCTCCTTGATCGACTCGAAGCTGTAGCCACCCTCCATCGTGGTGACGTCGTAGATGCCCGTCATGGCCACATGCATGTGCGCCTCGGGCGTCTCGACGTACAAGAAGGTCGCATCCATTCCCGACAGCCGTTCCATGGTCGCCATTCTTCCCCAACGAACGGGGCGGTGCTTCCCCAACGGCATGGGTCGTGCTCCGCCGAGGGTGGCAGAATCGCTCCATGGACGACACCGCGCAGAGCGCGCCGTTGTGGAGACCACCGGCGGGGCGTGTCGCCGCGAGCTCGATGGAGCACTTCAGGCTCGCCGCGGAGGCGTTGGCAGGATCGACGGTGGCCGGATCGACGGTGGCTGGATCGACGGTGGCCGGAACCCCACTGGCCGATTCGCGGGCACTGCACCGGTGGTCGGTCGAGCGACCCGAGCAGTTCTGGGGGCTCCTGTTCGACGAACTGATCCCGGGCGTGGACCGCGGCGCTCCTGCGTACGTGCCATCCCCGGACGGCCACATGGCGTTGGCCGACTGGTTTCCCGGCGTGCGGATGAACGTCGCCGAGATCATCCTCGGTGGTGCCGGTGACACCCGCGGTGACGACGCGATGTTCGTGTCGCTCGACGAGCGGGGCCGGCGCACGGTCACCACCCGCGCGGAAGCGCGCGCAGAGGTCGGTCGCATCGCAGCAGCCCTGCGCGCGGATGGGGTGACCGCGGGTGACCGGGTGGTCGTGTGGCTACCCAACACCGAACGGGCGATGCTGGTGATGCTCGCAGCGGCGTCGATCGGCGCGGTGTTCAGTTCCACATCACCCGATTTCGGCGTCGACGGCGTGCTCGACCGGTTCGGACAGATCGAACCGACGGTCCTGGTGGCCGCCGACGGCTACACCTACGCAACGAAGCCGTTCGACCGTCGCCCGGAGCTGGCGCAGATCGTCGCCGGCCTGCCCACCCTGCGCCGCGCCGTGCTCACCGGGTTCCTCGAGGACGAACCCGACCTCGGCCCGCTCGCCGACAGCCGTGCGGTCGGCTGGGACGACTGGCTCACCCCACACGACGGGGCGACGCCTGAGTTCGCCCAACTGCGGTTCAGCCACCCGTGGTACGTGCTGTTCAGCTCCGGTACCACCGGGGTGCCCAAGTGCATCGTTCACCGCAGCGGTGGGGTGCTCCTACAGCACCTCAAGGAGCACCGGCTCCACTGCGACATCCGCGGCGGCGACAACGTCTGCTACTTCACCACCGCAGGCTGGATGATGTGGAACTGGCTGGCCTCGGTGCCCGCGTCGGGGGCCACCGCGGTGCTCTACGAGGGGAGCCCGTTCCAACCGGGTCCCGAGCGGCTCTGGGAACTGGCGGCGTCGGAGCACCTCTCCTTCCTCGGGGTGTCGGCGAAGTTCATCGATGCGGTCGCCAAGACCGGATACCGCCCCGCGGAATCGGTCGACCTCGGTGCATTGCGGACCGTCGCATCCACCGGCTCGCCCCTGTCGCCTGAGTCGTTCGAGTGGATCTACGACGCCGTCGCCCCGGGCTGTGGCGCGGATGGACTGCACCTCGCCTCGATCTCGGGCGGTACCGACCTGTGTGGGTGCTTCGTGTGTGGGGATCCGACCAGGCCGGTGTTCAGCGGCGAGATCCAGGGGCCGGCGTTGGGCATGGCGGTCGACGTGTGGGACGTCGACGGGCTTGCGAGTGCAGCGGGGGAGCGCGGCGAGCTCGTGTGCACTGAGGTGTTTCCCTCCACTCCACTGCGTTTCTGGGATGACGGTCACGGTGGCAAGGGCACCGAGACCGCTTCGTCCCCAGACGAACCGGAGGTGGGTCCCCGGTACTCCGCTGCCTACTTCGAACGGTTCTCGGGTGCCGTGTGGGCACACGGGGACTTCGCAAGCTGGACCGACCACGGTGGCATCGTGATCCACGGACGGTCCGACACCACGCTCAACCCGGGTGGGGTGCGCATCGGAACCGCTGAGATCTACCGCCAGGTCGAACAGGTGCCCGAGGTGCTCGAATCGCTCGTGTTCGGCCGCGAGGTAGACGGTGACACCCGCATCGTGTTGCTTGTCACACTCAAGGACGGGACCGGTCTGGACGAAGACCTCGTTGCGGACATCCGTGAGCGGATCCGCACCGCCTGCACCCCCCGACACGTACCGGCGGAGATACTCCAGATCCCCGACCTGCCCCGCACCAGGTCTGGCAAGCTCGCGGAGCTGGCGGTAGCTGACAAGGTAAACGGGCGTGAGGTGCGCAACACCTCGGCGCTCGCAAACCCCGCAACGCTCGACGACATCGCCGCCCTCTTCGCACACGACCATGCACGATCGCAGGACACCAACCGACAGCCGCCCGGCTAACAACCGGCAGGCGGGTACCGACAGGGTTCCCATGGTCGACCCTGTCTCCGATGCGGTACCCGATGGAGCGGGTGGCCGCACCTATACCGCTCTGGCCCAGGTGGCCGGACGCGAGTGTCCGGATGTTCTCGCGCTGTTGGACTCGGAGTTCACCGCGCGCTGGGTGTCACCGAGCATCACAGCAGCGTTCGGCCACGACCCCGAGTCGCTGCTCGGAACCGGGGTCTCGGAGATGGTCCACATGGAGGACCTCACCCCCGTTCTCAACGGGATCGACGATGCCGGACGCGCCGATGGTCGCCATGCAGCCATCGAGTGCCGCCTCCAGACCGCGTCGGGCGACTTCCTTCCGGCAAGGGTCACCTCCCGCTCGTTCACCCGCGACGGCGAGATGTGGTGGGTGCTGAGCATCCGCCCCGTCGCGGACGACGACTCACTCGTGGGCAAGCGCTCCCGATTGCAGTTCCTCGCATCGGAGGCAGCGCTCACCTGCTCTGAGATGCGCTCGGACGAGCGGGCCAACCTGGTCACCACGCTCGAGAACCTGGCGGCGATCATCGGGGCCAGTGGGATCGCGGTGTGGAAGGTCACCGACGTCGAAGGCGAGCTCTGCACGAGTTGGACTGCCTATCCACGGGGCACACCGCCGCGGCCGGTGGTGCCGATCGAGTCGCTCCAGGCCAGCGGCCACCAGACACACACCGACGATGCGGCCAAGGGCTCCCTCGATGTGGAGGCTGTGGAGATCGCGCTTCCGAGCGGCCGTCATCGCACAGGGGTCCTCGTCGCCGAGTTCCGGGGGCCAGGAGGATCCGGCCAGTGGGACGGTCACAACATCGACCTTGTCGCGGTCATCGGTGGGCTTGTGTTCGCAGCCTCGGAGCGTGCGGATGCGGAGAATCTGCTGTTGCAGCGTGCCGAGACCGACCAGCTGACGGGACTGCTCAACAGCGGCGCCGTCAAGGAGCGGATCGCGGGGATGCTCGAGGACCCCGACGACGCTTCGGTGTGCCTTGTGTTCGGTGACCTGGACGGGTTCAAGCAGCTCAACGACACCCTCGGGCACAACACCGGCGACGCTGTGCTCGTGGCAGTTGCGGAAGCCATGCGTGAGGCCACCGGCAGGGACGCGGTGATCGGCCGGGTCGGGGGAGACGAGTTCGTCGTGGCGCACGCCCTATCGGACATCTCCGAGGGCATGAAGATGATGAACCGTTGCAGGGCCGCCTTGCGCGAGCACCTCTCGGTGTTCGGCGATGTCGACATGTCCCTCGGTATGGCGATGTCGGACCCCGATGACACAGCACTCGACCTGCTGAACCGTGCTGATGTGGACATGTACACCGAGAAGCGTCGCCGGTCCGTGTGGCGCTCCGACGATGGCGTGCCGTCCTGGGACACCTCGGACAGTCCTCCGGGGATCGAACGCCGTGTGGCCCAACGGCGTGCGTTGGATCGCCGCTCGGACCTGGACCGGCGCGCTGCCGACGAGCGGCGCGCTCGAGGTGAACGTCGCAACGATCCCCGCCGGGAGTGACTCGGGGCCGCTAGACATGGGAAGGTAACGCGGCCGAATCCGAACGATACGAGGGACACCAGAATGAAGCGAACGGCGATCTCACGGACTCTGAGGACCACAGCGGTGCTCGCGGCGGCCGTCTCACTTGTGGGGGCAGCGTGCAGCTCTGACAGCGGATCGAGCGACACGGCCTCCAAGCAATCGGGCTCCGGCGCGGTGTCCTCGGTCGACGATGCCAAGGGAGCGGTTGTGCAGATCGTGGCCGAGGGTGAGTTCCGGGACCCCGAGGTCGGGCTGGTGTCCAGCGCCGGGTCGGGATCGGGGTTCATAGTCGACCCGTCCGGGTTGATCGTGACCAACAACCACGTGGTCACAGGCGCCGGATCGCTCAAGGTGTTCGTCGGTGGGGACGAGGACGACATTCCCGCGGAGGTGGTCGGGGTGTCCGAGTGCAACGACCTCGCGCTGATCCGACTCGACGACGAAGGGCCATGGCCCTACATGGAGTTCGCCGCCGAGGTACCCGACCCGCCGACCGACGTGTTCGCACTCGGGTTCCCGCTGGGTGACCCCGAGTACACCGCCACCAAGGGCGTCGTTTCCAAAGCCGAGGCCGACGGTGAGACCAACTGGGCCTCGGTGGCCAGCGTGATCGAACACGACGCCAACATCCAACCCGGCAACTCGGGTGGCCCACTGGTCGACGAGGACGGCAAGGTCGTCGGTGTCAACTACGCGAGCTCCGACAGCGAGGCGTCCTCCACGTCGCAGTTCTTCGCCATCAACTCGGACCTTGCCGAAGATGTGGTCGACGAGCTCAAGGATGGCGACGAGCTCTCGATCGGTGTGAACGGCACCGCAGTGCTCGACGAGGAGAGTGGCATCGCCGGGGTCTGGGTCAACGCGGTGGACGCTGGTGGGCCGGCCAAGAAGGCCGGAGTGCAGCCCGGCGACATCATCACCAACCTCAACGGCGTGCAGCTCGACAGCGGCACCATGGAGGAGTACTGCGACGTCCTGCGGTCTACTTCCGAGGGCGACGCGATCTCGATCCGGGTGCTCCGCTTCGACACCTCCGAGGAGCTCGAGGGCGAGCTGTTCAGCGATCAGCCGCTGGAGACCACCTACTCGTTCGCAACCGAGTTGGCCGACGATGTCGAACAGGACGATGGCGAACCCATCCCCGCGACGGAGTACGTGCAGGTCGAAGACGACACGGGTCTGATCGTCACCGCGATCCCGCGGCAGTGGTCGGATGTGGACACCTCCACCCAGGATCTGCTCGGCCTCGGATCGAACCAGCCGACCCTGCTCGCGGCCCCGTCGATCGCGGCGTTCAACTCCGACTCCGGCCCGGGTCTGGTGGTCGTCGTCGCCAACGGCATGCCTCCCACACCGGAGAACCTCGGCACCGTCGTCGATGCGTTCGTGGAAGGTTCCGGGTGCACCCTCAACGAGCGGGGTGACTTCGACAACGGCAGCCTCGCCGGACCACTCGGACTGCTGACCTGCGGCACCAACGCGGGGGTGGTGCTGGCTGCCCAGAGCGTGGACGTGCCCGATCTGGTCGTCGTGTTCGCAGGCCTCGCGCAGACCGACGACGACCTGGCGGTGCTCGACCAGGCGGTCAGCGGCCTCACGGTCGGCTGACTTGCTTGATGCGGTCGTAGTCGGGTCGGGCCCCAACGGCCTGGCGGCCGCGGCCACCATCGCCCGTGCTGGCCGTTCGGTACTGGTGATCGAAGCGGCCGATGAGGTCGGCGGTGGAACCCGCAGCCACCTCGCCGCTGAGTGGGGGACGCTGCACGACGACTGCTCCGCGGTGCATCCACTCGGGGTGAGCTCTCCGCTCATGCGATCGCTGCCCCTGCACCGGCACGGTCTCGAGTGGCTCAACGGCGAGGTAGGCGTTGCCCATCCACTGAGCGATGGGCGGGCGGGTGTGATCCTCGATGACCTCGACGACACGATCGCCGCGATGAGCGTGGATGGTGGTGCCAGGTCCGACGCAGAGGCGTGGCGCGGGGCGTTCGGGTGGATGGCCGGGCGCTTCGACGATCTCGCCGCGGATCTGATGGGCCCGATCCTGCACCTGCCACGGCATCCACTCAGCCTCGCCCGCTTCGCGCCGGGCGCGCTCGGTTCCGTGCAGCGCTTCGCCCGCAGGTTCGCCACCGAGGGGGTTCGTGCCTTGTACGCAGGTGCGGCCGCGCACGCGATGCGACCTTTGGACAGTCCTGCCAGCGCAGCGCCGGGTCTGATCCTGGTCGCAGCGGGCCACCGTGGTGGTTGGCCCGTAGCGCGGGGTGGATCGCAGTCGATCGCCGATGCCCTCGCCGGGGTTGTCGAGGAGTCCGGCGGTGAGATCCGAACCGGAGAAAATGTGACCGACTTGCGCGACCTGCCTCCCAGCAGGGTGGTCCTGCTCGATGTCGCACCCCGCGCAGCCTTGGGGATCGTCGGTGAGGCGCAGGTGCCGGGCCGTGTCGCACGGGGGTTCCGCCGGTGGAAGCACGGTCCGGCCGCCCACAAGGTCGACCTGGTCGTGCGCGGCCCGATCCCGTGGGCCGACGAACACTCACCCAGGGCACTCACCGTGCACTGCGGAGGGACCTTCGAGGAGATAGCAGCAGCCGAACGGGCGGTTCACCATGGTCGTATGCCTGAGCGCCCTTTCGTCCTGGTCGCCCAGCAGTACCTCGTCGACCCGTCGCGCTCCAACGGCGACCACCATCCGGTCTGGGCGTACGCACATGTGCCGCGCGGCTACACCGGTGACGCAACCGAGGCGCTGTTGGGTCAGATCGAACGCTTCGCCCCCGGGTTCCGCGATGTCGTGGTGTCGGCCGACGAGCGCGGCCCGGCGGATCTGGAGCAACACAACCCCAACTACATCGGTGGAGACATAGCGACGGGAGCCAACAGTGCACAGCAACTGGTGTTCCGCCCCCGCCCGGCGCTCGATCCATACCGGATCACCCCCAACGTGTTCCTGTGCTCCGCCGCAACCCCGCCGGGCGCTGGTGTGCACGGCATGTGCGGCTGGTACGCAGCACGATCGGCGCTGCGTGTCCTGGACCAGAGGTCCTGCCAGGTGCTGCCGGACTAGGTGCTGCGGGACTCGGTGCTGCCGGACTAGTTACCGAGGACCTTGCGGAACGCTTCGGGAACGTCGAGCGGTCCGCTCACCGGGGCCCAGCGCGCATCGAGTGCCTCTGCGAGATCGCGCGCGTCGGCTGTGTCGTCCGCCGGTGCGAGGATCACGAGCTCGTCCAACCCGCTGGTGTGCAGCGTCGGGTCACCACCGGTGGTGGTGCGACAGTCGGACAGCAGCACGGCGATACGCCGTGCAGCGCTCGACCGTGCCAGCTGCGAGGTGGCGGTGCGCAGGGCGAGTCCGATGTCGGTGACCCCGAAACCGCGCAACGCCATCACATCTCCGACGACATCGTCGACCGGACGGGTCGAGTCCTGGGACTTCACCACCACGGCGTTCTCGCTGAAGCACACCACCGAGGTGTCCAACGGAGCACGATTCAGCGCCGCGGCGGCCGCCACTGCTGCGGTGGCGAGGCGATCTCCGGACATCGACCCGGAGCGGTCCACCAGCAGGCACAGCGCGGTGCCATGACGAGTCCAACCACTCTCGGTTAGGTGCTCCGGCTGGTGCACGACCGCCCTCGAAGCCGGTGACGCGCTGCTGAGGTCACGAGATGCGGCGAACGCCTCCATCGAGTGGTCTAGGTCTATGTCGCCGCCTGAGCCCAGCGGTCTGCGTGCGATGCGCCCGACGCCGCTTCGTGCCGCACCGGAGCGGGCGAGGGTGATCGACAGCTGCGCCGCGATGCGGCGAGCCAGATCTGCGAGGCTGCGGTCGGTGGCCCCGACCATGTCGGCCAGCATCGCCAGGGTCTCCTCCGGGGCCGCCTCCATCTGTTCGTTCAGGGCATCCTCGTCGAGCACACCCAGCTCCGGGCTGACCTCCTCGAAGCCCTCGTGGCGCGACAGGTCGCGGCGACTGGTGGTGCGCCGGGAGCGGTCAGCCACCGCCTCGGCGGCCTCCTGGTGCTCCAGCACCGGGTCGGGTTCGTCGCGCTGTTGCCCACCCGGAGGTGGGCTCAGGCTTTTCCCGCTCCGTCCCCGCCAGGGTTCTGGTCGCCACCTGCATCGGGTTCCTGCGCGTCGGGTCCGAAGTGGGCAGCCCACAGCTCCTCGACGATGTCCTCGGGGCGTCGCGCGGATCCCTCACGGATGCGGAGGCGTCCCGACAGGGCGAGGTTCGCTGCGTCGAGGGTGACCGAGTCCTCTGTCACATCGACACCGCGAAGCTCAGCGAGCTCGATGCACAACAGCGCATGGTCGATCGCGCCGCGAACCGACGACCCGGCGCGCAGGTCTGGGTGGGCGCGGCTGTCGCGCACCATCGCCACCGTCGCGGCGACCTGGGCAGGCCCGGGCTCGACGGAACCGAGCACGGATGTGACGATCTCACATTCCTCCCCGGCACCCTGGTAGTCCATTGAAAGCCGGCAGCACCGGTCGTACACCGCCGATGCGATCCGTGCCGTGCCCACGGCGTCGAAGGGGTTCATCGCTGCGACGAGGCGGAACTCGGGGTCTGCGGCTACGCGACCCAGCCTCGGGACGTGGATCTCGCCCTCACTCATGACGGTGATGAGGACGTTCAGGGTCTCCTCGGGCACCCGGTTGAGCTCCTCGAGGTACAGGATCGAGCCATCGCGCAGTGCGGAGACGAGTGGCCCGTCTACGAACACCTCGGGGCTGTACCCCTCGGTCAGCACCGCTGAGGGGTCGAAGGTGCCCACGAGGCGTGCCGGGGTCAGCTCGGCGTTGCCCTCGACGAACTCGAAGCCGAGCCCGGCCTCCGACGCGACCGCGCGCAGCACCGTCGACTTGCCCGTGCCGGGAGGTCCCTCCAGCAACAGGTGTCGGCGTGCGGCCAGAGCCGCCACCACGGCTTCGAGCTCGGAGCGCCGACCGACCACGCGCTTGGAGAGTCGCTCGAGCAGTTCTGCGCCGAAGCGCCGAGGGGTGCCGCCGGGCTCAGAACTCGATGACACCGCGGATGTTCTTGCCGTCGCGAAGGTCCTCGTAGCCCTTGTTGACGTCGTCGAGCGAGTAGCGGTTGGTGATCAGCTCGTCGAGCTTGAGCACGCCCTCGCGGTACATCGAGAGAAGCTCGGGGATGTCCGCGCGGGGGTTGCCGGAGCCGAACACGGTGCCTTTGAGGGACTTGTTCATCATCGAGAGCATGAACAGGTTGAGCTCCACCTTGCTCTCGAGCAGCCCGGCGAGCGCTGTGACCACGACGGTCCCGCCCTTGGAGGCGAGGTTCATCGCGGGTTCGATCATCTCTCCGGTGACGAGTCCTGGCGTGAGGATCACCGAGTCGCACATCTCACCCCACGTGAGGTCCGGCACCGCCAGGAGCGCCTCTTCGAGCGACGAGTAGGTGTGGGTGGCGCCCATCTCCATCGCCTTCTCGCGCTTGAACTCCACCGGGTCGATCGCGATGACGCGCCGTGCGCCTGAGATCGCTGCGCCCTGCACCGCGTTGATCCCGACACCGCCGATGCCGACGATTGCGACGTTGTGCCCTGCGCGCACGTTCGCGCGGTGCACCGCGGAACCCATGCCGGTGGCCACGCCGCAGCTCACCAGCGCGACGATGTCGAGCGGCAGGTCCTTCTCCACGGGCACCAGCGAATCCTGGGACACCAGGAGCTTCTCGGAGAAGGTGCCGAGCTGGGCGAAGCGTGCTGCCTCGGAGTCGCCGATCTTGTGCGAGACGTCGCCCTCGGAGCGGGTCATCATCTGCATGTCGAAGAGCTTCGCCCCCTCGTCGCAGAGGTTCTGGTGACCGGTCGAGCACGACTTGCAGTGTCCGCACGCCGGGATGAACGACATGGACACGTGGTCACCCACCTCGACCATGTGCACGCCCTGACCG
>JBKEAI010000050.1:0-15906 GCA_047972145.1 Microthrixaceae bacterium
CCGTGTAGCGGTAGGCCGGACCGCACCCGTGGGTCGTCGCGGGAGAGCTCCGCTCCGAAGTAGATGCCCTCTTTGTGGTCGGGTACCCCGCTGGTCAGCTCCCCGTCCAGGGGGAACCAGCCTCGCCAGGCGCGCCCTGCGCGGGACATGGCGATGTCGGCCTTCTCGGGTTCGGGCAGGGCGAAGAACTCCCGCGCAACGGCCTCCAGCGTGCTGAAACGCCCAGGTTCGATCCCATGTCCCACGATCGAAAAGAAGCCGTGGTCGCGACATGCGCTGTCGATCCTCGCGGCGACCTCCAGCACCTCCACTGGGATCCCGGACCCGTCGTCGTGCCAGGATCCCTCGTGGTGCCACGAAACCCCGTCGTGCCAGGAACCCTCGTGGTGCCAGGAAGATGCCGACAGGGCGCTCACGTCGATCACAGGGATCTCCACGCAGTGGACCCTACGCTGCTGTCACAGCGTGCAAGTGGCGTGATCGATGGCCCGCGGCCCAGGGTTTGGACTGGCTTTGCGGCGCTGGTACTGTCTTGCGGTCGCCTCCCGGCACCTACTGCGGGGGGATCGTCGAAGTTCCGCCTCCCTTGGAGCCCCCGGGTCCTGCGGGTGCGGGCCACCGTGCAACCGACGTCCGTCAAGGCCCTCGTGGACCTTCCACAGGGAACCGGATGGCACAACCGAATCGTCGCTCCGCCGGGCCTGCCCTGCGGAGCGTTTGCGTGAAGTGGCACCGGTCATGCCTCGCTCCCGTTGGAGCACCCGGAGTCGCCGCACGCTCGTGGATTGTCACAAAGGACAAGCCGATGGCGAACAAGGCAATAGTTGGAGAGAAGCTGGGGATGACCCAGGTCTGGGACGACGACAACAACGTCGTGCCCGTGACCGTGCTTCGCGTCGCCCCGGCGAGGGTGGTCCAGGTCCGGACCCCCGAGCGTGACGGCTACAGCGCGGTGCAGGTCACCTACGGCCACAAGGACCCTCGCAAGCTCACCAAGGGGCTCGCCGGTCACTACGCATCGGCGGGTGTGGAGCCAGGTGTGCGTCTGGTGGAGCTCCGCCTCGACGACACGAGCGAGTTCGCTGTCGGCCAGGAGATCGGTGCGGACACCTTCGAACCGGGCGAGGCGATCGACGTGACCGCTGTGTCCAAAGGCAAGGGGTTCGCCGGCACGATGAAGCGCCACGGTTTCTCCGGCCAGCCGGCATCGCACGGTGCGCACCGTGTGCACCGCAAGCCGGGTGCGGTCGGCCAGTGCGCAACCCCGTCGCGGGTGTTCAAGGGAGTGCGTATGGCGGGTCGCATGGGTGGGACCAACGTGACCACCCTCAACCTCGAGGTGGTCCGCAGCGACCCCGACCAGCAGGTTGTGCTGGTGAAGGGCTCTGTACCCGGGCCCAAGGGTGGAGTCGTGTTCGTACGCAACGCCGTCAAGGGCGGCGCGACCGAAGGTGCCGCCTGATGCCCACAGTCACCCTGCACTCAGCCTCGGGCAGCTCCGCCGGCAAGGTCGACCTCGCCGAGGACTTCTTCGGCATCGAGCCCAACGTCGCGGTGATGCACCAGGTCGTCACCGCCCAGCTCGCGGCGCGCCGTTCGGGCACCCAATCCACCAAGACCCGTCGCGAGGTCGCCGGTGGTGGGGCGAAGCCGTTCCGCCAGAAGGGCACCGGTAACGCACGCCAGGGTTCGATCACCGCCCCGCACTACCGCGGCGGTGGCGTGGCACTCGGCCCCAAGCCCCGCTCGTACGCCCAGCGCACCCCCAAGAAGATGGTGTCGCTCGCATTGCGCTCGGCACTGTCTGACCGTGCGGCCGACGACAAGGTGATCGTGGTCGAGTCCTACGGCATCGACACTCCGAGCACCAAGGCCGCGATCAAGCTGCTCGGGGATCTGGGCGTGCGGGGAAGGGCCCTCGTGGTCGTGCGTCCCGACGACATCGACACGCAGCGCTCGTTCCGCAACCTGCCCGAGGTGCACATAGTGTCGCCCGGCGAGCTCAACACCTACGACGTGCTCGTGAGCGACTACGTGGTCTTCGCGAGCGACACGCTCCCGGGTAGCGGGGCGCAGGCCAAGGGCGAGGCTGAGCCCGAGCCCAAGGCCGCTGAGCCCAAAGGGGCTGACGCCGACGGGGCCGCCGCGGAGGCCTCGCAGGCCGACGCTGCACAAGCGGCTGACGCTGCACAAGCGGCCGATGCTGCACAAGCGGCTGACGAAGACAGCGGCGCAGCTGGCTCCGCTGACACCGCGACCGCCGACGAAGCGACCGCCGACGAAGCGACCGCCGACGAAGCGACCAGCGACGAAGCATCGGAGGAGAGCCAGTGAAGGATCCACGCGACGTCATCATCCGGCCGGTGGTCTCCGAGAAGTCCTACGGCCTGCTCGACTCGAACGTCTACACCTTCGAGGTGGCACCCGAGGCGTCCAAGCCCGAGATCCGTGATGCCGTGCATGCGATCTGGCCCGGGGTGAAGGTGCTGAAGGTCAACACGCTCAACCGCAAGGGCAAGCGGATGCGCAATCGCCGCTCGTTCACCTACGGGCGCCGCTCGGACACCAAGCGCGCCATCATCACGCTCGCCGATGGCTCCATCGACCTCTTCGAGGGGAACTGATCATGGGAGTACGCAAGCGCAAGCCCACCAGCCCCGGTCGTCGGTTCCAGACCTCCTCGGACTTCGAGGAGATCACCCGCGACCGTCCCGAGAAGTCGCTGCTGGCCCCCAAGAACCGCACCGGCGGCCGCAACAACTACGGCCGCAAGACCAGCCGCCACCGCGGCGGTGGCCACAAGCGCCAGTACCGCGTGATCGACTTCAAGCGCCGCAAGGACGGTGTGCCCGCGAAGGTCGCGGCCATCGAGTACGACCCCAACCGCACCTGCCGGATCGCTCTCCTGCACTACGCGGACGGCGAGAAGCGCTACATCGTCGCTCCGCGCGGGCTTTCGGTGGGCGACACCGTGCAGTCCGGTCAGGGTTCCGAGGTACGTGTCGGCAACGCGATGCCGATGCGCTACATCCCGGTGGGCACGATCATCCACAACGTCGAGCTCCAGCCCGGCGCGGGCGCCAAGATGGCCCGTTCCGCGGGAGCGAGCGTGCAGCTGGTCGCCAAGGAGGGTGACTTCGCCACCTTGCGACTCCCCTCGACCGAGATGCGCCGGGTCTCCATCGACTGCCGCGCGACCGTCGGGGTGGTCGGTAACTCCGAGCACGATCTGGTCAAGATCGGCAAGGCCGGCCGCAACCGCTGGAAGGGCGTGCGCCCACAGACCCGCGGTGTGGCGATGAACCCGGTCGACCACCCCCACGGCGGTGGTGAGGGCAAAACCTCCGGTGGTCGCCACCCGGTGTCGCCTTGGGGCAAGCCCGAGGGTCGCACCCGCGACACCAACAAACCGTCGCAGAAGTTGATCGTTCGACGTCGCCGCACCCGCGGCTCGCGTCGCTGAGGTGAGGTGACAGGATGCCGCGCAGCCTGAAGAAGGGTCCCTTCGTAGACGAGCACCTGCTCGCCAAGGTGGACACCCTGAACGAATCCGGACAGAAGAACGTGATCAAGACCTGGTCTCGCCGCTCCACGATCATCCCCGACATGGTCGGTCACACGATTGCGGTGCACGACGGGCGCAAGCACGTCCCGGTGTATGTCACCGAGTCGATGGTCGGTCACAAGCTCGGTGAGTTCGCGCCTACCCGCACATTCAAGTTCCATGCCGGCCAGGAGCGGGGAGCCCGTCGATGAGCACCGGTGCCAACGCCGTGCGCACCAACGAGGTGCCCGGAGTGCGGGCGAAGTTGAGCCATGCACGGTTCTCCGCCTACAAGGCTCGCGAGGTTCTCGACCTGGTGCGCGGCGAGCCCGTGGGTGACGCACGCAACATCTTGGATCTCTGCGAGCGCGACGCTGCGAACCCGATCGCGAAGCTGCTCGACTCGGCGGTCGCGAACGCCGCCAACAACAACGACATCCCACCCGACGAGCTCTACGTCGGAGCCTGCTACGCGGACGAGGGCCCCACGCTCAAGCGCTGGCGGCCGCGGGCACGGGGTCGTGCCACCCGCATCAACAAGCGGACCTGTCACATCACGATGATCGTGAGTCGCTACAGCCCCGAGGAGATGGAGGATCGCCGTTCGCGTGACGAGCTGCGCGGTCGCCAGTCATCCGATGCTCGTGCCGAGCGTGCCCGCCGCGTGGCCCGCAGTCGCGCAGCGGAGGCGGGGGAGGACCCCTCCGAGGAGGAGGCGACCACCGACGAGGCCGAGCTCGACACGACCGACACCGACATGACCGACACAGCGGCCGGTGGGGACACCGCTTCGGAGGCGACTTCGACCGACACCGGTGACAGCACCGATGCCACCGCGGACCCCGGAGCGGATGACGCTGTCGCCGAGGACACCGGAGCCGGTAGTGACGGATCCGGAGACTCGCAGGACGATTCAGAGGAGGCCAACTGATGGGCCAGAAGGTCAACCCCTACGGCTTCCGGCTGGGAGTCACCACCGACTGGAAGTCGCGTTGGTTCGCGGACCGCGACGAGTACGTCGACTACCTGGTCGAAGACTGGAAGATCCGCGACTACCTGATGGGCAAGCTGCCCAACGCGGCGATCAGCCGCATCGAGGTGGAGCGCACCCGTGACCGTCTGCGCATCGACGTGCACACCGCCCGTCCGGGGATCGTGATCGGCCGCCGCGGTGCACAGGCCGACGAGCTGCGCACCGACCTGTCGAAGATGACCGGCAACCCGAAGGTGCAGCTCAACATCCAGGAGATCAAGCAGCCCGAGCTCGACGCGGCTCTGATCGCGCAGGGTGTTGCAGACCAGCTCGCCAACCGCATCGCGTTCCGTCGTGCGATGAAGCGCGCCGTGCAGAACGCCCAGAAGGCCGGCGCTCTCGGCATCCGGGTGCAGTGCTCGGGGCGTCTCGGTGGCGCCGAGATGAGCCGCACCGAGTGGTATCGCGAGGGCCGGGTGCCCCTGCACACCCTTCGTGCCGACATCGACTACGGCTTCCGCGAGGCCCGGACGACCGCCGGTCGGATCGGTGTGAAGGTCTGGATCTACAAGGGCGACATCCTCCCCTACAAGTCGATCAACGACGACAAGATCGCCAAGGAAGCAGCGATGGCCGTCGGCGAGAGCGCCGGTGCGCCCGAGCGCCCGAAGGTGGTCTCCACCCGCAAGGCCCCGCCGGTTTCTTCGGGAGCACCTGCCGCTGCGGCTGCCGATGCGCCAGCGGACGGCGAGGCCGAGGAGGAGCTCAAGCCCCTCGTGCAGGAGGCGGATCCCGAGTTCGAGCGCCTGCTCGCCGAGGAGGAGGCGATCGAGGCCTCCACGCGCGAGCACCACGAGGCGCCGCACTTCCGCCCCGGGGACGCTGACTGATGAGCGGGAGGTACTGAGATGTTGATGCCGAAGAAGGTCAAGCACCGCAAGCAGCACCGCGGTCGCACCAGAGGCAACTCCAAGGGCGGCACCGCGGTCAGCCAGGGCGAGTGGGGCATCATGGCCCTCGAGCCGGGTTGGATAACCGCGCGCCAGATCGAGGCCGCACGTATCGCCATGACCCGCCACATCAAGCGTGGCGGCAAGGTGTGGATCAACGTGTTCCCCGACAAGCCGGTAACCCAGAAGCCGGCGGAGACCCGCATGGGGTCCGGCAAGGGCAACCCGGAGCACTGGGTTGCGGTGGTCAAGCCCGGCCGTGTGCTGTTCGAGCTTTCATACCCCGACGAGGACATCGCGCACGCGGCGCTCGACCGGGCGATCCAGAAGCTGCCCATCAAAGCGAAGATCATCGACCGTGAGGAGGGCTTCTGATGGCCACCGAGAGCCTCACAGAGATGGGTGAGGACGAGCTCGTGTCGCGCCTCGCCGAGGGCAAGGAGCGCCTGTTCAAGCTCCGCTTTCAACTGGCTACCGGCCAGCTCGAGAACTCCGCCGCCCTCAAGGCGGCGAAGAAGGACATCGCCCGACTGCTCACCGAGCTGCGGGCACGAGAGATCGCCGCGGCCGAGGCCGTGGCCGGAGGTGCGTCATGAGTGAGACCGCCGAGGCGCCGCAGCGCAACGCGCGCAAGGTCCGCGAGGGGCTGGTCACATCCAATTCGATGGACCGCACCGCCGTGGTGACCGTGACCGACCGCAAGCGCCACCCCAAGTACAACAAGACGATGCGCCAGGACTCCAAGCTGTACGTCCACGACGCGGAGAACGACCTCAACGTGGGTGACCGCGTGAGGGTCATGGAGACCCGTCCGCTGTCCAAGACCAAGCGCTGGCGGGTCGTCGAGGTGCTGGAGCGTGCTCGATGATCCAACAGGAGACCCGCCTGCGGGTCGCGGACAACTCCGGCGCCCGCGAGGTGCTGGTGATCAAGGTGCTCGGCGGCTCGCGTCGCCGCTACGCCACGATCGGCGACATCGTCGTGGCGACCGTGAAGGACGCGCTGCCCGGTGCCGGCGTCAAGAAGGGTGAGGTCGTGCGGTGCGTGATCGTACGCACCCGCAAGGAGAGCCGTCGCGCGGATGGCAGCTACATCCGCTTCGACGAGAACGCCGCGGTGCTGATCAACGACCAGCGCCAGCCGCGGGGAACGCGCATCTTCGGCCCGGTGGGTCGCGAGCTGCGCGACGCCAGGTTCATGCGGATCGTGTCGCTTGCCCCGGAGGTGATCTGATGAGGATCCGCAAGGGAGACACCGTCGTGGTGCTCAAGGGCAAGGACCGCGGCAAGGAGGGCGAGGTCATCCACGCCCTGCCCAAGGTCAACAAGGTGATCGTCGATGGCGTCAACGTCGCGAAGCGTCACCAGAAGCCCACCCGCTCTATGCAACAGGGCGGGATCATCGACAAGCCGATGCCCATCGACGTGTCCAACGTCGCCCTCGTCGAGGGTGGGAAGCCGACCCGCACGGGAGTGCAGATCGATGCCGACGGTACCCGCAGGCGGGTGTCGCGGCGCACAGGAGGTGAGCTGTGAGTACCACAACGATCACGCCGCGGCTCAAGGAGCGCTACGACTCCGAGATCCGCACCCAGCTCCAGGAGCAGTTGCAGTGCAACGTCATGGAGGTGCCCCGCCTCGAGAAGATCGTGGTCAACGTGGGCGCCGGCGCGGCGGTCGACAACCGGCACCTGATCGAGCGCATCGTCACCGACATGACCGCGATCTGCGGCCAGAAGCCGGTGATCACCCGGGCGAAGAAGTCGATCGCCGGATTCAAGTTGCGCGAGGGCAACGCGATCGGTGTGAAGGTCACTCTGCGCTCGGCGCAGATGTGGGAGTTCTTCGACCGCCTCGTCACCCTTGCGATCCCCAGGGTGCGCGACTTCAGAGGGCTCAGTCCGAGGTCCTTCGATGGTCGAGGCAACTACACCTTCGGGGTGACCGAACAGCTGATCTTCCCGGAGATCGACTACGACAAGATCGACGCAACACGGGGCATGGACATCACGATCGTGACCACCGCCCGTACCGATGACGAGGGCCGGGCACTGCTCGACGCCTTCGGCTTCCCGTTCCGACGCGAGGGACTCTGAAATGGCAAAGCAAGGCCTCAAGAACAAGCAACAGCGCAAGCCCAAGTTCAAGGTGCGCGCCTACACGAGGTGCCGTCGCTGCGGCCGACCCCGCTCGGTGTACCGCAAGTTCGGTCTGTGCCGGGTGTGCCTGCGCGAGCTCGCCCATGCGGGTGAGATTCCGGGTGTGACCAAGGCGAGCTGGTGAGGGAGGGCACGACATGGCGATGACAGATCCGATTGCAGACATGCTGACCCGCATCCGCAATGCGAACACCGCGATGCACGACGAGGTGCGCATGCCGTCGTCCAAGCAGAAGGTCGCGCTCGCAGAGGTGCTGAAGCGCGAGGGCTACATCGTGGACTTCAAGGTCTCCGACGACCCGAACTCCCCGAGCGACCTGCTGAGCATCGACCTGAAGTACTCGGCGGACCGCCGTCGGGTGATCTCGGGGCTGCGGCGGGTGTCCAAGCCCGGCCTGCGCGTCTACCGCAAGCACAACGACATCGAGCGCGTCCTCGGCGGGCTCGGGGTCGCCGTCCTGTCCACCTCGAAGGGACTCATGTCCGACCGGGAGGCCCGTCGCCGCCGTGTCGGTGGTGAGGTCCTCTGCCACGTCTGGTGAGGAGGAACCGATGTCACGCATAGGAAAGGCACCGATCCCGGTGCCCAGCGGTGTCGAAGTGAAGATCGACGGCACCACCGTGAAGGTCAAGGGCCCCAAGGGGGAGTTGACCCAGGAGATCCCCGAGCGCGTCACCGTGCGCGCCGAGGGCGACGAGCTGCTGGTCGAACGATCCGACGACGAGCGCGAGAGCCGTTCGCTGCACGGGCTCATCCGTTCACTGGTGGCCAACATGGTCACCGGGGTCACCGACGGGTTCGTGAAGAACCTCGAGATCCAGGGCGTGGGGTACCGCGCCACGGCCAAGGGCGACAAGTCGTTGGAGTTGGCGCTCGGATTCTCGCATCCTGTGACGGTCGACGCCCCCGAGGGGATCACCTTCAAGGTTCCCCAACCCACCCAGATCGAGGTGCACGGGATCGACAAGCAGCTGGTCGGCCAGGTGGCGGCGAACATCCGTCGCTGGCGCGAACCGGAGCCCTACAAGGGCAAGGGTGTTCGCTACGAGGGTGAACACGTCCGTCGCAAGGCCGGCAAGGCCGGTAAGTAGGAGCGCTGATGAGCGACAAGTCCAAGACCAAGCGGGACCACCGCAAGCGCCGCCACGCCCGCGTCCGCAAGCACGTCGCCGGCACGAGCACCCGCCCGCGCCTGGCGGTGTTCCGCTCCAACCGCCACATCGTGGCGCAGGTGATCGACGACGACGCCGGCAACACCCTCGCTGCTGCGAGCTCTCTCGAGGCCGACCTGCGCTCCGCGGGAGCCGGGCGCGACGCCGCTGCGAAGGTCGGGGCGCTCGTCGCCGAGCGAGCCAGGAGCGCTGGAATCGACTCGGTCGTGTTCGATCGGGGTGGCAACCGCTACCACGGCAGGGTCGCAGCGCTCGCCGATGCTGCACGCGACGCAGGACTGGAGTTCTGATGGCTTACAACACCACCGACGATCTGGCCCTGCGGGAGTCCAGGGTCATCAACATCAACCGTGTCGCGAAGGTCGTCAAGGGCGGCCGTCGGTTCTCGTTCACCGCCCTCGTGGTGATCGGCGACGGTGCCGGACGGGTTGGCCTCGGCTACGGCAAGGCCAAGGAGGTTCCCCTCGCGATCCAAAAGGGAACCGAGGAGGCCAAGCGCAACCTGTTCAGCGTCGCCATGGCCGGTGGCACGATCGTGCACCCCATCATCGGTGAGTGCGGCGCGGGCCGCGTGATGCTCAAGCCCGCCTCGCCCGGTACCGGGGTGATCGCCGGCGGCGCCGCGCGCGCCATCCTCGAGGAGGCCGGCATCGAGGACGTGCTGTGCAAGTCGATGGGCTCGGCCAACTACATCAACGTCGCCAAGGCCACCATCAACGGCCTCCAGGAGTTGCGCCGTCCCGAGGACATCGCGGCCCTGCGCGGCCTGCCCGAGGACGAGATCGTCCCCGGTGGTCTGCTGCGCGCCTACAACGAGACCCGGCACGGGGCACGGCGCCCCGACGAGGACGGTGAGGACTGATGACCAAGCTGCGCGTCACCCAGACGAGGTCCTCGATCGGCTCCAAGCCCAAGCAGCGCGGAACCCTGCGCGCCCTCGGGTTGGGCAGGATCGGAAAGTCCCATGAGCTCGAGGACACCCCCGAGGCGAGGGGTCAGATCGCAAAGGTGCCCCACCTCGTGACCGTCGAGGAGATCAGCTGATGAAGATCCATGACCTCAAGCCCGCCGAGGGCTCCCGCAAGCGCTCCAAGCGCGTGGGTCGCGGCATCGGTGGCAAGGGCGGCAAGACCGCCGGCCGTGGCACCAAGGGTCAACGGGCCCGCGGAACGGTTCCCGTCGGTTTCGAGGGCGGCCAGTTGCCCCTGCACATGCGGGTGCCGAAGCTGCGCGGCTTCAACAACCCGTTCCGGGTGGAGTACCAGGCGATCAACCTCGACACGATCGAGGCCTCCGGTCTCACCGAGGTGACCCCCGAGACACTTCTCGCGAAGGGCCTGGTCGGCAAGGGTTCGCTGGTGAAGGTGCTCGGTCGCGGCGAGCTGACCAGGGCCGTCACGGTTCGGGTCCATGCCGCTTCGGCGTCGGCAAGATCCGCGATCACCGACGCCGGTGGTAGCTTCGAGGCGCTGCCGCTGCCATTCAAGGTCCGGCCGGCCTTCTCGGGCAGCGCACACACCAACCGTTGAGCACACAGAACCGCACCAGAGCCTTCAGACAATCCAGAACCGCTGAGCAACCGCAGATCGGGTGAGCACCGGGGAGCCCCCCACCACACCTGATCCGGGTCCACCGGGCCCACCCGACGAATCGCCAGGAGCCCACACAAAGTGTCTCGAATCGGCAACATCATCAAGGTTCCGGACCTTCGCAACAAGGTGCTGTTCACCTTGGCGATGCTGCTCATCTACCGCTTCGGTTCGTTCCTGCCGGTGCCGGGGGTCGACCAGAACGCGGTGCGCGCGATCGAGGACCAGGCCCGTGAGGGTGGGGTGCTGGCCTACCTCCAGTTGTTCTCGGGCCGTGCACTCACCCAGTTCAGCCTCTTCGCACTCGGGATCATGCCGTACATCACGGCGTCGATCATCATGCAGATCCTCCAGGTCGTGATCCCCAAGCTCCAGGAGTGGCAGCAGCAGGGTGCGGTCGGCCAGCGCAAGATCACCCAGTGGACCCGTTACGTGACCATCGGGATCTCGGTGCTCCAGGCGACCGGCTTCACGTTCCTGTTCGCCAACGGCGGCGGTGGGCTCACCGGCGGCTCCAACATCTCGCTGGTGTCGGTGTGGAGCCCGTTGCGCGTGATACTGATCGTCACCACCCTCACCGCAGGTTCCGCTCTGTTGATGTGGATGGGCGAGCTCATCACCAACCGGGGTGTCGGCAACGGCATGTCGCTCATCATCTTCGCCTCGGTCGTCTCGAGCATGCCCGCCGCCTTCTCAGCCGTGTACGGCTCGGAGAACGGCACGGCCAAGCTGGTCGTGTTCATCGCACTGTTCGTGTTGATGATCGCCGCCATCGTGTTCGTCGAGCAGGGCCAACGCAGGATCCCGGTGCAGTTCGCGAAGCGGGTGGTCGGCCGCAAGCAGTACGCCGGCCAGTCCACCTACATCCCGCTCAAGGTCAACCAGGCCGGTGTGATCCCGATCATCTTCGCGAGCGCGGTGTTGAACCTGCCGGTGCTGATCTCCCAGATCCTTCCCTCGGAGGAATGGGGGGCGTCGGTGTCCAAGTGGATCAACGACAACCTGGTCAACACGATCAACCCGATGTACCTCACCTTCCTCGCCCTGTTGATCGTCGGGTTCACCTACTTCTACACGGCCATCTCCTTCGACCCGGTGCAACAGGCCGACAACCTGCGCAAGCAGGGTGGGTTCATCCCCGGCATCCGGCCGGGGCCCCAGACCGAGTCGTACCTCACCAAGGTGCTCAACAGGATCACGCTCCCCGGAGCGATCTTCATCGCCCTGTTGGCCGTGTTGCCCACCGTGCTGGTCTCCGCACTGGTCGGCGGTGGCAACTCGAGTGCTGCGTTCGCCTTCGGTGGCACCTCGTTGCTGATCGCGGTCGGTGTGGCGTTGGAGACGATGAAGCAGGTCGACAGCCAGCTGATGATGCGCAACTACGACGGGTTCCTGTCGAGCAAGTGACCATCGGTCCTGGCATGTGGGCTTGGCGCGCCGGGTCTGACCAGACCTACGCTGCACCACCTGTGACGGGCGAGATACCGCGATCGGGGGGATGTTATGGCTGAAGCTGACCGGTTGCCGATCAGGCTCCTCATATTCGGGCGCCAGGGTGCGGGCAAGGGCACCCAGGCGTCGCGGCTCGCCGAGCGCTTCGGCATTCCGCACATCTCCACCGGGGACATGCTCCGCGAGGCGGTGCGTGAGGGAACCGACTTCGGCAAGCGGGCCAAGGAGTACATGGATGCCGGGGAGTTGCTGCCCGACGACGTGATGCTGGGCCTGGTCTCCGAGCGCCTCGATCGCCCCGACGCCGCCCGGGGTTGGCTGCTGGATGGCTTTCCCCGCACCGCCGGCCAGGCAGCGGACCTCGAGGCCATGGTCCCCCCCGAAGAGGGGATGACCGCCGCGGTCAACCTGGACGTCCCCGAGGATGTGGTCGTCGAACGAATCAGCTCCCGGCGGGTCTGCACGGAGTGCGGCACGATCTACACCGCGAGCGACCCCTCGGCTGAGTCGCGGACCTGTGCGCGCTGCGGCGGCGAGGTCGTGCAGCGCGACGACGACACCGAGGACGCCGTGCGGGCCCGTCTGGCCACCTACAACGAACAGACAGCGCCGCTCCTGGACCATTTCGGGGCCCGGGGCCTGCTCGCGACGGTCGACGGAGTGGGTGACCCCGACGAGGTGGCCGCACGGGTGAGTGCCGAGGTGGACGCGAGGCTCTAGCACACATCGCCATCGTCCCGACGGAGGGCGCCTTTGCCCCGATGTGCCCGAGGGCCTAATATGGTCCGTCGGCCGTGGTGGGCCCCTCGCCTGCCGCGCCGAGCCGCTGGTTTCCGGTGCTCCGGGAACCCACGGCGGATGATACACAACCCCCTGGGGTTCGACCGGAGGAACTGCCCTGCCCAAGTCCAAGGAAGACGCCATCGTCATGGAAGGGACGGTCACCGAGTCGTTGCCCAACGCCAACTTCCGGGTGAAGTTGGAGAACGACCACGAGGTGCTGGCGCACATCTCCGGCAAGATGCGGATGCACTACATCAGGATCCTGCCCGGCGACAAGGTGCAGGTGGAGCTCACCCCGTATGACCTCACCAGGGGTCGCATCACCTACCGCTACAAGTAACCCCGGCTCAGAGCGCATCCGCGGAACCCCCGGAACACAAGAAACCAGATCGAGGAACAGGCTGTCACGCCATGAAGGTCCGACCCAGCGTCAAGAGAATGTGTGAGAACTGCAGGGTCATCCGCCGCAACAGGCGGGTGATGGTCATCTGCGACAACCCGCGTCACAAGCAGCGCCAGGGCTGACCGAGCACCGAACCGACCGAACACCGAGAGGCACACCGCACAGATGGCACGAATTTCCGGCGTCGACATCCCCCGTGAGAAGCGGGTCGTGATATCGCTGACCTACATATACGGCATCGGCAACACCACCGCCGCCCAGATCTGCGAAGCGACCAAGATCGATCCGTCCACCCGGGTGAAGGACCTGACCGACGCCGAGGTCGCCGAGCTGCGCAGCGCGGTGGAGGACAACCACAAGGTCGAGGGCGACCTGCGCCGTGAGGTCAACCAGAACATCAAGCGCAAGATGGAGATCGGCTGCTACCAGGGTCTGCGGCACCGACGCGGCCTGCCCGTACGTGGCCAGCGCACCCACACCAACGCCCGTACCCGCAAGGGCCCCAAGAAGACCGTCGCCGGCAAGAAGAAGGTTCGTAAGTAATGGCGAATTCCACCCCCGGAGCCCGCAGGCCCCGCCGCAAGGAGCGCAAGAACGTCACCCATGGGGTCGTTCACATCAAGAGCTCGTTCAACAACACGATCGTGTCGATCTCCGACATGGAGGGCAACGTGCTCTCCTGGGCATCGGCGGGCAACGCCGGGTTCAAGGGGTCGCGCAAGTCGACGCCGTTCGCAGCCCAGCTCGCAGCCGAGCAGGCGGCGCGCAAGGCCATGGACCACGGAGTGCGCAAGGTCGACGTGGTCGTCAAGGGCCCCGGCTCGGGTCGCGAGACCGCCATCCGTTCGATCCAGAACGTCGGCATCGAGGTCACCGGCATCAAGGACGTGACCCCGGTGCCCCACAACGGCTGCACCCCTCCCAAGCGGCGGAGGATGTAGTCGTGTCGCGATACACAGGACCAAAGGCACGCATCTCGCGCCGGCTCGGCACCAACATCTGGGGCACCGAGGGCGAGAACAAGGCGATGGAGAACCGGCCGTATCCGCCCGGTGAGCACGGACGCACCCGTCGGCGCGGCAACGTCAGCGAGTACCTGCTGCAACTCCAGGAGAAGCAGAAGGCACGCTTCACCTATGGGATGGGTGAGCGCCAGTTCCGCAACCTGTACGCCGAGGCCAACAACCGGCCCGGGGTCACCGGTGAGACCCTGTTGATCTTCTGTGAGCTTCGCCTCGACAACGTCGTGTACCGAGCGGGTTGGGGAGCGACGCGGCCACAGGCGCGCCAGTTCGTCAACCACGGCCACATCGAGGTCAACGGCAAGCGTGTGAACGTGCCCAGCTACCGCCTACGCAAAGGCGACGTGGTCAGGGTGCGCGACAAGTCACGTTCGATGGTCGCGTTGCAGTGGAACGAGGAGCACTACGGCCGCACCCCTCCGCCGTGGCTCGACTCCGCGGACGGTGGCCGCGAGGTGACCGTGCGGGAACTGCCCCTGCGTGAGCACATCGACACGCCGGTCAAGGAGTCCCTCATCGTGGAGCTCTACTCGAAGTAGTCCTACCGACCGAAGTAGCCCTACCAACCCAGCGAAACCCCGTCCACAAGAACCGCCCCACCCGAGAACCGGCAACCGCCACCAGAGGTACCAAATGCTCGTCATCCAGCGCCCAACCGTTGAATCCGTCGACGATGCCGTCGGCAACCAGCAGCGCTTCGCGATCTCGCCGCTCGAGCCCGGCTTCGGGCACACGCTCGGCAACTCGCTGCGCCGCACCCTCCTGTCGTCGATCCCCGGCACCGCCATCACCGAGGTCCGCTTCGACGACGCACTGCACGAGTTCGACACCATCGCCGGTGTGGTCGAGGACGTCACCGACGTCATCTTGAACCTCAAGGACATCGTGCTGAGCTCCAACCTCGACGAGGCACGCACGGTGCGCCTCGATGTATCCGGGCCCAAGGACGTCACCGCGGCCGACATCCAGTTCGACAGCGACGTCGAGGTGCTCAACCCCGACCAGCACGTGGCGACGATCAACGCCAAGGGCCGCCTCGCGATGGACCTCACGGTCGACCGCGGCAAGGGCTACCTGTCTTCGTCGGGTCGTTCCACCTCCACCATCGGCGTGATTCCCGTCGACGCGATCTTCGCCCCGGTGCGCAGGGTGTCCTTCAGCGTCGAGCCCACCCGTGTGGAGCAGTCCACCGAGTTCGACCGCCTCGTGATCGAGGTGGAGACCGACGGCTCCATCGAGCCACGCGACGCCATGGCGTCGGCCGGGGCAACTCTCAAGAGTCTCGTCGAGCTCGTCGAGACCATGACCGAGGAGCCCGAGGGCCTCGCGCTGTCGGAGGCGGTCGCGACCGTGTCGACCTCGCCCGACCTCGAGCTCTCGGTAGAGGATCTCGACCTCTCGGAGCGTCCACGGAACTGCCTCAAGCGTGCCCAGGTCAACACCGTCGGCGAGCTGCTCGAGAAGTCCGAGGACGACCTGCTCGCCATCACCAACTTCGGCCAGAAGTCCCTCGACGAGGTGCTCGAGAAGCTCGACGCCCGCGGCTTGTCGCTGCGCGGCAACGAGTGAGCGACCGGTTCGCCCGGCGACTGAAACGAACCAACCCAGGATCCGACCATGCCTGCAACACCCACCAAGGGCCACCGCTTCGGTGGCAGCCCCAAGCACCAGCGCTTGATGATGGCCAACCTCGTCTCGTCGTTGGTCGCGTCGCCTACGGGCATCGAGACCACCGAAGCCAAGGCGAAGGCCCTGCGCCCGATCGCCGAGAAGCTCATCACCAAGGCACGCAAGGGTGGCCTGCACAACCATCGCCAGATCCTCGCCTACGTGGGTGACCAGGAGATAGCGGCGATCCT
>JBKEAI010000079.1:0-5779 GCA_047972145.1 Microthrixaceae bacterium
ATTCGGTGTCGATGATCCGCCGTGCCACCACCGCGTCAGCCCCGGTGAGGTCCATCACCAAATGCAGGCTCTGACCGTCTGTTGCCATAGACGCCGTGTTGCGGTCCCCCAGGTCAGGCTCCGGACCATCCGCGTCCAACAACTCCACCAACGATGCGAGCCAGGCTTTGAAATGAGAGAACCGGTGCCTGGTCGCGTAAGCGATGATCTGGTCCTGCACCTCCAACAACGCTGTCTCAACACGAGGGTTGGTCACCGCTGCGACAGCATCGACATGATCGATCGAGATCTTCGCTTCACCCAACGCGTCTGCGAGTTGTTCGAAACGCACCAGCAACGCTCCGACACGCAGATCACGGGCCACAACCCGATGAGGTAGATGACAGCGGTTCGCTTTCCACCCCTTCGTACGCAACCCACGCACCGACTCGGTCACCCCCGTCACATCCAAACGATTCAACGCAACCGCCGTCACCGCGTCAACCCGGCGACGCACCCCCTCCAGCGCCACCACCACACCCATCAACTCCCGGCCATCAACACCCGCCAGATCCACCCCAACCACACCATCGAGAGCCTCCACCACCCCCGACACACAACCAGCCACACCCGACCCGTCAACACCACCCAAGTCAGCATCACCGTCGGTGTCACACCCACCGACACGGGACCAACCATCCACCTGCGCGCCAACATCACAGCGGTCCCGCCCACCCGAACCACCTGGCCCACCCGAAGCATCCGGCCCACCCGAACCGTCCCGCTCGCCCGAACCATCCGTCCGGCTTCCCTTATCGAACATGTGTTCGAGTATCACACAAGGGTGAGACAAGCCAGGATCACAGGGCCTACGTCCCCCCGTCTTCGGCATGGGGCGCGGCGTGGGCCCGGTCCTGGTCGCTCGATGCAGGCCCGGGATGCGGCTCGGGCCTAGTCCTGACCTAGTCCTGGTCCTCGAGTAGCGAGCGGGCGATCTGGGAGATCTGGATCTCGTCGGTTCCAGCGTAGATCTGGAGGACCTTCGCATCGCGGGCGAGTTGCTCGACCTCGTACTCGGCCATGTAGCCGTTGCCACCGAAGAGCTGCACCGCTTCCAGGGCCACCTCGGTCGCTGCCTGAGCGGCGTAGAGCTTCGCCGCGGACGCCTCCGCGAAGTCGATCGCCTCGCCGGTGGTGGCCATCTCGATGTGGCGGAACACGAGGTTCTGTAGGTTCATCCGCGCCACCCCCATCTTCGCGAGCTTCAACTGGATCAACTGGAACCCGCCGATCGGCTGGCCGAACTGCTCGCGCTCGCGCGCGTAGGCCACGCTGAGCTCCAGGCAGCGATCCACGATGCCCAGCGCCATGGCCGACACACCGGTTCGTTCCATCGAGAAGGTCGCCTTGGAAGCCTTGCGGCCACCCGCTCCGCGGAACGCCTCCTCGCTCCCTCCCAGAAGCCTGTCGCGTCCGACACGCACGTCGTCGAGGAACAACATCCCCGTCGGCGAGGAGTGGATGCCCATCTTGCGGAAGGGCTTGGGCTGGTCGAGGCCCTCCATTCCCGAATCGAGCACGAACTGGAGCACTGTGCGCTCCTCGGCTGGGTTCCCCTCGTCGAGCTTGCAGATGAACACGATCGTGTCCGCGTAGGGACCATTGGTGATGAAGGTCTTGGAACCGTTGAGCAGGTACTCGTCACCGTCGCGACGCGCGGTGGCCTTCATCGAGCCGAACGCGTCGGAGCCGGAATCGGGCTCGGTGATCGCCCAAGCGCCCACCTTGTCCATCGTCAGCAGATCCAGGGCCCAGCGTTCCTTCTGCTCGAGGGTGCCCTTCGACATGATCGCCGAGGCGGTCAGACCCATGGAGACACCCATCGCGGTGACCATGCCGGGACAGACTCGGCACAGCTCGATGATCGGGATCATCGAAAAAGCCACCGCGTCGGCGGAACGGCCGACGCTGTCAGCCCCATCTCCGGCCTCTGGATCCACCTCGGCGGGGTCGCCGTTTGCGGCCGCTCGCTCGCGCTCGATGCGTCGGGCGAAGCCGTCCCTGGCCATCGCATCCATTCCGAAGGTGCGGAACATCTTGCGCAGCAGGTCATATGGCGGGAGGTCACCGAACTCGAGCTCCTCGCGGTGCGGACGGATCTCCGCGTCGACGAAGTCGCGCACTGCGCTGCGCACCATCTCCTGTTCCTCGGACCACCTGATCATGTGTTCTCTCCTCGGCAAATGGGATCGATGGCATGCCAGCCCACAGCAAACTTGACCGGATGGTCAAGTTTGGCCCACGGACCGACCCGGAACGGTCGTGGTCTCAGTCCGGTCGACCGTCGAGTGGCACGAACGGTGCCGCTTGCCCCCACCAGCCGATCTCCGGTGGGATCACCGGGAGCGACCGGTAGATGTCGACGTACCGCTGTCGCTGCACGATCCCGTGCAGCAGCAACAGGAGGGTCCACCGGGTGTCACCAACGGTGCCACCGTCGGCGATCGCCTCCAGGTGGGTGAGTTCGCCCGTGCGGGTGCGCAGGTAGTTCGCGAAGCTCACACCGACGAGGATCTCGGGGGCCCCGGCTGCCGGGGACCCCTCGACCGGGTCGTCCCAGGTCGTAACCACCTCGCCCGAGGGTCTCCGGCCGGACTCGTAGCGGATGTCGCAGAGGATCGGCCCGACCGGGGAACCAGTGATCTCGTAGCGCAGCCGTGCGGTCGCGTCCGGGATCTCCTCCAGCTCGTCGAACCCCGGATGCGGCAGGTCGTCGAGGGGCGGCAACACGAAGTGATCCTCGCCGACCCTCACCGAGGTCGACGCCACCGTGTCGGGCTCAGCCCAGCCCGAACCGGGGCGGACAAGTGGATCGCCGCTGCGAACCAACGCCCACGGCGCGGGTGTCGAATCGATCGTCCACTCCACGAGTTCACCCCGCTCGAAGCGCTGGCTGTGGCACACGACGGTCCCGTCATCACCGTGAGCCTCGTGGTGGACCACCCCGGTCGCATGCTCCGGCGGGGTGTCGTCCACATCGCCCGAACCCTGCTCGCGCTGATCGTGCTGGGGGTTCCTCGCCAGCAGTCCCATCTCAGCTGACCCCCGCCGCTGCGCCGGTCCCCTCGAGTGACTCCAACGCCTCCGCCGCGTGGTAGCTCGACCTGGTGAAGGGCGACGATTCGACGTGCTCGATCCCCGCCGCGCGCCCCATGAGCGCGAACTCCTCGAAGTCCTCCGGTGTCCACCAGTGGGCCACGGGCAGGTGTGCCACGGTGGGGCGCAGGTACTGGCCGATCGTCACGATCGACACACCCACCGAAGCCAGGTCCGCGAGGGTCGATCGTACCTCCGCACGGGTCTCCCCCATCCCCAGCACGAGCCCCGACTTGGTGACGAGGCCGGCATCGACCGAACGGGCGAGAACCGACAGGGAACGGGCGTAACCCGCTGAGGGGCGCGCCGCGCGTTGCAGCCTCGCGACGGTCTCGATGTTGTGGTTCAACACGTCCGGATGCTCGTCGAAGATCACCGCCAGCGCCTCGGCGCGACCCCGGCAGTCCGAGATCAACACCTCCACCGCGGTGTCGGGGCAACGTCCGCGGATCGCCCGGATCGTCGCGGCGATCTGGCCGGCACCCTCGTCGGGCAGGTCATCGCGGGCGACGGTGGTAACGACCGCCAGGCGCAGGCCCATCCGGCCCACGGCCTCTGCCACCCGCTCCGGCTCGCCCGGATCGGACGGCTCGGCTCGACGCGTGTCCACCAGGCAGAACCCACACGCCCGCGTGCAGCGCTCGCCGTTGACCATGAAGGTGGCAGTGCCGCTCGACCAGCACTCCGAGAGGTTCGGACAGCCGGCCTCCTCGCACACCGTCACGAGATCCAGCTCACCCATCGTGCGCTTGAGGCCCATCACCTCAGGCCCGTGGTGCACCCGCTGGCGCATCCACGCCGGCTTGCGTTGGCGGATGGGCACCGCCTCGGTGACCCCTGCGGCGTCGAGGCGGCTCTGCAAGCGCACCGAGGTGCCCGACGCGCCACGCTGCTCGCCCGGCGAGGCCACATCGGAAGCCTCGTGCCCGGCGAAACGGTCGATCCCAGCGGTGCGTTCAGTCCCACCGGAGCGGTGTCGCCGCGAGAACTCCGCGAGGTCAGAGTCGTCATGGGGCCGCCGCGAAACGACGTCGCTGCGGTCCACGGCGTCGACGCCCCACCGCTGCGCGAAGCACGTGGCGAATGCCCCGGCCACCTCGGCGACACCCGCATCCACCCCGAGCGCCGCCATCGAGGTCACCCCCGCGTCACGGATGCCGCAGGGCACTATGTGGTCGAACATCGATAGGTCAGGTGCCACGTTGAGCGCTATGCCGTGGAGGCTCCGGCCCCGTTCCACCCTCACGCCCACCGCCGCGATCTTCGCTGGCGGGCTGTCGGGCCCGAGAACCCAGACCCCTGGGTAGCCCTCCCGCCTCTGCGCGACGATCGAGAAGTCCCCGAGCACCGAGATCAGGACGTCTTCGAGCAGGTTCACCCAGTGGGCCACACCGATGGGAGTCGCTGTGGCGACTCCGGGTTCGCCTTGCGACCCTGCACGGTCGAGGGTGACCAACGGGTACGCGACCAGTTGGCCGGGACCGTGGTAGGTCACATCCCCACCCCGATCGACCTGGACGAGCGCAGCGCCGACCGATGCCGGTTCCACGAGCACATTGCGCGGATCGGCGTTGCGCCCGAGGGTGTAGGTGTGTGGATGTTCCAACAACAGCAGGTGCTCCTCGGGGCGCCCACCGTCACGCATCGTCTCGACACCGTGGCGGTGGATGCCCCGCTGAAGCGCGAGAGCGTCGTGGTAGTCGACGAGACCGAGCCAGCGGGTGTGCAGGATCCTCGCGCCGCGCGCCCCGTCGGCCCCCGCTGGGGGAACGAGTTGGCGGTCCGCTGTGGCCACCGCGGTCAGAACTCCGCGTTCCAGTCCCGGGTCTCCATGATCTCGCGCACCCTCGAGAGGAACGCCGCTGCGTAGGCGCCGTCGAAGGCCCGGTGATCCCAGCTCATCGTGAGGTTGCCCACCGAGTGGATGGCGATCGCTTCGATGCCGAAGGCGTCGGTGACCACGACCGGCTTGCGACTCACCCCGTCGGTGGACAGGATCGCCACCTGCGGCTGGTTGATGATCGGGGCGACCAGCAACGAGCCATAGGCCCCGGAGTTCGACAGCGTGAAGGTGCCTCCGGTGAGCTCGTCGGGCCCGAGTTGCTTGTTGCGTGCGCGCGACGCGAGGTCCGAGATGTCGTCCGCTATCGCACGCAGTCGCTTGTCGTGGGCGTCACGGATCACCGGTGCGAGCAGACCTTCGTAGTTGAGGTCCACCGCGATCGACAGGTTGACCTCGTTGTGCAGGACCACCTCGCCGTCACCCATCGAGGCGTTCATGTGGGGGAACTCCGCAAGCGCGTCCACAACCGCTCTTGATATGAAAGGCAGGTAGGTGAGCGAGTAGCCATGCTCGGCGCGGTACGACTCGCGCCGCGGAAGCCGGGCTGCCTCGATCGCCGAGTAGTCCACCTCCACCGCGGTGATCACGTGCGGCGAGGTTGCACGCGACGTAGCCATCAACTCGCCGGTCATGCGCCGGATCCGGTTGAGTGGCTCGACCACGTCACCGGTGCCCGGCGCCATCGGTGTCACCGCGGGTGCGGCCGGTCTCGGGGCAGTCGGTCGCGAGGCGGCCTGGGGGGCTTGTGGCACTGCCGGCGCCTGGGGTGCCGAAGGAGGAGGACCCGGCCGGGAAGCGGCC
>JBKEAI010000086.1:0-27929 GCA_047972145.1 Microthrixaceae bacterium
GAGAGCCTCCAACACCCCCGCCACACACCCGACAGCACCCGAGCCGGCATCGCTGTCGGTGTCACAGCCACCGTCACCCCCAACAGAACCAGCATCACCGCTATCGGGGCTGGGACCGTCGCTACCGGCACGACCCCAGGCCACCGGCGTGTCGCCAACATGGCTGTCTCGCTCACCCGAAGCACTCGGCCCGCCCGAACCATCCCGCTCGCCCGAACCATCCCGCTCGCCCGAACCATCCGTCCGGTTTCCCTTATCGAACATACATTCGAGTATCGCGCAGGGGTGGGACAGAGACTTCAACGCCTGCACGCAACGAGCTCTTCAGGAACGGTCAGCTCAAGAACCGCCATCGCCGCAACAGCAAAGACACCTTCCGCGGACACACGCCGACCATCACCTCACCATGTCGGTGGATCCAGGCTCAGGCGAACCGTCGAGCACGGCGGGCTCCACTACGGGTGGCCCCACTGCGTCCTGTGCGCGCAGCAGGTCCATGAACGAGCTCGCGTTCATCGCCCGCGAGTAGAACCAGCCCTGCACGAGATCGCAGCGCTCCGCGAGCAACCAATCGCGTTGCTCGGCGGTCTCCACCCCTTCCGCCACCACCCGCAGGCCCAGCGTGTGGGCCATCGAGATTATCGCCCGGGTGATCCCCACCGCGGAGCGACGCCCGGGCAATCCGGCGACGAACGACTGGTCCACCTTCAACTCCTGAACCGGCAGCCCCTCCACCCGCGACAGCGAGGAGTGGCCCGTACCGAAGTCGTCGATCGACAGTTCGACCCCCAGCTCGCGCAGGTCATCCATCCGCTCCTGGAGCACCCCGTATTCGGCATGGTCCATGGCCTGGCTCTCGGTGATCTCGAGGACCAGCGAGCCGGGTGGAACACCGGCAGCACCGAGGGTGCGCTCGAGGAACCCGAGCAGCCCGGAATGCCGGAACTGCTGTGCCGACACGTTGACCGACACCGATCGGAGCTCGACACCGGTGGCGCGGCATCTGGAGAGCAGGTCGATCGCGCGACCCATCTGCTGCTCGCCGATCGCGACGATCAGGCCGGATTCCTCGGCCACGTCGATGAACTCCGCCGGAGACACGACCCCCATCTCCGGGTGGGTCCACCGCGCGAGCGCCTCGGCCGACACGACACGGCCCGTGAGGAGGTCGATCTCGGGTTGGAAGTGCGTGAGCACCGGTGCTCCCACACCCTCGAGTGCGCGCCGAAGCTCCGACTCGATCCCGGTCCGGCGATCCGAGGCACTGGCCATCTCGTCGTCGAAGACCATCCAGAGGTCCCTGTGGCGCGCCTTGGCCGTGTGCATTGCCATCCCGGCGCGCTCCCAGAGCTCCTCGGCCTCCGCGGCACCAGAGCGCATCGAGCAGACCCCCGCTGTGGCGGTGAGGCTCACCGACCTCTCACCGACCAGGAAGGGACGGCGCAGGCACGACACCAGACGCTCGGCCACCGCGACAGCGGTGGCCGGGTCACCACCGGAGAGGATCACCCCGAACTCGTCACCCCCCATTCGCCCCAGCGTGCCGTGGTGCACGTTGGCATCGAGGCGGCGAGCGACCATCCCCAGCAGTTCGTCACCGCGCTTGTGTCCCATGCCGTCGTTGAGGTCCTTGAAGCGGTCGAGGTCGAGCAAGACCACGGACACGTCACGTCCGTCGTCGTGTGACATCGCGGCGTCGACCTCGAGTTGTAGAGAGAGCCGGTTGGGCAGGTCTGTGAGCAGGTCGCGGCCGAAGACCCTCTCGAGCTCGTCGTTGGTCTCCTCCAACTCTTCGTTGGTCTCCTCCAGCGCCCGGGCGAACCGCTCCAGACGTCGCACCCGTGACCACCAGAGGTATACGACGATCGCCAGGAGTGTCACCAGAACCCCGCCCGCCACGATCCACGGCTGCGACCCCGCGACCAGTGCCGCCTCGGCCTCCGCGGTGGGCACGGCCGCGACCAGCAGGGATCGTGGTCCCAACTCGACCTCTTCGGTGTAGCTGAACCGCGACAGGTCGGAGCCTCCGCGGGGGCCGCCAGCGATGTGGGAGGGTTCGCCTCCGAACCAGCCCATGACGAACTCCGACGATGGCACCTGGGGGTCCACGACGACCAGGTCGACCTTGCCCATGGTTTGCGTCGGATCCGCGTCCGCGAGCCCCGAGTAGGCGATCACCACGCTCGCCACCCCGGTGAAAGCTTCCGAACGTTCGGCCGGGTCGGTGCGGTCCACCCCCGGTTCGAAGATCGGTTCCATGACGACCAGGCCGAACTCGCCACCACCGGGACCGGCGATCCGATCCGACGGGGGAACCCCGGTGTCGCCCGAGGAGACCATCTCCTCGATGGTGCGCTCGTCGCCGGGTTGGGTCAGGAAGTTGGTTCCGCTGAGACCGTTGTGTCCGAACGTAGGGAAGTCGAGCCAGACCGCCAGGTAGTCGTCGCGCTCGGGGGCCTTGACCACGCCACCTGCGCCGTCATATTCCACCATCCCGGTCACCCCGAGCTCGGCCAGCCTGGCCTCGAACGCCTCCCGCTGCTCACCTGGGATGTACTCGAGGACCTGCACCGACACGATCTCGGGATCCTCGGTGACGAGGCGCTCCGCGTAGAAGTCGAACTCGTCCCGCTCGACCTCCTCGGATCCCCCGACGAACCCGCTGAGCCCCCTCGCCATCCCCTGTGCTCGCTGGAAGCCCGACGACAGCGAGCGCGAGATCGACTCGACCGCGTCGACGGCCCAGGCCTGCGCAGTGCGCTCCGCCCGCTCGTGGTTGAGGATCAATGCGCCGATTGTGACCAGCGTGCCAAGCGCGACGATGGCCACCACGGTCAAACCCCTTCGGGGGCGTCGAAGAGCCCCGTCGGCCCGCAGCACCATCACTCGAAGGGTACCGACACTCCCTGAAAATCGGCATGGCATATGGCTGCGATGTGACATCCGCCGCTGGTAGCGCCGACCGCGGCAACATCGGGGCCATGACTTCTACTGCGGACGATCCCCACACCCCGGAGGACAACAGCCTCAGACGCCTCACCCCGGTGCTCTGGTTGTCGTTGGCGGCGATGTTGGTGACGCCCTACTTCTCTACCAACTACCTGGGGCGCGCAACGGCGACCCTGCTGGTGGGGGGTACCGCGCTACTCGCGCTACGAGTCAGCGGTGCCAGGCGAGGCGTCCTGGTCGCCGGCAACGCGATCGTGGCGCTGCTGACGATGTCGAGCGTGTTGTCGCGCGAGGTCGGCCCACCCGACAACGCGCTCGGCGCCGCGGGCACCGCACTGCTGTGCCTGTTGTTGTTGATCACCCCGGCGATCGTGGTGCTGCGCCTCGCCCAGCGACCAAGGATCACCCTCGACACCGTCGCAGGTGCCCTGGCCGCCTACATCCAGATCGGGTTGTTCTTCGCCAGCGCGTTCCGCCTGGTGGACCTCACCTCGACCGGGAACCTCTTCACCGGGATCGACGACCCCTCGATCATGGACTACCAGTTCTTCAGCTTCGTCACCCTGACCACCCTCGGCTACGGGAACCTGGTGCCGGCGGTCGACACCGGGAAGTCGCTCGCGATGGTGGAGGCCGTGCTCGGCCAGGTGTTCCTGGTGACCGTCGTGGCCATCGCGGTCGGCAACCTCGGCTCGAAGGTCACCGAGATCCGGCACCCATCGTGAACACAGCGCCGAGGGTCCAGCGAACCTGAGGACACCACAAGGCGATCCGGGTGCCGACCTGCCCACATGGGCGGGCCCTGCATGATCGACGCCCGTCCTCACGTCCGGGCGTGCACCCAGGAGGACTGCAACATCCCTTCTCCTCCTGGAGTGCAACCGTGCGCACCTCTGCTGCGCGCGCCGCGTGGTTCGCCGGTGGCGTGCTCGCCTGTGCTTGCTGCTATCTACTCGTGAGTGCCACCGACTTCGGAAGTGGGCCGCTGTTCGTTCTAGAGGAGGGGATCTCCCACACCACCGGCATTCCCTTCGGGGTCGTCACCGTGCCGACCGGCGCGTTTCTACTCATCGCAGCGCTGGTTCTGTGCGCCCCGGTCGGTCCCGGCACGCTCGCGGTGCCGGTGCTCTTCGGCGTGCTGGTGTCACTCCTCGAACCCGTGGTGCCGACTGTCAAGATCGCCTCTGCCAAGGACCCCTATGTCTCAGCTATCCTGAGTCCCTGCGCCGATCGAGGGGGGTTGGAGTGCGACAGGTCGCAGGAAAGCTGAAGGCCCACCCGTGGTGGAGCGTTGCGGGCGTTGCCGTGATCCTCGTCGCCGGTGGTGCGTTCCTGGCGCGTGACCTGATCGGGGTCGCTCTCACCGAGGACACCCCGATCGACTACACGCTCCCGATGGTGGTCCCCCTGGAAGCCGGACCCGGTGAGGTGGTCTACCGAATCGACGCGAACCGTTCCAAGGTGACCGTCGATGTGACAGAGGTGCTGGCAGGCGTCGACAACGATGTGGAGTTGACCACCAAGGGCGTGGCCGGCGACATCGGGATAACGAACAACGACTCGGCGACGGCGCGCCTGAGCGAGATCGCCGTCTCGGTGCACCAGCTCGAGAGCGACAACACCATGCGGGACAAGATCCTCCAGCACGAGTACCTCGAGTCGCACGACCACCAGACCGTCAACCTGGTCGACGCGGAAGTTGTCGAGGCCTCCCAGGAGCCCGACTCCAACGAGGCGAGCTTCGCGGTGGAGGGTGACCTCGTGGTCAAGGGTGAGTCCCACCCCGTGCGCTTCGAGGGCACCGCTGCGATCGAGGACGGGGAGCTCACCGCAACGTTGTCGGGCGACATGAAGATGTCCGAGCTCGGGGTCGGTCCGATCACGAAGGTCGGCCTCGTGCAAACCTCCGACGACATCGGGGTCACCCTCGATCTGGTGGCGGTCGACTCCCGGGACTTCACGCCGCCGGTCGGCCTCTCGGTCGAATCGGTGGACGCAGTAGGGGCATCGGCGGATGCTCCTTCGTTCTCCGGGGAGATCCAGCCGGTGCTGGAGGCGAACTGCGTGTCGTGTCACACGACCGGTGCCGTGGGTGCGCAGATGGTGACCCTCGACGATGCCGGAGACGCTGCGGAGGTGGCCGATGGCCTGGCCGTGGTGACGCGCAGCGAGTACATGCCGCCTTGGCCACCGTCGGATGAGGGGGTACCCCTCCAACACCCCCGGGGCCTGTCGGGTGACGAGATCGACCTGATCGACGCGTGGGCCACCGCGGGTGCCCCGCTTGATGTACCGGCATCGACCGCACTGGAGGAACCGGACGAGCCCGAGGTGAAATCCCCGGATGTAGACATCTCCCTGAAGATGCCCGAGCCCTACGTGGGCGATGGCACCCGCTCGAACGACTACAGGTGCTTCATCGTCGATCCCGAATTCACCGAGGATTCGATGATCACCGGATACGAGTTCCTGCCGGACTCGCGCGAGGTCGTGCACCACGTGCTCGTGTACCGGTTGTCCATCTCCCAGATCGACTCCGCACGTACACGTGATGCCGCGGATCCCAGGCCTGGATACCACTGCGGTGACTCCGAGGGGATGAGCACCGGTGGCTCGGGGTTGGTGGGCGGTTGGGTACCGGGTCAGAGGCCCCGCGACTTCGGAGAGGGTGTCGGCCTTCCCATGAAGGCAGGAGAACAGCTGGTGGTGCAGATCCACTACCACTACGAGGGTCTCCTGCGTGCGGACCAGTCCACCTTGAACCTCGAGATCGCGGATGACCCCGGCACCGTCACGCCCCTCTACCCGCACAGCCTGGTCGGGCCGGTGGAGATGCCCTGTCCGGCTGAGGACCGCGACGGGCCGCTGTGCGACCGCGAGGCTGCCCTGACCGCCGCCGCCGATCGTGCCGGCGGTGGAAACGGTGCGATCGCGAACTTCACCCACAGGGCGTGTGGTACGAACCCCGAGGAGTTGGCTGCCCGCTCCGACGGATGGACCGCCACCACCGAGTGCACGTTCCCCGTACGCAGCGAGACCCAGATCGTCGATGTGCTCGGCCACATGCACGAGCTCGGAAGCGAGTTCAGGATGACCCTCAACAAGGGACGCCCAGACGAGAAGGTCCTGTTGCACATTCCTGTGTGGAACTTCGCCTGGCAGCTGAACTACCAGCCGGTCGACCCTGTGCCCGCGGGCCCGGGGGACGACATCACGATCGAGTGCTCCTGGGACAGGAGCCTGCGGTTCGATCCCGAACCCAGGTACATCTTCTTCGCCGAGGGCACCGAGGACGAGATGTGCTTCGCCACGGTCACCGAGCTACCGGCGAAACCTGGTTAGGGCTGGATCAGGGCACCGTAGTCGTAGTCGCATCGCGGTCGCTCTCACCACCCTCGCTATCCCCGCCCTCGTTTTCCCCGCCCTCGTTCTCTGCGGTGTCGGTCTCAGCGTCGTCGAGATCCTCGAGGGTCGGTTCCTCGGGATCCTCGTCGATCGCGGTATCGGGCTCCACCTCGCGTGCGGCGTCGCCCACCAGGGCCCGCTTCACCACGAAGTCCCCGCGCACACCGGTCAGCTCGACAGTATCGATGGCCACCAGCTCCGAGTCGGAGAAGCGCAGCACCTGGGCGACATAGGGCAGCTCGGAGTTCACCGTCAGCGACCCCAGCCCGGTCGCTCCACTGGATCCCACCACCGACACGAGCGTGCCATCCTGCGCGGTGAGCAGGGTCCTGTGCAGGTGCCCTGCGATCACCAGCGGCACCTCGCCCGCCACAGCCGAGGCCATCGCCGGGTTGTGGATGGCCACCACGTCGGGGGTGTTCTGCGCGACGAGCTCCTCCAACTCGGGCCCAGCGTCGCGCATCGTCTCCCGACGCTCCTGGGCGGGCACGGTCCTGGTCGTGGTGACCACCGGGTCGTCGAAGCCGAGGATGCTCACACCCTTCACCTCGACGACCCGACGGTTGATCGAGGTGACACCCGCAGCAGCCGAGATCAGGCGCCGGTTGGCAGGGGAATCATGGTTGCCCCCGACGAAGTAGTACGGCACCGGGAACTCGTCGAACAGCTCACTGAAGGGCTCCTCCACCGGTAGGCCGAACGAGGTCGTGTCGCCGGTGTCGACTATCGCGTCCACGTCGAACGCGGTCGCAAGGTCCCGAGCGAGGTTGAGTCCGATCGGGTTCAGGTGGATGTCCGACACGTGCAGGATCGACACGTCACCCGCACTCGCTGCGATCTGCGAGGTGGTCGATGCCGAATACAGGTCCGCGAGGCGCCTCGCCAGCACGTCGACGCGCGCGTCGAGACCGCTGGAGTCGCCTGAGGTGACCGCACGCAGCAGCGGGCCGCCCAGCGCCAGCGAGCCGTCGTAGGTGGGCTCCTCGAACCCGGTGACGTCATAGCCGGGAACGCTCGACAGCAGCACCAGCGCCATCGTGGTGGCCCCCACGAGCGCTCCGGCCAGCACGCTCAGCACACGCCGGTGGGGCAGGACCGCCGCTGCCAGTGCGCCGATGATCGCCGCCGCGACCAACATGTGCACGAGCGCTCCGAGAACCGCTGCGGGCAAGTCGTCGCGCACCTCCGCTTCGATCGTCTCGGCATCGAGGCGTCCACCCGAGCTGATGAGCGGCTGCACGTCCAGCTCGCGCAGCTCGGCGGTCAACCGCACAGGGGAGCGGTGCGTTCGGGCACGCACGGTTCCCAGCGGTGGGAACGACAGGCGCGTGCCACCCTCCAGCGACGGTCCTGCACTGAGCGCGACCACGCCGGGGCCGACCTCTTGTTGGCTGGCGGGGATGAACGGTGTGACGAGGAGTGTCAGACCGACGACCCAGCCGACCCACGCCGCCCGGAACACCCATCTCCGGACTACGGGCCGAGTCAGCTCAGAGGTCTCACTCGGTTCGGCGGCCACTTCAGACATGCGGGCTCCACCGTAGGTGGTGTCGGCACCGGATCGGGTTCCCTCATGGGCGCCGGAACCTCAGCCTCGTGGGTTGGTCGACCTGGTGGCTGCGGAGTGTGCCCCTTGCCCTTCTCCCGGAGCCAGGGGCACGCTCCAGTGCCGGAGCGGGCCTCCCGATTCCACCCGCAGCTACTCCCGGACCTTGATCAAACCCGAACTCCGCTCAGCGGACAATGGGGATCGATCCCCAACCAGTTTGAGGCTCAGCGAGCGACCAGGGTGGTCGGTGAGCCGGTCCGTTCCCGGTGGAGCTCAGCCAGCGCGGGCCCCAACCAGCGGCCGACCTCGATCGCAGCGGTGTCGCTCAGGTGCACACCGTCGGGACGCAGGTCCGAGTCGTCCTCGTCCATTTCCGCCAGACCACCGGCGAGGTCGAACACCTCCACCCGGTCGTGTTCGTCCGCCACCTCGCGGATCAGCTGCCTGAACGCCTCCATCCTGGCGGGGTCTGACTCGACGAACGGCGTCGCCGGGTCGCGACCGTCGATGCGACCGAAGGACACATCGGGCGGGTTCAACAGCACCACCATCCCGTTGTCCTCGAGCAGCGTCTCCACCCCAAGTGAGAGACGGTTCTTCATCTCCGCCCGGAGAGCCTCGGAGTCGCCGACGGAGAGGAACTCGCCTCCCGGTACGAGTTGCTGGTCGACCACCTCCCAGGCACCGAACTCGATCACTGCGACGTCCGCGGGGTCCGAGGCGGACGTCGCCGCCCACTCCTGGGGCCAGGTCGCGCAGTTGGGCGCGTTGTCGACGACCTCTCCACGCACCCTGCGCTGGTTGCCGGTCAGCAGACCGCAACCCAGGTCCGCCCAACCCCCCTGGGCGACGAAGACGTCGGGCTCTGCCCTGCTCACCTCTGACAACCCGCTCCCGGTGACCAGCGCGCTCGAGTCACCGTAGGTGTTGATCCTCGGCGCATCGGACGCCTCCTGCGCGGCCGTGGCCTCCAGGAGCTGCTGCCATCGGTCCTGGTCGAGGTTGGTCACGTCACCGGCCGAGACGTCGCGCCTGAACAACCCGGTCAGCGCGAGCACCAGGGCAGCGACCACCACCATCCCCACAGCTGCGGCGAGGTATGCCCGTGCCGGCGCTATCCGCCTGCCCTCGCGCACCGGCCGTTCGATGTAGCGCCGCGAGGCGACCGCCAACAGGAAGGTGAGCGGAACCGCGATCGCCAGTGCGGCCAGGTCTCCCACGCCGGCGTCCTGGCGGAGCCACAACAGGATCGGATAGTGCAACAGGTAGCCGGCATAGGACAGCACGCCCACCCACACCAGGGGGCGCCAGCCGAGGATCCTCGCCACCGGCGAACCGGGGACCATCGCTGCGATCACCACCAGGATCGTGAGTCCCGAATAGAGGGTCAGGCCGCCCCGGTAGAGCCACCGCTGGTCGAGCCGCACCGTCATCCAGGCAAGCACCATCACGACCAGGGCGAGAAGTCCACCGAGTCCGACCAGGCGCCCCGAACGCTTCCCGAGGGGCTCTTCGCGGCGCATCCACCACAGTGCGAGCAGGGCTCCGCTGACCAGTTCGGGAAGGCGGACCTCGGTGCCGAAGTACATCCGGTCGACCGAGGCCCCCGAGGAGACCAGCCAGTTCGCCCACACGATCGAGGTGGCGACCAGGCCCCCGAGGACCCATCCGAGCACGCGCCGAGAGCGCGACACGGCCAACGCACCCAACACGACCACCGGGAGCAACATGTAGAACTGCTCCTCGATCGCGAGGGACCAGAAGTGGGTGTAGGGCGACGGACTCGCGAAGGACGCACCGTAGGAGTCCCCCGCCAGGATGAACCGCCAGTTGGCGACGTAGAACAAAGACGACAGCGCATCGGCGCGCAGGCGCAACCACTGGGTGGTGTCCGCGAGGAACACCGCCGCGATGGCGATCAGGCTGATCGCCGCCAGCGCAGCGGGGAGCAGGCGACGCAGGCGACGCTCCCAGAACCCGCGCAACGAGATCGCCCCCTCGCGGCTGTGCTCCGCGAGCAGCAGGGAGGTGATGAGGAAGCCCGAGAGGGTGAAGAACGTCGACACGGCCAGGAAGGCGCCGGATGCGACTGACAGACCAGAGTGGTAGACGATGATCGCCAGGAGTGCCACCCCCCGTAGGCCGTCCAACGGCCGGTGGTAGACCAGGGACACCGGCCGGTCCACGCCGTTCGACACTTCGGTGGTGGTGCTCACCCGGTCGATCCGATCTGCTCCAGCAGCGCCCCCGAAGCGCCCGCGTAGCACTCGGCGATCAGGTGCAGACCGTCGGAGCGCAGGCACTGCGAGGTGGACTGTGCACCCGAGCCGGTGAGCTCCGCCAGATCCGCGACCGTCACCCAGTCACGCGTGGATGCGACCTCGGTGGCGAGATCGTGGATGTGCCGGTTGGTGTCCGCCACGAGGTCGTCCTCGGTGCGCACGTGGCCCAGCCAGACCACCTGGGTTCCGGTGTCGGCGAAGGCATCGAAGGCGCGTGCCAGGCGCGAGCGGTATTCGTCATCCCAGGCCTGGGAGTCGGCCATCGTCGCCACCACGTCCCCGTCGGCGTCGGTGAGGTCCTGGCCGTCGTTGGAACCCACCGACAGCACGAGCACATCGGGTGGGAAGTCCGTGGCCAGTTCCTCGAGGCGCCGCGGCCAGTCGAAGTTGTCCGGGCGCGCCAGGCCGGTCCCGTCGATGCCGATCGCCTTCACCTCGAGCTCGCCTGAGCGCTCCCCGGCTGCACCCGATCCATCGAGGGTGATGTCCCCACCCTCGAACTCCTCACGCATCGTCACACCTAGACCCAGGGAGATCGAGTCGCCCGCCACGGTGACCTTCACCGCGTCGGTCCGCGACGTGGTGTCGGACGCCTCGGCTCCTCCCGAGGTACACGATGCAGTTACCGACACCGCCATGGCGACCATCACCAGCCGGCTGCGGGCCCGGCCGATCCGCGGGCGGGGGGACTGCCGCCGGTCGGCAGGCTTGGAGCTCTCATGGCGTGGCGTCACGGCGCAGAGCTTCGGGCGTGATGCACAGCCCGGTCCAATTCCACCCACACGCAGCCGATCATCGCATGCGGTGGGTGCCGATTGGAGTCATCGCGCCATCGGGTACCTTGGTCGGCCGTGCGCGAGATCCCCCTCAACGTCCTGCGCGGCTTCGCCATGGGCGCAGCCGACATCGTCCCCGGAGTCTCCGGTGGGACGATCGCGCTGGTGCTCGGCATCTACCGCCGGCTGATCTCGTCGATCCGCAGTGGATCATCTGCGGTGGGCCGGGTCCTCAAAGGTGACCTCGCCGGCGCCCGCGATGCGATCGGATCCATCGACTGGAAGCTCCTGGTGCCCCTTGTCGTGGGAATCGGGGCAGCGCTCGTCGGTCTGGCAGGGCTGATAGAGGACCAGCTGCACGACAACCCCGAGCAGATGGCAGGGCTGTTCACCGGCCTGGTGCTCGGATCGGTCGTGGTCGCATGGGGGCTGCTCGAGATCCGCGATCCGAAACGGATCGCCATCGCTGTGGTGGCAGCGGTTGCCGTGTTCCTGGTGTTGGGGCTTCGTTCCAGCACCGGCGCATCGACGGTGGCGGGTGTGTCCGATCCAGCGTTGTGGGCCTTCTTCGGTGCCGGGGCCCTGGCGGTGTGCGCGATGATCCTGCCGGGGATCTCCGGATCGTTCATCCTGGTGATGATCGGCATGTACCAACCCGTTCTGCTCGCGGTCGACGAACGGGATCTGGCGGTCATCGCCGTGACCGGCCTCGGTTGCGTGGTCGGACTGGGGGTGTTCTCACAGGTGCTGCACTGGTCCCTGGAACACCACTACGACACGGTGATGGCCGCGCTGATAGGTCTGATGGTGGGCTCGCTGCGGGTGCTGTGGCCATGGCCCGACGGGGTGGACAGCACCGTGTTGGCCGCACCCGACACCGACACCGTCGCGGTGACCACGATCCTCGGTGTGGTCGGTTTCGTGGTTGTGATCGGTGTGGAGCAGCTGTCTCGCCGGCTGGGGGTCACCGATCACGACACCGAGGTGGACCAGCTCCAACACTGACGAAGTCAGCACGGCACTGACGAAGTCAGCAACAACACTGACGAGTCAGCTACCCCGCTCCACCGAGGGGTTGCAGCTCGGCGATGTGAGCGACAGCGTCACCGCGGTTGAGCAGGGGACGCCGGGTCAACCCGATGACCATCCCACCGGTGCGGGCACGCAGGGTGCCTAGTCGCTTTCCGAACGTGTCGTACACCGACGCGAGGAGTTGTCCCCGGTCGACGATCTCGCCTAGGTCCACCTCGATCTGTGCGATCCCGCTGCGCGCGGCGCGCACCCACTGCGATCCCCAGCTGAGTCGGGGCTCGTGGCGCGCCTCAGGAGCGGTGTCGATCATCGACTCCCCCGCCATCACCCGCAACACGCCGTCTGTGCCGACCCCGATCGCGGTCTCGTCGAACCGGTTCGCCTCGCCGGCCTCCATCAGCAGCACCGTCGCACCCGCTCCAGTGGCGGCCGCGCGCAGCGAACCGTCCCTGGTCTTGGCGTTCAGGCACAGCGGAGGAGCGAATCGCTTCGCCAGCTCCAGGGTCCGCGGATCGTCCAGGTCGCCACGGATCTGGGGGAGGTTGGCCCGATTGTCCGAACCCGTGTGGAGGTCGATCCCCACATCGCAACGACTCACCACCTCGGTCATCATCAGATGAGCGATACGTCCCGCCATCGAACCGCGGGGTGAACCGGGGAACGAGCGGTTGAGGTCGCGCCGGTCGGGCAGGGCGCGCTCACCGGTGTTGAATCCGTACACGTTGAGCACCGGAACGGCGATGAGGGTACCGGCGAGCATTCGCGGGTCGATCGATGCGATGACCCGCCGGATGATCTCCACACCGCAGAGCTCGTCTCCGTGGATCGCCGCGCTCAACCACATCGTGGGGCCTTCACGCCTTCCGTGCAGCACCAGCACGGGAAGTGCCATCTGCCCACCCGAGACGAGCCTTCCCACCGGGAGCTCCAGGGTGGTTCTCCTGCCAGCGGGCACCGACACCCCCGCCATCTCGAACGGAGCGCGCCGCTCCCGGGGGCTCATGTGGTCTGCTCGTTCGGATCGCCGCTGAACTCCTCGGGGATCGCCTCGGGGTCGAGGCGCTTCATCCGCGGCCGGGAACGACGGCGGCGACGCTCGGGCACGAGGTCCCGCATCTCCTCCAACCGGCCGAAGCACAACAGCCGGTCCTCGGATTCGAGCACCCTGGCACCCCGGGGGTTGGGGATCACCGCCGTCCCGCGGTTGAGGGTGAGCACCACGATGTCACGCGACCGCAGCCCGGAATCGTCGATGCTGTGACCGACCATGTCGGATCCCTCGCGCACCAGGATCTCCGCCACGCCGTATCCCGTCGATACGGTCAGGCGCTGTCGCACATCCAGCTCGGGGAACGACACCTGGTTCGCGACGTAGTCGACGACCGCACCAGCGATGTCGAGCCCCGTCGCCGTCTCGATCCCCTCGAGCCCCGGCGAGGAGTTCACCTCCATCACGAGGGGGCCGTCGTCGCCTTCGAGCATGTCGACACCTGCGACGCGCAGCCCCATGATCTGCGCGGCCTGCACCGCGACGCGCTGGTACTCCTCGTCGAGCTCGATCGCCTCGGTGGAGCCGCCCCGGTGCACGTTCGAGCGGAACTCGTCACCGGAGGCCGAGCGACGCATGGCGGCAACCACCCGGTCACCGAGCACGAACGCCCGCACGTCACGGCCCTTGCTCTCCTTGACGAAGCGCTGGATCAACACGTTCTGGCGCGTGCTGTGGAGGGTCTCGATCACGGCCTCGGCCACCTTGGTGTCGGGTGCGAGGATCACACCGATGCCCTGGGTTCCCTCCAACAGCTTGACAACCACGGGCGCACCACCGACAGCCTCGATCGCAGGGAGCACGTCACCGCGCTCGCGCACGAACATCGTCGCGGGCATGCCGATGTTGTGGCGCGACAGGATCTGCGAGGCGCGGAGCTTGTCGCGGGAGTTCGAGATCCCCGCGGAGGTGTTCGGCGTGTAGACGTCCATCTGTTCCATCTGGCGCACCACCGCCAGACCGAAGTAGGTGATCGACGCCCCGATGCGCGGCAGGACCGCGTCGTAGCTCGACAGCGGTTTGCCCCGGTACATGAGATCCGGCTCGTCGCCGGCGAGGTCGATCGCGAACCGCAGCGTGTCGAGCACCTTGGTGCGGTGCCCCCGCTCGGCGGCGGCGGTGCGCAGACGCTGCGTGCTGTAGGAACGCGGGGCTCTGGAGAGGATCGCGAGTTTCATGTCAGTGGTGGTCTCCCAGCGGGTCGGGGTTCTGGAGGTACGAGCGGCCAGGGTCCACGAGGAACCGCCTGGCGATCGCAGCCCGCCCCAACAGCATCCGGAATCCCATCGTGTCACGAGAGGTGAGCGTGATGTCGGCGGGCCAGGCCACTCCGCCCACCTCGATCGGCGTGCGCACCAGAGGGCGGGTCTCGCTGCGACCGTTGGACGAGCGCACCTGGCGGAATCCGATCACCTCGGCCCTCACCCTGGTGCTCTCCCGGCTCGATCGCTGGAGTGGATGGAACTCGAAGCATGCGGTGATCACCGATCCGTCACGCTCCAGTTCGAGGCCGAAGGCGTGAAGGGCAGAGGTTCGTGCACCCGTGTCCACCTTCGCTTTGACCGCCACGTCGCTGAACTCGGGGATCCTCACCCACTCGCGCCACCCGACGACCCCCTTGCGGGGCTTGCTGCTCATCGTGGCATCATCGCACTACGCGCCCGCTCGAACGGGGAGCGGGCAGACCGACCGGGATCCGGCTCATGCGCCGTCGTCGTCGCGGTCGGCGTCGACCAGCACCGAGACACTCCCTCCGGTGCCGTCCACCTGGACCAGGTCCCCGTCGCGGAGCACCTCGGTCGCCCCGGAGACCCCGACCACGCACGGGATCCCGAGCTCACGGGCGACGATCGCCGCGTGCGACGTGATACCCCCCACCTCGGTGACGACTGCGGCAGCGACGCTCATCGCGGGGACCCACTCCGGGGAGGTCGTGCGCACCACCAGCACCGCACCGGGTTCGTCGTCCAACACGTCGGAGGGATCCTGCGACACGCGCACCCGACCCGCGGCCAGCCCCCGCGAGGCACCAATCCCCTCGAGCACCGTCGCGTCGAGGTCCCGCGGGATCAGGACTCCAGTGCCTGTGCCACCGCAGGGTTCACGATGCTGCCGTCGCGGGTGTTGAGGCCCCCGGCAAGGGCAGGATCGGCTTCGGTGGCAGCGTCCACACCGGACACCGCCAACTCGGCGAGGTACGGCAGAGTGACATTGGTCAGGGCATAGGTCGAGGTGTGTGGAACCGCTCCGGGGATGTTGCCGACGCAGTAGTGGATCACGCCGTGACGCTCGAAGGTCGGCGAGTGGTGCGTGGTCTCCTCGGAGGTCTCCACACATCCTCCCTGGTCGATCGCTATGTCGACGATCACCGAGCCGGGTCTCATGTTCATCACCATCTCCTCGGTGACGACGACCGGTGCACGTCCGCCCGGCACCAGCACTGCACCGATCACCAGGTCGGCGTCCGCCACCGCCCGCTCCACCTGGCCCCGATTCGAGGTGAGCGTGACTATGCGTCCCATCTGGATCTGGTCCACCCAGCGCAGCCGGTCGACGTTGCGATCGAGCACGTCCACCTCGGCCTCGAGCCCGGCGGCCATCCAAGCTGCGTTCCAGCCGACGTTTCCGGCTCCGAGCACCACCACCCTGGCCGGGCGAACCCCGGGCGCTCCCCCCAACAGCACGCCGCGCCCTCCGTTGTGGCGCTCGAGGAAGTGCGCTCCGATCTGCACCGACATGCGACCGGCGACCTCACTCATCGGGGCGAGCAGCGGCAGGGCCCCCTGGTCGGTCTGCACGGTCTCGTACGCGATCGCGGTGACACCTGCATCCAGGAGGGCTCTCGCCACCTCCGGATAGGCGGCGAGGTGCAGGAAGGTGAACAACACGAGGTCGTCGCGGAAGTAGCCGAACTCCTCGGCCAACGGTTCCTTGACCTTGCAGAGCACGTCCGCTTCCGCCCACACCGCTTCGGCGGAGTCCGCCAGCGTCGCCCCCGCGGCCACGTAGTCGACATCGGGGATCGAGGCACCCTCCCCGGCACCTGCCTCCACGAGCACCTCGACTCCACGGTGGTGCAGCTCGCGGACTCCGTCAGGGGTGATGGCCACCCGGTACTCGTCGGCCTTGATCTCCCTCGGCACCCCCACGACGGTCACCGTCTCAGGGTATCGGCCCGATGTGGCGGTCCGCGGTGCGCACCATCGGTGGATACGCGACGATGACCCGGTGACATCAGGATCAGCGACATCAGCATCAGCGACATCAGGATCAGCGACATCAGCATCGGTGCCGGGGGCGGTGACGCCCATGTTGATCGACGGCGAGTCGATCACGACAGCTGACGAGGCCGTCGTGTACTCGCCGTGGGACGGCGCGGAGGTGGGCCGCGTGCCCGCCGGCACCGAGAACGACATCGACCGCGCCGTAGCGGTTGCCTCGGCACTGCACCGCAAGGGTGTGCTGCCGGCATACCAGCGCGCCGAGGTGCTCGACCGCGCGGCAGTGACCGTGGCAGAGCGCATCGAGGAGTTCGCCCGCTCCATCAGCGCAGAGTCCGCCAAACCGATCCGCACCGCGCGGGCCGAAGCGGAGCGCTGCATAGACACGTTGCGGTTCTCAGCATCGGTGGCACGAACGCTCGCCGGTGAGGCGATCCCCATGGACGCATCGGCACCCGGGGTCGGTTCGATCGGCTACACCCTGCGGGTACCCGCCGGTGTGCTCGGTGCGATCAGCCCGTTCAACTTCCCCCTCAACCTCGTCGCACACAAGGTCGGCCCTGCGATCGCAACAGGTTGCCCGGTGGTGCTCAAGCCCGCCTCGGCAACACCGCTCACCGCTCTGATGCTTGCGAGGGTGCTACAGGACGATGCAGGCCTGCCGGCGGGTTGGCTCAACGTCGTGACATGTCCGGGTCGTGTCGCGAACAGACTTGTGACCCACGACGACGTGGCGGTCGTCAGCTTCACCGGCTCGGCCCCTGTCGGCTGGTCGATCCGGCGGGACGCGCCACGCAAGCGGGTGGGCCTGGAGCTCGGCAACAACGCCCCGGTGATCGTTCACCACGACGCCGACCTACCCGCCGCTGCGGCCAAGGTGGCCCGCGGTGGCTACTCGTTCGCCGGCCAGTCGTGCATCTCGGTGCAGCGCCTCTACGTGCACCGCCAGGTCGTCGAGGAGTTCACCGACCTGCTGAGCAGCGAGGTGGGCTCGCTGGTGGTCGGGGACCCCGGGGACGAGGCCACCGATGTGAGCTCGCTCATCAACGCCGGCGAGACCGAGCGTGTGGAATCGTGGATCTCCGAGGCGGTCGACTCGGGGGCAACGCTCACCCTCGGCGGCGGACACCACGGCGACTCGACGGCCCTGGAACCCACGATCCTGAGCGATGTGTCCCAGGACATGCAGGTCACCCGCGGCGAGGTGTTCGGCCCGATGGTCGGCATCCAGGCATACGACGACGTGGAGACCGCGTTCGATTCTGCGAACGACACGGCCTACGGGTTGCAGGCGGGGATCTTCACCAGGGACATCAACCTCGGGATCACCGCGACACAGCGCCTCGACTTCGGCGGGGTGTGCGTGAACGAGGTCCCGACGTTCCGCGTCGACCAGATGCCCTACGGCGGCATCCGGGACTCGGGCAACACCCGGGAAGGGCCGGCGTGGTCGGCCCGCGACCTGATGACCGAGGAGCGCATGGTCGTCATCCGCACCGCTTGAGCCTGCCGCGCACGCTCCCGGTTGTTCAGGTACCCGCGAGGTCCGCGACGACGGGTGCGAAGTCACGTGCCTTGTCGCCTGGGATCACCGTGTAGGAGTAGCCCCACCGCTCACGACGTCGTTGAAGGTCCTCGGAGACCTGGGTGGTGTTGCCCACGAGGACCATCGGCGAGTCGAGGCCGGTACCCGGCTCCACCCCGAAGAGCTCACCCAGCAGCGCCCCGACGCCATCGCGGTCATCGGTGATCTCCGCTGCGGCGAGCCAGGCGTTGAACTCGATGTCGTCCCGGCCCTTCCCGTCGCGGCGGTCGGCAGCTCCCTCGGTGACCCAGCCGAACTTCTCGTCGATGCGTTCGGGCATGCCGTCCTGGGCAGCGTCGGCATCGATCTCACCGGAGTGGATGGAGGGGTTCACCCCCACGATGTCCGCGAAGCCGCCTGCGAAGCGCAACAGGCGCGGCGCGCCGCCTCCGATGAGGAACGGCGGACCCCCTGCGGTGTGCGGTCGTGGCTCACCGAGCAGGTCGCGTACCTGGTAGTGCTCACCCTCGAAGGTGACCGACCCCTCGGTGAAGAGCGCTCGCAGGATCGTCGCGTGTTCGATCATCCGGCTCACGCGCACCCCCGGACGGTCCATCGGGATGCCCGAGCTGTCGTAGTCGCTGCGCTTCCACCCAGCGCCCAGACCCACCTCGAGGCGACCCTCGGACAGCGCGTCGATCGTGGCGAGCTCGCGGCCGGTCACAGCTGGATGGCGGAAGTCGCAATCCAGCACCAGCGCCCCCACGTTCAACTCGGTCGTGGCCGCTGCGGCGGTGGCCATCGCCGAGATCGGCCCGAGGCCCTCGTCGAAGTGATCGGGCACGAACACCGTCGAGTAGCCGAGATCCTCTATCTCTCTGCACGTGTCGGCCCAACTCAGCCCATGGAGAGCCTCGTTGAGTTGTGCGGCGAATCTGAAGGGGCGGGCCGTGCCGGTCATGGATTGAAACCTAACGGGCCACCGAGGGCGAAGACCCGCGTTTCACACCGAGGCCCGGAAGTTCCCGTCGAATATCCACACGCGGTTTTCGATCCGTAGTGTTGGACCCATGTGCAGGAACATCACCCCACTACGCGGTCTCGCTCCACCGGCCACCGATCAGGAGATCGAAGCGGCCGCCCTCCAGTACGTGCGCAAGGTTGGCTCGCTCTCGTCGATATCGGAGGCCAACCGGCCGGCGGTGGAGCAGGCGGTAGCACGCATCGCCGAGGTGACAGCAGATCTGCTCGACGAGTTGCCGGAGCGTCGCGTACCACCGAAGGTGGACCCACCGCTGCGGCGTGTCGCGGCAGCCAACTAGCCCCTTCCGCTGGGTAGGGCTGTCCCCGCAGATCTACCTGCGCTTGGCGAGGCACCAGGCCCACTCGGCGATCCGATAGGCACCGGAACCGAGTGCCGTGCCGAGCGCTGGGAGCGTTACGAACCAGGCTGCGTACCCTGCGACGGTCGCCGCGGTCCGGTTTCGCCAACCCCACAGGGGCGTGGCGAACAAGGGCGCTGCGAGAGCCGCTATCACCACGGGCCACCGGCCACCGGCGATCGCCCACACGAGGGCCGAGGTGCCGATGACCGACGCTGCCACCCAGAACACCAGGGCGAGGCGCTGACCCAACGCTCCGCTCCACCGGGTCGCCATCGTGACGCCCGCGTGCATCACCCGACGGCGCACAGGCGGTACTCCACAGGCGGCCATGGCCCGTAGGAAGACGGCATCGGCACGCGAACGCCGCGACATCATCTCCGAGGTGTCGAGGACGCCTTTGCGGTAGCCCCGCCTGGCCTCCGCGACGAGTGTGTCGTGCACCAGAGCAGCCGGGGTGTGGCGACCGTTGACCGGTGCGAACCAAGCCATGACCAACGGGATCGACGCCAGATCGGTGGCCACGAGCGTGTCCGCGGAGACCACCACGCGGTCCTCTCCGTCGTCGTAGACGAACCCCTCGGTGAGCACGAACCTGCTGTCACCCATCTGGCGCACAGCAAACTTCGCCGGCTCACCTCCCGAGAGGTCGTAGAACGGTGCGGTCGGGCCGGTGAAGGACCACGCAGGCCTAGCGTTGCCAAAGGCCGGCTTGCCAGAGGCCGGCTTGTCAGGAGTCGGCTTGTCGGGAGTCGGCTCGTCGGATATCGGGCCGTCGGCTTTCGGATCGCTGTCGACCATCGCAGAGCGTTCCGTTCAGCCCTCGACCACCCCGCCGTAGGTGTGTTCGGTTCCCGAAGCGGTCCCCTGATCCGCTACCGAGGCCGCCAGGTCCGTGGCGAAGAGGTCGGCCACCTTGTCGTGGCCGGGCGAGAGCATGACGTGCAGCCCGCCCTGTTGGCGATCCATGTTCCAACCCCGCTCGTCCATTCGGTCCCCGACGGCTTCGATGTCGATCTCATCGCGAGCCGCAGGGTCGACCGCCAACTGGAACACCGACATGTCGGGCGTCGGAGCCACAACCAGACCATCCACCGAACCAACCGCAGCCTTGAACCCCCGGGTCGCTTCGAGAACCCGTGCACCCAGGCGCAGGTACCCCTCGCGGCCGAGGTGGGTGATCGTCGCCCAGGCCGCGGCGATGGGTGGACCGGGCCTCGTGCCCGCGGAGGACGCCGACGCGTAGAGGCCGCCCGGCCAACTGTCGTACATGAAGATCTGGCGCTGGTAGAGATCCTTGTCCCGGTAGTTGATCGTGGAGACGCCCTTGAAGCAGTAGCCGTACTTGTGGATGTCCGCGGACAGCGACGTGACACCCTCGACGCGGAAGTCCCACGGCTCCACCGGCTCGCCCAGCTCCTCCCAGAACGGCAGCAGCCACCCTCCGAGGCACGCGTCCACGTGGCACAGGACGTCGCGCTGAGCTGCGATCGCGGCGATGTCGCTGATCGGATCGATCACCCCGAACGGATACGAGGGCGCCGAGACAACCACGAGCGCGGTGTTCGGGTTCATCGCCTCCGCGTACGCCTCGGGCACCGCCCTGCCCCCAGCGTCGATCTCGGTGAAGACCTGGCGTACATCGAGGTACTTGCAGGCCTTGGCGAACGCGGGGTGCGCTGTGGTGGCGCAGAGCAACTCAGGCGCTGCCACACCCTCGGCCCGGGCGTGGTCGCGAGCGGTCTGCACCGCCAGGAAGATCGACTCGGTACCGCCCGAGCTGAGCGAACCCGCGGTCGCGCCGAACAGCGACTGGGTCATCGACAGGACCTCTCCCTCCATGCGCAGCAGGGTCGCGTAGCGGAACGGGTTGAGTGCGTTCTCGTGCAGGAACATGCCCGCCACCTCGTGCTGGAGCTCCTCGAGAGTTGGATCGTCGGGGTTGTAGACGAGGCTGAACGCCTTGCCCCCGCGCCAATCGAGGTCGCCTTCGCGCTCGGTTCGCATCTCCTTGAGCAGCTCCGTGCTCGATCGACCCTCGTCGGGGAACGGTATTCCACCCATCAACGCCTCCATCGTTCGCTCAGCGGCACCGGTCGAGCGTAACCAACCGTTCTGTGGTGCGTCGCCAGCTCCACAGGCTCACCTCGCACCACAGAACGGGGGTGGAGGGGTGAAAACTCGGGTGATCGCCGTCGCCGTGGTGGGTGAGACTGGGGCGATGTCCCCAGCGCCGGTGCTCGATGCGCGCGACGTCCACAAGAAATTCGACGGCAAATCCGCGGTCGACGGCGTGAGCCTCTCGATACAACCCGCTGCCGGAACGCATGACCGTCGCAGAGACGATGCACATGTTCGGAACACTGTGCGGTCTCGACGATCCGGACCGCGCCGCAGGCTCCGTCCTCGCGGAGCTCGGGATAGCCCACCTCGCAGACCAGAGCTGCGATTCGCTGTCGTCGGGCCAGGGCACTCTGGTCGGTTTCGCCAAGGCGGTCATCCACCAGCCGAGGCTGATAGTGCTCGACGAACCGACCGCGTCGCTCGACCCCGACGTCGCGATGCGGGTGCGGGACCGCCTCGAGTTCATGAACGCCGAGCACAACTCGACGCTGCTGTTGACCAGCCACGACATGCGCGAGGTGGAACGGCTCACCACGCGCGTGGTGTTCCTCCGCTCGGGTCGGATCATCGCTGACGGACCCGTTGAGCAGGTGGTGGCCGAGGCGGGCTACGCGGACCTCGAAGCCATGTTCCTAGCCGAGGCGACCCGCGTCCGCGCAGAGGAGGTGTGAGATGACCGCGATGACTTCCCGCAGGTCGGGGCGGCGATCGCGCAGCCGCATCGGAGAACCTGTGTCGCGCTGGCACTGGCTCTGTGGTTCGTGGACCACCAGATGCACCGGTTCCGCCGCGAGGGTTGGGTCACCCGTTTCACCTGAGCTGAGTGGCAATGGGGGCACACCCGCGCGCGCCGCCGCGGCGGTGGGGTGCTCGACGGAGAAGGCTCCAGCGGCCGCGGGTCACACCGCGGCAGCAGCAGCGCTCATCGCTTCGGCGAGGGCGAGGTCGTTCGGTGTGATCCCACCGGCGTCGTGGGTGGTGAGCTCTACGGTCACCTTGTTGGCCACATTGGCCCACTCGGGGTGGTGGTTCATCTCGTCGGCTACCGGTGAGACCTTGGCCATGAACTTCATGGCTGCGCCGAAGTCCGCGAACTCGAAGGTCCGCAGCAGACGGTCGCTTCCGACACCGACCTCCCAGGGGTGGTGGGCGGCCGCCCATTGGAGAACCTGGTCGGCATTGAGGACCTCATGATCGTTCATCGGTCCATGATCGCGCATGTGTGCGTCGGGCCCCGCACGGCGCTACGGGGATGATCGGGGATGACCCGGGTGCGACACTGCTGTGGTGCGGGGACTCCCCAACCCGGTTGCCGGCCTGTCCGAGGCTTCCCAGGCCCGTAACGGCTCCAGTCACAGGGAGCTGGGCCTGGCCGGAGCCCGGACATTGGTGGCCGGAGTCGGGGTGTCCCAGCAGAGGCTCGTCAGTATGGCGCTGCTCGCCGTGGAGTCCGGCGAGGTGGACTCGTGCTTTCCGGCCGCGGTCAGAAGCGACCGCGTCCACCGCCGGGATCGAGGTCGCCCCCTTCGATGCCGAGCGTCGGTTGGAGACCGGGGACTCGCTGGTGGCTGCGACGGTCACCGGCGGTTTCGAACCGAGCGTGTTCAGCATCGTCACCGACAGCGCCGGTGTGCGCCACGTCATACGGGAACCCGCGCCACCGGATGTCACACCGGTGGAGCTGCTGGAAGCGATCGGGGACGGGGAGCGCTGAGCACCGCCACGGTCGCCACCGCTCCGAGGACCAGGGGGAACAGCACGTGGAGGGTCAGCGACTGGCCCACCCAAACGTCGCGGGGGCCGAGCACACCGATCAGGTCTCTGGACAGGCCCACCGGTGCAACGGCTCCCGCGATGGTTGCCACGACCAGAGGCAACGCACGCCAGCGACCCCTCAACAACAACGCCGGCACGACGAGCGCGGCGCAACCTAGGTGCACCAGCACCGCTTCGATCATCGCGTCGGAACGGATCGGAGCTTCGCGCCAGACGACCAACGCGTTGGCGCATTGGAGGGCAAAGAACAACAACAGCGCCACGACGAACCCCGAGCGGGGACGTGCTGCCGGGCGCGCTTCGAACACCGTCTCGGTATCCTGGGCTGCCTCGGTGCCCTGCCCTGGCTCGGCGTCCTGCCCGACCCCGCCGGCATGGCGAACTCCGGTGGGAGGCCTGGGACCCTGTACAACGTCGGACCCTGTCGGTGGTGACCGGTCCGCCGCCCACACCGGTACCTCGTCATCATCGCCGCTGCGGGCAGCTTGACGCGCGGCCGGGGTGCTCACGACGTGAGCGTACCGGCAGGCCCGAGGTCGATATCAGCTGGAATCGACCGCGGCAGCGGGCGGAAAGGTGCCCTTGGCGCTCTTGGCCATCCCCTCGGCGGCGAACACCGCGAGGGCGAGCCAGATGAGGACGAAACCGACGACCTGGCCTCCGTTCCACTCCTCGCCCAACACGAGCACGCTCAACAGGAACTGGATCGTGGGAGCGATGTACTGCAACAACCCGACCACCGACAGCTCCACCCGGCGAGCGGCGACCGCGAACAACAACAGGGGAGCAGCGGTGACCACGCCGGCTCCCAGCAGCAGCAGATCCCGGCCGGGATCGGATGCCCCCACCGCCCCGGCCCCCGTCATCGCGCGCACCAACACCACCGCCAGCGCGAACGGGGCCATGAAACCGACCTCGAGGCTCAGGCCGTCGAGCGAACCGACCGGGGAGGTCTTGCGGAGAAGTCCGTACACCGCGAAGGTCCCGGCCAACACGAGGGCTATCCAGGGCACAGCGCGCAGGTCGATGGTGAGCACAACGACTCCGAGAGCAGCCAACCCCACCGCGAACCACTGCACGGGACGCATCCTCTCGCCGAGGATGAACACACCCAACAGCACGCTGAGGAGTGGGTTGATGAAGTACCCGAGGCTGGTCTGGACCACCTGCTCGGTCTCGACCGACCACACGAAGACGACCCAGTTGGTGGCCAGCAGCGCGGCCGATGCCGCAGCCACACGGCGCACGCGGGGCTTGCGCAGCTCGGCTCTCAACCTGGGCCAACTTCGCATCACCAGGTGTGCGACCGCCAGCACGATCGCCGTCGCCAGGATCCGGTGTGCGACCACGTCGCCCGATCCGATGTCGTCGAGCAGCTTCCAGTACAGAACCGAAAAGCCCCAGATCATGTACGCGGCAATCGCAGCGAGAACGCCCTTGGACATCCCGAGAACCTACAGCGACCGCCCCACCCCGAACTCCATGATGCAGCGTTGGGTACGACGGATCATTTATTACGAACGCCGTTCAATTACGTGGGAGACTTCAAGTTGTCACGTACCATATGAACTCATGTCCAGGAGTCCTGCGATCTGGAGTAGGGAGGAACTGCACCGGGAGTTCGCGGGGTTGGTTGTCACCGCCAGGGATTCGACCGCCGCGGTGGTCGAGGTACCCGCGCTGCCCGGTCTGGACACCACGAGCGACGTCGCGGTCGCCTGGGATCTACAGACCCAGGACATCTACGAGCCAGACATGCCTGCACTGGCGATGCAGTGGTACCAGGCGCTCGAGAAGCCGGGTGTCGTCCACCAGGTGACCGTGCGGCGCGACCAGGACGGGTGGAAGGAGTTCCGGCTCAGCTTCCTCGACCTGTGCCACCAGCACGACGTCGGTTGCATCCTCGTGGGCAACGAACTGCTCAGGGAATGCGAACCCCCAGCAGCCCACACCCGACTCCGCGACACCACCAGCGGAGACAACGAGACCGCGTGGTTCGAACGGCCGGTGTGGCTCCTTCAGGAGCTCGACGCCCTGGGCGTGGTGCTCAACACCGAGGGCGACGCGGAGGTGCTGTTCGGACGCACCGCGGACGAGCTCCAGGGACACTTCGTGCTCCAGTTCATGCACCCCGACGACCACGCTGCTGCCATCGAGATGTGGTTCTCGTTGATCGGCGAGCCCGGCAGCTCACGGACGATCCGCCAAAGAGCGCTGCGCCCCGACGGCACGGAGCGGTGGATCGAGTCGACGATCCTCAACCGCCTAGACGAGGACCGATCCGGGACGCTGCTGTCGATCTCCCACGACGTGACCGAGCGACGTCGCCAAGAGCGGGTGCTCCAGGAGCGTGCGCTGACCGATCCACTGACGGGGCTACCGAATCGCTTCGCGATCGACAACTCGCTCGCGGATGTGCTGGCCCAGGGCCCGGCCACGGTCGCGTTCTTGGACCTGGACGGCTTCAAGTCCGTGAACGACCGACTCGGGCACAGGGTCGGCGACACCGTTCTCCAGGCAGTCGGCAACCGGCTGGCGAACTGTGCACCGGAGGCGGCCTCCGCAGGTCGTTGGGGGGGCGACGAGTTCGTCCTGTTCGGACCCGGCCAGTGCGAGGACGAGCTGCGCGCGGCGATAGAGGTGGCGTTCGCGCATCCGATCTCCGTCGGTGAGGACCACTGGAACCCGCGGTGCAGCTACGGCATCGCGCACGGCGGGCCCGGCGACGATCCCGACGAGCTCATCCGTTCTGCGGACACCGCTATGTACGAGGCCAAGGAACGCCGCGCGAGCTGAGACCACCGGTCGAACCGTCTCCCGTGACAAGGCGTGCTGCTGTAGAAACAGGTTCCTGAGCTCGCCGATGTCCCGTCGGCGACCGCGCACCTTGGGGGGATCCCGTGGGGAATCGAACCTATGTGGTTCCGGACACCATGACCCGTGTCCTTCTCCGGCAGCGTCCCGACGGACTGCTCCGCAGCACCGACGTCGACCTCGTGACCGATGCCGTCCCCACCCTCACCGAAGGTGAGGCGCTGTTGCACAACGAGGTGATCGGGATCGATGCATCTGTGCGATCGTGGCTCGCCGAGGGGTCCGGGTACCTGCCCCCGGTGGAGCTCGGTGAAGTGGTTCGGTGCTCCACGATCGGGCGCGTCGTCGCCTCGCGCTGCGATGCGTACGCGGAGGGCGACATCGTCACTACCCTCGGCGGCTGGGAGGAGTACTCAGTCATACGCGACGACTTCTTCTCCACGTGGGTCTCGGCGCCGGATCCCACCTACGACCTCGAGGCGTTCCTCGCGCTGTACGGCTCTACCGGCTGCACCGCCTACATCGGCATGGTCGAGGTCGGCGCTGTCACCTCGGGTGACACGGTAGTCGTTTCGGCTGCCGCGGGGGCGACGGGTGCCGCCGCTGCCCAGATCGCGAAGGTCCACGGCGCTCGCGTCGTCGGTATCGCCGGCGGACCGCAGAAGTGCCGCTGGCTGACCGAGGAGATCGGCCTCGACGCTGCGATCGACCACCGCCGCGGTGAGGTCGCACACGACCTGCGAGAGGCTGCCGGTCGCGTCGATGTGTTCTTCGACAACGTCGGCGGAGCGATCCTCGATGCCGTGCTGGGACGTTTGGCGCTGCATGCACGGGTGGTCCTCTGTGGCCACATCGCCAGCTACCTCGACGATCCCAACACCGCCGCGCCGGGGCCCTCCAACTACGTGCAGTTGATCCAACAGCGTGCGACCATGACGGGCTTCCTCGCCTTCGACGACGTGCCAAGGTTCCCCGAGATCGGCGAGAAGCTGCGGGCGTGGCACACCGCCGGCGACATCGTGGTGCGCACCCAACGGTACGAAGGTCTCGGATCAGGCGTCGACGCGCTCAACGCCATGTTCACTGGATCGAACATCGGCAAGATCGTGATCGTGCCCTGATCGCGCGGCGATCGTCAGCCGTGCTCCATCCAGTCGAGCAGCATCTCGGCAATCTCAGGGCCCTTGTCCTCCTGGAGGAAGTGACCTGCGCCTTCGATGGTTCCGTGGGGTTGACCCTTGGTGCCGGGCACCCGCTCGTGGAACACCTTGTCTCCCCCGCCGGTGATCGGATCGGAATCGCTGAAAGCAACCAGGAAGGGCTTCTCGAAGCGCTCCAGTGATTCCCAGGCAGCGACGTTGTCCGGCACCGCCGGGTTGTCGGGTTCCATGGGAACCAGTGAGGGGAAGATCCGTGCGCCGGCCTTGTAGGACGGGTCGGGGAACGGGGCGTCGTACGCGGCGATGACCTCCGCTGTGAGTTCCGATACGCATCCGCCGTCGATGATGTTGCCCACCGGCAGGTCCGGCGCGTTCTGTGAGAAGTCACGCCACGCGATGAACGCCTCCGACGCGCCGTGACCCACCGGCATGCCGGTGTTCGCGACGCACACACGGTCGAAGCGGTCGGGATGCTCGGCGACCAGTCGCAGCCCGATCAGCCCTCCCCAGTCCTGGCAGAACAGCGTGACACCCTCCAGGTTCAGCTGTTCGAACAGGGCGAGCCTCATCCACTCCACGTGGCGTGCGTAGGTGTAGTCGGAGGTCCCGGTCGGCTTGTCGGAACGCCCGAAGCCCACCAGGTCGGGCGCTATCACGCGCTTGCCGACACCTGCGAGCACCGGGATCATGCGTCGGTACAGGTACGACCAGCTGGGCTCACCGTGCAGTAGCAGCACCACCTCGCCCGAGCGCAACCCCTCGTCGAGGTAGTGGACCCTGAGCTCGCCACCCTCGCCGTCGGGGATCTCCAGGTAGTGGGGTTCGAAGTTGTACTCCGGCAGGTTCTCGAATCGCTCGTCGGGGGTTCGCAGTGAGTCCATCCCGG
>JBKEAI010000140.1:0-51961 GCA_047972145.1 Microthrixaceae bacterium
TCAACGAGTCGACCGCCCCGAGGTCACCGAGGGTCACAGGAGCCGGAGCATCCTCGGTGGCCGCCAACTCCACGAGAAGGTCCTGAGCCCACCGCTCGCGCAACATCTCTACCCGCAGCCACGCCTCCCTCGGGGACAACCCCGAGCCCTGCTGAGCGGGTTCCAGATCGGGGCCGCCGCCCATCGCCGACAGGTCTTCCCGGACCTGCCGGCCCTCGCGCTCGTGTGATGGCTCGAACATATGTTCGTACCCTACAACAGACCTGGGACAACGACCAGCACCCCGCACCGATGGCCCAGCGATTGACGGGGTTCCCTGCTCGGGTCCCCTCACACTCCTCCCGCGACCCATGGTTCCGTGACCCTTGGTCCCCAACCCTGGATTGCCTGATCAGGGGCCTTCGTAGCCGGGGTCGCGGAACGAGTCGATGGACGGTTTGCCTGAGTGGGGTGCCGGTAGTGTCGGACCTCATGGTCGAACCGCCCGAGGACCTCGCGCTCACCGATGCGCAGACGCGCGTGCTCGGATGCCTGCTGGAGAAGGAAGCGACCACCCCGGAGCAGTACCCGCTCTCCATCAAGGCGCTCGTCACAGCCTGCAACCAGAAGACCAGCCGCGACCCGGTGGTCGACTGGGGCGAGCAGCTCGTGGAGACCACGGCGCTGGCGCTCAAGGCCCTCGGCCTGCTCAGGGTGATCCACCCTGCACACGGCGAGCGGGTGTTCCGCTACCGACAGGTCCTCGACGAGCACCTGCGCCTCGACTCGGCGGACAAGGCCGTCCTATGCGTGTTGATGCTCCGGGGGGCCCAGAGCGCACAGGAGCTGCGCACCCGCACAGAGCGACTTCACCGCTTCATCGATGCCGGTGAGGTCGAAGCGCGCCTCGAAGCCCTCGCAGCGCGACCCACGGGCGCTCTGGTGAGACGAATCGGGCGCGCATCGGGCCAGCGCGACGACCGTTGGATCCAGCTGCTCCAGCGCAGCAGTAGGCGCAACGAGGCGCCCGACGGCCCCGAGGAACACACGACCTCGTTAGAGAAACCTCCACCACCTGAAGCGGAAAGCGGAGCGGATGGACACCGCACCGACGACACCCCCGACGCCCGGATCGAGGCCCTCGAAGCCCGGGTCGCACAGCTCGAGGCACACGTGAAGCGGCTGCTTGGCGCGCTCGACGGTCTGGTGGATCAACCAGACGACCCGTGACGTCGAACCCGAGGACCGTTCTGCACCTCTGTCAACACTGACTACTCTCCAATGTGGGCGGCTTCGCGGCACCGGTGGGCGGCCACCGGGAGACAGAGTTTGTTCAAAGACAGAGTTTGTTCAAAGACAGGGTTGCTTCACGCCGGCGTCACCTACGACTACCAGGGGGATATCACGATGGTGAACTTCGTCAAGAAGGTCCAGAAGAAGGCCGGTGGCGACCTGCTCGCCGGCGAGTCGATCCTCGACGCACGGGTCGTCCAACCCGCAGGGTCGGCCTTCCGGAACGCCATCTCCGCCGGTGTGGCGGCCCATACCGGGGCATTGATCGACCAGCGCATCGACCGCTGGCGACGGGGAGCCGAGGCCGCCGCCCGAGGCGACATCGAGGCGACCGGCGGCGTCGCGGTCGACTTCCCGACCGTGAAGTCGTTCTTCACGCTCACCAACCAGCGGGTGCTGGTGCACTCGTTCGCAGCCATGAGCGGTGCGCCCAAGGATCTGCTCGCGGTCTACCCGCTGAGCGACTTCGCCGGCATGGAGGCCGCAGCCGGCAAGCTCGTCGGAAAGCTCCACCTCTACTTCCTCGACGGTTCAGCGGTTTCGCTCGACGTGATGAAAGGTGGCGGCAACCCCCAGGCACTCGTCGACGCGTTCAACAACGCGCTCACCGCCTGGGACTGACACCCCGGCCGGTGCAGCGGACTCCGAACTGCCCGCTGGCGTCAGCGGTTGGGTTCGGTCGATTGCAGCACCAGCGTGCTCTGCTCGTCGAAGGTGGCGAAGCCCTCGAGCCGGAAACTGCGTTCGATCTTGACCGGCAACATGCTGCGGGCATCCAGCCAGAGCTTCTCGGACCAGGTGCCCGACACCGAGCCCTCCAGGTCGAAGTTCATCGCCACGGGGATCACCTCGACCGAGGCGCCGTCACCGACCTCCAGCGACTCGGGAGGTGACGACACCGAGGTTCCGGTCACCTCGGTGGTCACCTCCATCGGCCCGCCGTCGAGCGTGAGGTCACACGAGAGGTCCTGCGAGTCGATCCCGGCCTCCCAGACGATCGACGGATCGCACGCGATGTTCACCGTCGGGTTGAACTGAGCGACGCTCTGGTGCTTGGCATAGGAGGCGAATCGCAGTGCACCTCCCTCACTGCGACACCAGGTTGTGTCCTCGGTGTGCTGTTCGATCAGGTTGAGCTTGTAGTCGAAGCAGAGCTGGCTGTCATCTGTGCTCGCAGAGGTGGTCACCGCCGCGGTGGTGGTCTCGGGGAAGTCGCGGGTCTCCGCCGGCAGGGGCCCGAGCTTGACCACCTCGCGACCGGTCGTGGCGTAGGAGTACACGCCCGGAGTCGGAGTGGCCGACCCGCCGTCCTCCCCATCGGTGGCGGTGGTCGATGTCGTGGAGTCGGAGCCGTCGCTACCTGCTGCACTGCCTTCGGTCTCACGGAACGACTCGACAGCGTCCGCCTCGGAGATCGGATCTGCGCCGCGGGGCCGGGTGAGCCAGAAGATCCCGACCGCCACGATGACCACAACCACCCCGGTGGCGATCCAGATGCGTCGCTTCACCTCAGAGCCGCCGTGCGGTCATGCAGAACGCCTCGAGCGAGGCCGCGTTCGCGTGCATCGCCTTGCGCATGGCGATCACCCTCCGCCGGGCAGGCGGGTTGCGCAGGACCCGTCCGGCGAAGCGCACGGCGCCGCCGAGCCCCTCGTCCGCGACGAGCCGGCGTGGCTCCAACAGGTGCAGCGGCGCTGTGTCGATGTCCTCGACCTCGAAACCGGCATCTTCGACCAACCCACGCCAACCGGACAGCGTCGTCGGACACACCGAGACCATGATCGACGAGCGCAGGGCGCCCTTGACCTCCTTGGCCCGCTCGTCGTCGATGTCGTCGGGACGCAGTGCGATCTCGTGAAGCCCGATCCGACCTCCGGGAGCGACCACACGGTGCAGCTCCGCGAAGATCTCCGACTTGAGCCGGTCGGGTTGCATCGTGAGGTACGCCTCACCGAACGCTACAGACGCCGACGCATCGGCCAGACCTGTGTCGCCGGCGCTCGCGTTGACCACACGCGCGGTCGCGGAGTGGGCGAGCACGTCCACCCGAGCGGCAGCGTCGGGATCGCGATCCACACCGGTGTAGCTCGCAGGTCGGCGATCGAGCACCAGGCGGGTGGTCGAGCCGAGACCGGGGGCAAGCTCGAGCACGTCGTCGCCGCGGCCGATGTCGAGAGACCCCAACAGCTTGTCGGTGAGCTCACGCCCGCCGGGTCGCAGCACCGTCTTGCCCATGCGGGCCAGCAGCCAGTGGCCTGGCATCCGGGCTGCATCCAAGGCGGAACCGGGCAGTTCCACATCGACATCGTGCGTCTCGGCATTTGTGACGGCCATGGTCGTACCTCCTCGCCCGGAGCCTCCCGAGCCTGTTAGGAGACCCTAACCCATCATGGGTTTATTCCACCACAAGATGTGACAACCAACCCCACAACATGTGTCAGGCGGAGCACCCGCACACTGCGTGCCCACCCCGCAGTCGGAGCAAGTGAGCGACCCTCGATCACCCAGCGTCTACGACGCTCGATCACCCAGCGTCTACGACGCTGAGACGCACCTCGGCGCGCTGGAGTGCGGACGCGGCCTCGGGATCCGCCGCATCGGCTCGCAGTGCCTCCTCCGCGCGTTCCTTGGCGGCCCGTGCGCGCTCGACGTCTATCGAGTCGGCCAGCTCTGCCACATCGGAGAGAACCGTGATGTGCGTGATCCCCTCGGCGTCGGGAGGCGACACCTCCACGAAGCCCTGGTGCACCGCGATCAAGGTCTCACCGTCGTCGCCGATCACCTTGACCGGATGGGTCTGGAGCACCCCGATGAAGGGGATGTGGCCGGCCTGGAACGCTATGTCGCCCGCGGTGGTGCGGCACACCACCATCTTGGCGCTACCCGAATAGGCGACCCGTTCGGGTGAGACGAGCTCGACCGACAGGTCCATCAGGCGTCGGCCTCGAGGTCCTTGGCCTTGCGCATGACGTCCTCGGCACCGCCGACGTTGAAGAACGCCTGCTCGGGCAGGTGGTCGAGGTCGCCGTTGACGAGCATCTCGAAGCTCTCGACTGTCTCCTCGACCGGGGTGAAGATGCCGGGCAGGCCGGTGAACACCTCGGCGACGAACATGGGCTGGGCGAGGAACTTCTGGATCCGCCGGGCACGGTTCACCGTGATGCGGTCCTCCTCGGAGAGCTCGTCGATACCGAGGATCGCGATGATGTCCTGGAGCTCCTTGTAACGCTGGAGCATCTCCTGGACCTGACGGGCTACCGCGTAGTGGCGCTCCCCCACGACCTCGGGTGTGAGGATCGAAGAGCTCGAAGCGAGCGGGTCGACCGCCGGGTAGATGCCGAGCGACGCTATGTCACGGCTCAACTCGGTGGTGCCGTCGAAGTGCGTGAACGCGGTGAACGGCGCGGGGTCGGTGTAGTCGTCTGCCGGCACGTACACGGCCTGGAGCGACGTGATCGAGCGGCCACCGGTGGAGGTGATGCGCTCCTGGAGCTCGCCCATCTCATCGGCGAGTGTCGGTTGGTAGCCCACCGCTGCTGGCATGCGGCCCAGCAGTGTCGACACCTCCGAGCCCGCCTGGGTGAACCGGAAGATGTTGTCGATGAACAACAGCACGTCCTGGCCCTGGACGTCGCGGAAGTACTCAGCCATCGTCAGCGCGGAGAGCGCCACGCGCAGGCGGACGCCGGGTGGCTCGTCCATCTGACCGAACACCAGGGCTGCCTTGTCGAGCACCGAGCCCGACTCGCCGAGGGCGGTCTCGCCCATCTCGATGAACAGGTCGGTGCCCTCACGGGTGCGCTCACCCACGCCGGCGAACACCGACACGCCACCGAACTGGCTGGCGACACGGTTGATCATCTCGGTGATGAGCACGGTCTTGCCCACACCTGCGCCACCGAAGAGGCCGATCTTGCCGCCCTGGAGGTACGGGGTGAGCAGGTCGATCACCTTGATGCCCGTGGGGAACATCTGGGCCTTGGGCTCGAGGCTGTCGAACGACGGTGCCTCGCGGTGGATCTCCCAGCGCTCCTCGACATCCACGTGGTCGACATCGAGCGGTGCGCCCAGCACGTTGAACACGTGGCCGAGCGTGACGTCGCCGACCGGCACCGAGATGCCCGCACCGGTGTTGCGCACGGTGGTGCCGCGCACGAGGCCGTCCGTGGGCTTCATCGCGATCGCACGCACCCGGCTGTGGCCGATCTGCTGTGCGACCTCGGCGGTGACGACGGTGTCGACGCCGTCGACGCTGATCGTGAACTCGAGCGCCGTGTTGATCTCGGGCAGGGCACTCGGTGGGAACTCGACGTCCACAACCGGGCCGGCGATTGCGACGATGCGCCCCTCGGTGAGTTCGGTTTCGGTGACCGTCATCGTTGTCTCCTTGACATCTTTCGTAACTCAGTAACTGTCGTGCTCAGTGGTCGTGGCCGAGCACGTGGCGTTCGTGGGACCCGGTGCCGTGGGCGAACGGATCCGAGAACATGTGGTCCAGGAGTAGGTCCTCGGGTTCCCCGCGGTCCTCGGCGAGCGCCTCTGCGCCGCCGATGATCTCCATGATCTCGGTGGTGATCGCGTCCTGGCGCACCTGGTTGATCTTTCGGGTGAGCTTGACGATCAGCTCCTCCGCGTTGTCGGTCGCGGCCTTCATCGCACGCTGGCGCGACGCGTGCTCCGATGCGGCGGAGTCGAGCATCGCGGCGAAGAGGCGGGCCTCGACGTATCGGGGCAGTAGCGATTCGAGCACCTGGGCCGGCCCCGGTTCGAACTCGAAGCCGGCGGTCGCCTCGGACTCACCGGTGCTCGCCATCGTCTCGGTGTTCTCCAGCGGCAGGAACCGGCGCACGACCGGCTCCTGGGAACCCATCGAGATGAAGCGCGTGTACACCAGCAGGATCCGCTCGCAACCGCCGTTGGTGAACAGGTCGCTCACCCTTGCCGCCACCGCCGCCGCGTCCTCGAAGGACGGCTTGTCCGAGAAACCGGAGAACTGCGCCTCGATCGGGTAGTTGCGGAACCGGAAGTAGTCCGCTGGCTTGCGACCCACGGTGACCAGCGCATAGCCGCGGCCCTCGGTGCGCGCGGCGTTTATCTCGCGCTCGGCGGCCTTGATGACCGCCGAGTTGAACGCACCCGCGAGCCCACGGTCGGCCGCGATGACCACCACACCCACCTTGGCGGGGTCGTCGTTCTGGCGCAGCAGTGGATGGTCGACCTCGGCACCACCCGCCGCAAGGTCCGCTATGACCCCGGTGATGCGTTCGGCGTAGGGACGGGCCTCGGCCGCGGCGGATTGGGCCTTGGCCACACGGGTGGCCGCGATCAGCTCCATCGCGCGGGTGATCTTCTTCATGTTCTGCGTGCTGCCTATGCGGCGCCGCAGGACCCGTTCCTGTGCTCCGGCCATCTATCAGGCTCCGTCCCCGGAACCAGCGGCTTGCGAGTCGCGCCCGATCTCTTCCTCTGGCAGGTGGCGCGACTCGTTGCGGATCGTGGTCTCGGCGTCGTCCTGGGCCTCGGCGTCGGGGGTGTCACCACCGGGGACGCTGGGCACGAACTGCTCGGCGTAGTCCTTGATCGCAGCCTCGAAGGCTTCCTCGTCGTCGATCTTGCCGGACTCACGGATCCCGTCGAGGGTGGAGGAATGACGGGCGGTGAACCACTCGAGCAGGCCATCCGCGAAGCGGCCGACGTCGTCGGTGGGGATGTCGTCGAGGTAGCCGTTGGTGCCCGCGAAGATCACCACGCACTGTTGTTCGACCGGCATCGGGGAGTTGATGCCCTGCTTGAGCAGCTCTGTCAGTCGGTAGCCACGCTCGAGCTGTGCCTTGGAGACCGCGTCCAGGTCGGAACCGAACGCCGCGAACGCCTCGAGCTCGCGGAACTGCTGGAGGTCGGACTTGAGGGTACCCACCGCGGTCTTCATCGCCTTGACCTGGGCGGCTGAGCCGACGCGTGACACCGAGATGCCCACGTCGACCGCTGGGCGCACACCGGACTTGAACAGGTCGTCCTGCAAGAAGATCTGGCCGTCGGTGATCGAGATCACGTTGGTGGGGATGAACGCCGAGACGTCGCCCGCCTTGGTCTCGATGATCGGAAGGGCCGTGAGCGAACCGGCACCGTTTTCGTCGGAGAGCTTCGCGGCGCGCTCGAGAAGGCGGCTGTGGAGGTAGAACACGTCGCCGGGGTATGCCTCGCGGCCCGGAGGCCGGCGCAGCAGCAGCGACACCTGGCGGTATGCCTCGGCCTGCTTGGAGAGGTCGTCGTACACGATGAGGGCATGCTCGCCGTGTTCCATCCAGTGCTGACCCATCGCGCAACCTGCGTAGGGGGCCAGGTACTTGAACGGCGCGGGATCCGATGCGGGCGCCACCACAACGGCGGTGTACTCCATCGCACCCTTCTCGGCCAGCGTGGCGACGGTCTGTGCGACCGTGGAGGCCTTCTGGCCGATGGCGACGTAGATGCACTTCACGCCGAGGCCGCGCTGGTTGAGGATCGTGTCGACCGCGACGGTGGTCTTGCCGGTCTTGCGGTCACCGATGATCAGCTCGCGCTGGCCACGGCCGATCGGGATCAGCGAGTCGATCGACTTGATGCCGGTCTGCATCGGCTCGTGCACGGGCTTGCGACCCATGATGCCCGGTGCCTGGATCTCCATGCGTCGGGGCTGGGTGTTGGTGAGAGCGCCCCTGCCGTCGACGGGTTCGCCGAGGGTGTTGACCACGCGGCCGAGCACGCCGTCGCCGACGGGCACCGAGAGGATGTCGCCCGTGGCGCGCACGCTCTGGCCCTCCTCGATGTCCTGGACCTCTCCGAGGACCACGGCGCCGATCGACTCCTCGTCGAGGTTGAGCGCGAGGCCCACCGCGCCGGACTCGAACTCGAGCAGCTCGTTGACAGCCGCATCGGGCAGGCCCGACACGCGGGCGATGCCGTCGCCGACCTCGACCACACGGCCGACCTGGGTGAGGCTGGCGTCGGGGCTGTAGCCCTCGAGGTTCTTTCGTATTGCGGCGGTGATGTCGCCGGTGTTGATCGTCAGTTCAGCCACAGGTTCTCCTCAGAAGGCTTCACGGAGCTGGTTCAATCGGGTGCGCACGGTGCCGTCGATGACCTCGTCACCGATCTGGGTCACCACGCCACCCACCACCGATGGGTCCACCACGTTGCGGACCGTCACGGTGCGGCCGAGCTTGGCGCTGAGCGCCTCGGCCAGTCTGTCTACTTGTTCGTCGGTGAGCGCCACCGCCGAGCGGGCCTCGGCGAGCACCGCACCCTGCTCGTCGGCAACGATGCGGCCGACCTCGGCTGCGATCTCGGGGATCTGAGCGCCGCGACCGTTGAGCACGATCATCGAGGCGAGCGCCACCGTGGTGGCGTTGGCCTTGCCGCCGAGCAGGTCCTCGACAACCTGTGCGCGGCGATCGAGGGGCAGCTTGGAGTCCGACAGCGTCGAGCGGAGCTGGTCGTCGCCCTCGATGGCGGACCCGAGCGCGAAGAGCTGTTCGGTCACCTCGTCGAGATCGCCTTCTGCCGCGGCGATGCCGATCAGGGAGCCGGCGTACGCGGTCGTTCGGGAGTCAGCCATGTCAGTTCCGCCCACCGATGTTGTTGATGTAGGTGTCGATCAGGCGCTGCTGGCCGGAGTCGTCGAGCTCCTCGTCGACCACCTTCTCGGCCGCACCGAGCGCGAGACGGGAGAGCTCGCCTGCGAGCTCGGCCTCGGTCTGCGAACGGGTGGCGGCCAGGTCGATCTCGGCGCGCTCGTGAACCAGCGCCACATCGCGCTCGGCGCGCGCCGCGATGTCGGTGCGCAGCGCGTCCGCGGAGCGCCGTGCCTCCTCCACGATCCGGGCGGCTTCGGCGTCGGAGTCGGCCAGTGCGGCCTTGATGCCGTCGCGCTCGGCCTCGGCCTGCGCACGCGCGCCGGCGGCCTCATCCAGGCTCTCTGCGATCGATGTCGTGCGCTTGGAGAAGTACTCGCTGCCCGGCTTCTTGGCGAACTTCCACAGCAGCGCCACAACGATCAGGAACGCGAGGGTGCCCCAGAACACCTCTTTGATGTCGTGGGGCAGCCAGAAGCCGTTCTCGGCTCCCTCTTCGGCTGCGAACACGAGGAACGAGTTCATCGATTGCCCTCCACGTAGCTCTGGACCGTGCCGCGGTGCGCCTCGAGGTCGACCGGTGCCTCGACGACCTTGGAGGCCGCCGTCGTGGCGAGCTCGGCAACGTCGGGACCCATCTCGGCGACCGCGCGCTCGCGTGCGGCTTCGAGCTCGGCCATCGCCTCCTGGCGTCGCCCGGCGACCTCGGTCTCCGCAGCACTGATCTTTGCGGCACGCTCGTGTTCAGCCTCCGCGCGCGCCTCCTCGAGCACCGACGATGCTCGCTGGCGAGCCTCGGAGATCGTCGCGTCGTAGTCGCGCTTGACCGCCTCTGCGGCCACCTTGGCCTCCTCGGCTGCCTGGAGGTCTTCTATCTCCTTGGCACGGCGCTGCTCGCGGACGCGCATCAGCGGTGGCAGCAGCCAGTACCGCATGAGGATCCACAGGCCGAAGAACCCGACCGCACCCCAGAAGATCTCCCCGGTGTCGTCGGGGACCACCGGGTTGATGGCGGTCGGGTCCTCGGCCAGACGGACGAGGATCGCGCTGAGCATCAGACGAACTTGAGGAGGATGAAGACCACGAAGCCGATGAGGGCGAGCGCCTCGGTGAACGCGATGCCGAGGAACATGGTGGTCTGGACCTGACCGGCGGACTCGGGCTGGCGGGCCATGGCCTGCACGGCCTGGCCGACCAGGTAGCCGATGCCGATGCCCGGGCCGATCGCAGCTAGACCGTAGGCCATACCTGCGCCGGAGGCGCCTGCGATGCCCTTCTGGTCAGCGGCGTCGAGGCCCTCGGCCTGGGCCTGGGCGAGGATCTGGGCTGCAGCGTTGGAAAGTGAGCTCATTGTTTTTCTGTCTCTCCTGTTCGGAGACCGGAGGTACCGGCCTCGTGATCAGATCTGATGTCGAAGGTGTCGGGGTCGCTTGGTCAGGTCGTGGTTGCTCAGTGCGCCGGGTGCAGCGCACCTCCGATGTACACGGCGGTGAGCAGGCTGAAGATGAACGCCTGGAGGAACGCCACCATGAACTCGAAGGCGGTGAACGCAACGAGCATCGCGAAGCTGAGCGTGCCGATCACCAGCAGGAAGCTGCCCACCATCAAGGTGATGGTCAGCACCGAGAAGGTGACCAACAGGATGTGGCCGGCGAGCATGTTGGCGAAGAGCCGCACCGCGAGTGAGAAGGGACGGATGATGAACGTCGAGAGGAACTCGATGGGGGTCACCAGGATGTAGAGCGCCTTGGGAACGCCGGGGGGGAACAGAGCCCCCTTGAGGTAGCCGAGCCCGTTGTGCTTGAGGCCCACACCGATGAACATCACCCACGCCACGATGGCCAGGAGCAGCGGATTGGCCATGCGGGCGTTCGCCGGCATCTGGGCGGTGGGGATCACCTCGAACATGTTGCCGAGCCAGATGAAGAAGAACATCGAGATGAGCATCGGCAGGTAGCGCAACCCTTCGGGGCCGATGGCCGGGAGCACGACCTGTTGTTCGACGAAGTCGATCGAGGACTCCATCAGGTTCTGGAGGCCCTTGGGTACAAGCGAGGCTTTGCGCCCTGCGAGCCAGAACAACAGCGCCGGCACGATCAGGCAGATCACCGCGATGAGCGCGATCTTGTTGAATCCGTACCATTGGCCGTCGCCGAACGCGGCGGGCCACTTGACGATCAGGTTGATCGGCGGGAACTCCACGCCCCCACCGCCTTCTTCGGCGGCGAGCAGCACGGAAGGATTGCTGAGCGCTGAGAGCATCTACGCGGGCTCCTGGTTCTCGGGCAGGTAGGGGTTCGGCGTCGCCGTGGGCCGCAGGCCGGGGAACGCCAAGGAGGACGAGATGTGGCGCAGCTCCCAGAAGAGCAGCACCAGGTGGGTTGCGATGAGGGTGATCCCGAAGGGCACCAGCTCGAGCCAGCCGGCGTCCTTCACGAGCAACACGGCGAGCAGTATCAGCCCGAGGCGCAACAGGAAGCCGAACATCGCCCCGGCGCCCATGGCTGCGGCGGAGATCCGGCCGGTGACCTGGAGGATCCAACCTGCGAGCAGGAAGTTCACCACCACGATCGCTATCGCGTACAGCGTGGAGGCCACACCGTCCACACCCCACAACGCTGCGCTCGCGATGATCGCGACGGGCAGCAGCCAGATGCTGCGCTTGGCGAGGTCGACCGCGACCGCCATCGCGGGCGATGGGCCCTCGACGCGCACGGTGTTGGGATCGGTGGTGACGCTCACGGTTCCATACCGTCGGGCGAAGTGGTGTGGGAACGCGCGGCTTGGCGCTCGGCACGTGCCCGGGACCTGTCCTCGGCGTCCTGGGCAGCCTGGTGGCGGTACCGGTAGTAGATGGCGACACCCGCGCCCAGCGCACCCCAGATCGTGAGGGTGACCGTGAGGATCGGTCGGGTACCGAACACTCCGTCGAGAGCGAGTCCCAGCAACGCCATCAGCACAGGACCCAGTACGAGCTCGAAGGAGCCGCTGCTGCGGTTGGCCGCCTCGGTGAGCGCTGGGGTTGCAGGGGTGTCCGTGGTCATCGAACCCATCGGGTCAAGGGGTGCGACCGGAATTCACCGGGCCGCTTGTGAAACTATTCGCAATCTACGGTTGGGCCCCGAGCAAGGGCAAATCCGCTGTGTGGGGGACCGAGGTAGTGCGATCGAGGAGCCCGTTCAGCGCACCTCGTCGCCGGCGCTGCGCGACGGTTTCTGCGATCCGGCACCGTCGAGGCCCGAGGCCCGCTCTATCGCGTCGACGATCCGGTCGGTCTCCGCGCGGTTCTCGTAGACCAATCGGATGAGCCAGAAGCGCAGGTAGCGCGCCAGCGAGTACCGCAGGAACAGCGCAGCGCCGGCGAGGGTCAGCACGATTCCCAACAACACACCCGACGCGGTGAAAGCACGCTGGTCCGCCGGAGAGTCCCCGGCGTTGATCGTCTGGATGGCACCCATGATCGCGAGCGCGACGCCGATGACGCCGAGCGCGATTCCGGCCACGAGCATCCAACGCTCAGAGGACGCGCCGGCACCCTTGAGGCGCAGCTCTCCGATCTCCTCTCGGAACTCCGCCACACGCTGTGGTTCCGGTGTTGGCTGGTTGTCACTCACGTGTTCACACTCCCAGGTAGGCAGCTGACAGTTCACTCTCGATCTCATCGGGGCGTCCGACCGCCCGGATACGCCCGTTGACCATCACCGCGGCGAGATCCGCCACGCCGAGCACTGTGCGCGCGAATTGCTCGACCACCAGTATCGAGGTGCCGCGCTGGGCGATCTGAGCGACGATTCCGTAGAGCTCCTCGACCACGAGGGGAGCCAGGCCCATCGACAACTCGTCGAGCAGCAGCACCGCAGGGTCGACCGCGAGGCCCCTGGCCATGGCGAGCATCTGCTGTTCGCCACCCGACAGCGTCCCCGCGATCTGGGTGCGCCGCTCGGCGAGGCGGGGGAACCGCTCGTACGCGACCTCTTCGACATGGCCCATGTCGACCCCGCCGTAGGTGGCCATCAGGAGGTTCTCCTTGACCGTGAGGTTGGGGAAGATCCCCTTGCCCTCCGGGATGGTCACGACCCCACGCCGGGCGAGCTCCTCGGCGCGCACGCCGGTGACATCCGATTCGGCCATCAGCACCTTGCCCGAGGTGGGCGCCATCAGGCCGCACACCACCGACAGGGTCGTGGTCTTGCCCGCACCGTTGGGCCCGAGCAGCGCCACCACCGAGCCCTGGGGTACTGCGAGGTCGACACCGTGGAGCACCTCGATGCCGCCGTAGGCGGCCGTGATGCCCCGAATCTCGAGCAGCGGTGCGGCGTTCACGCACCGGCTCCCAGGTAGGCGGCGACCACAGCTTCGTTGGAGCGAACAGACTGGGGATCACCCGCCGCTATGACCGACCCGAAATCGAGCACGTAGATCTGCTCGCAGACCTCCATGACGAGCCCGACGTCGTGTTCGACCAACAGGATTCCGAGGCCCGCGTCGGCGAGCTCGACCAGCAGGCGTCCGAAGTCGGTGGTCTCGTTGTCGTCGAGCCCCGAGGCAGGCTCGTCGAGCAGCAGCACCGATGGACGTGCCGCGAGCGCCCGTCCCAACTCCACGAGCCGGGCCTGGCCGGTCGGGAGGGCCCCCACCGACACGTCCGCGAGCTCCGACAGCGCGAGACGTTCCAGGATCAGCTGCACCTCTGCTTCCGGTGGCAGGCTCTCGGAGGCCGACAGGTACTGCCTGGCGGCCACCCCCCGACGCTCCCAGGTCTTGCGTATCTCCACGCCAGCGCGCACGTTGTCGGCCACGCTGAGAGAGGCGAAGACCTCGAGCCGCTGGAACGTACGGCCGAGACCCAGGCGCGCCCGTTTGTGGGTGGGGACGCCCGACACGTCGCGGCCCATCAAGCGGACCGAGCCGCTCGTGGGGGTGACCACACCGCAGACCGCGTTGAACAGGGTGGTCTTGCCCGCGCCGTTGGGGCCGATCAGGCCGACCACCTTGCCCTGGTCGACCTCCAGAGACACCTCGCTCAGCGCCTGGTGGCCGCCGAAGCGCACGGTCATGTGGGCGACCTCGAGCGCGCTCATGTCGGATCACCCACCCTCAGGGCGGCGAGTGCATCCTGTGTCGGCATCGACATGACCGACTCATCGAGTCCCAACGATGCACCCGCGGCGGCGGCTTCGGACAAGGCGATCTCCGCGCCTAGGCCCAGCTCGTCGGGTGAAGGCTCGGGTTCGGCCTCCGAGGCGGCGGGGTTGACCCCGAGCACGCCGATGCCCAGCAGGGCGACCAGCGCGGTCCAGGCGAGGATCGCGATCAGACGGAACCCGGTGGAGCCGATCGAGCCCTCCCAGGGGATCACCGCTGTGACCACCACGGCGAAGCACACCCAGATCGCGGTGGGCACGCTGCGTCCCACCCGCGCCATGCCGCTGGGCGGCAGCAACGAGGGCAACAGCGGGATCACCCCGAACGAGAGCACCACCAGCGCCGCGAAGAGCCCCCAGTTGGCGATCAACTCGGTGCGAGCAGCGAGCCACAGCGCGGCCGCAACGACGATCGCAGCGGCCACCGCTGGCCCCGAGCGGCTGAAGTCGCGGTACGCCTCGGCGATGTCCGACGCGGCGCCGTCGGGACTGCGGCCGAGGCTCACCCCCATGAACCCGGGCATCACCGACATGACCTGTGGCATCGAGGCGCTGAAGAACCCGAACACCCCGATCGCGTTGGCGGCGAGGGCGGTCACCGCGATCGGTTGCATGCCGAGCAGGAGGCCCCCGAGCAGCGCCCCGCCGACCGATCCGATCCCACCGACCACTGCGAGCATCGTGACCGGCAGTGACTGCTCCAGGGAGAAGTCGTCGGTCACGAACGTACGTCCTGCGAGCGCGCCGCCGGCACCGGCGATCGCAGCCGAGAGCGCGAACACACCGACCTTGGTCGACAGCAGATTCAAGCCGAGGGTCGCGCACGCCACCTCGGAGTCGCGCATCGCGGTGAGCCGTCGACCCCAGGCGCTGCGCCGCAGCAACACCAAGATGTTGCCCATGACGGCGAACGCCAGAGCGAGCACCACCAGTTGTCCGTAGTCCGAACCCACCTCGAAGGGTCCGACCTTGAGGTAGGGCACAGTCGCGGTGCTACCAGTCATGAGGTCCTGTTGCTGGAAGACCATCCAGTAGCAGAACAGCCCGAACGCTGCGGTGGCGAGAGCCAGGTAGATGCCCTGGAGGCGCATGGCGGGCAGTGCGATCAGCGCTCCGACCGCCCCGCAGATGACAACGGCCACGAACACCCAGCCGATGTTGCCGCTCGCACCCCAGTTGGCCATGACCACCGCCCCGATGCCGGTGAAGGTGAGCTGCGACAGCGAGATCTGACCCGAGTAGCCCGTGAGGGGTACCAGCGAGAGTGTCGCGATCGCGAACCCGAATCCCTTGAGCATCGTGTTCTGGTCGGGGCCCGACATGAGTGAGCCGATCGCCATGACCGTGGCCACCAGGACAAGCCCACCGATCAGCGCCAGGCGCTGGGTGGGTATCGGCATCGGCGTGCGCGTGCGTTGGAGGCTGTGGGCGCGCAGGCGGACCTGGGGCTGCACCAGGATCACGACGAACAACATGATCGCCGGCACGGCGCGCTGGAGGTTGTTGAGCGAGATCGGTCCCCAGGCGGCGGCCGGGGGCATGTAGGCACCCACGTAGGAGATCGCCAGTCCGAGCACGATCGAGCCGATGAACGCGCCCGGGATGGAGCGCAGACGCCCGACCACCGCGGCCGCATAGGCGTTGACCACCAGCAACGTGAGCGGTATCACCGACGGGGCCTGCTCGGAGGCGAGCAGCACACCCGACACCGCTGCGAGGGATGCGCCCAACGCCCAGGCGAGCATCGAGGTTCGGCTCGGCCGTCCTCCGTTGAGTTGCAGGAGGGATCGGTCATCGACCACCGCGCGCATCGCAACCCCGAGCCGGGTGGCACGCAGAATGAACCTCAGCGCGATCGCCACGACCACCGCGACGCCGATTGTCAACAGGCGCTGGCCGGTGAGGGTCACCCCCGCCAGCTTGATCTCGCCGGTGTCGACCAACGCACCGAGCGGGCGTGCGCGGTCCTCGGGCCAGATCCACAGAGCGATGAAGATGAGAGCGACCATCAGAGAGACGGTCACGACGATCTTGACGACCTCCTGGGCGCCTTCGATTCCCCGCATTATGAAGCGCTCGATGCCGGCGCCGAACAACGGCGCCATCACCAGCACCACCAAGAAGAACGCGGGCCACGTGGGCACTCCCCACGAGACGTGGACCTGCCAGTAGGTGAACGCGGCCATCATCCCGAACGCGCCGTGCGCGAAGTTGAATATGCCCGAGGTGGTGTAGGTGACCACGAGCCCGCTCGACGCGATCGCGAAGATGGCGGCCTGTGAGAGCCCGAGCACGGTGAAGGTCAGGAACTTGTCCACCGGTTCAGTTCCCCCGCGCAACGATCACGTGCGCCATGTATCCCCCTTGAGGTTCAACTTTGCCCGACCCCAGAGCCGCCGACCCTATTCGACTCGCCGGGCCTGCGCGAGCGAATCCGGATGGGTCACTCACCCGCTCAGAGCGGCTGGTCCCCGCCGATCTTGCCGAGTCCCTCATTCGCTGGAACGTCGACCGTCGCGTCGTCCGCGCATGCAAACCCGTCACCTGCATCGCCGTCACCGTCGACCTCGGGGTAGAGCCGTTCGAACTCACCGTCGGCGTTCACCTGCAACAACATCGAGCACTGCGGTGGTTCGCCACCTTCGGGGCCGGGGTCGGTCGCGGAGTGCAGGCCTCCTGCGGTCCACCCGTCGATCGCGGCGGCCGCTTCGAGGATGCACGCACGGGTGAGGGTGTCGTCGTTGCCCGCGGCGCAGTCGTTCGCCGCGGTGGCGAAGAGCAGCCACGCGGAGAAGCTCTGCATGCCCAGGAAGGCGACCTTGGGATCCTCGACGTTGTCGTTGAGGATGTCGAGGTACTGCTGGACCGCGGGCCACTGGTCGGCTTCTTCGAACATGTGGAACGCCGTGCGCAGGATCGTGCCCTGCGCCGCGTCGACACCGGCGGTGTCGACGTAGATCTGGTCATACACATTGGTCTCGAGCACCGGGTAGCCCTCCCAGCCCTGCTCGCGCAACGTCTTCACGAAGGCTCCTGCCATGTTGGGTTCGCCGACCCAGTGGAACGACTCCGCACCGCTGCCGATCAGCTCCTGTGCGAGGGGGGTCCAGTCGGTCTCCCCCGTCGGTAGGTAGTCGGGCGTGGCGACGACCTCGGAGCCCTCGGCTTCGATGACCGCCTCGGCCTGGTTGCGGATCGCGGCGAGGGCGGGCAGGTTGCCCCACACCACGGCGACCTTCTCGGCCTCCTCGGGGTGCAGTTCCCTGAAGTCCCGGAACCACAGCCCGGGTGCCTTCACCGACGGGTGCGGAATCGGTTGGACCTGCCCGTTGGAGTCACCCTTTTCGGGCGACGCCGTGAACCCGGGGATGTCCGCGAGACCACACTCGTGGAAGTCCGAGTTGGGCTTACCGCTGAACTCCAGGTTGTCCTGCACGAACCCGCCGCCGACCAGCATGAAGGTGTCTGCGCACGCTGCGGTCATCGCGGACTCGACGGCCAGGAGGTCCCCGGGCAGGTCGACGAGCTCGATCTCGAGCCCTCCGATACCACCCTGCGCGTTGCACCATGCGGCGAACGCCACCGAGGTGTCCCACAGCTCCTTGTTGAGCCCGGGGCGAATCTGCGAGGTGCGGTCGTTCGCCACGCCGATGCGCAAGGTGTCGGAGGAACCCTTCGCCTCGTCGGGTTCCACGGTGTAGTCACCCTCACCGCAGGGAGATTCGAGGTCACCGAACGTCTCGCCCGCAGGCGCGCTGTCGCTCGCCGGGGCAGGTTGGGCAACCTGTTGGGACTCCTCGGCATCGGCGCCCTCCACCTTGTTGCGCGCCGCGCAGGCGCTCAGCACCATCAGTGATGCCACCGCCATCGCCAGCAACCTGACCCGCCCACGCGACCTCGTGGGCCTCTCGAGACTGCCTGCCGCCATGTATCGACTCCTGTCGGGATCGGGTCTGTTGCGCCTGTGTGGCACCGGTCACCGCGTGTGCCGCACGTTGCCCATCGCCCTCGGGTCTGACACGATGGCGACAAATCTGACAGACCGTCAGATTCTCTGCAAGCCGACAAGACCGACCCTCGGGAGGCCACGGTGGACCTCGTCATCACCAACGCAACGATCCTCGACGGAACCGGCGCCCCACCACGTGCCGGTGACGTGGGTGTGCACGAGGGCCGCATCGTCACGATCGGCGAGGGACGAACCATCGGGACCGAGGGAGTCGGCAGAGTGCTCGACGCCGAGGGCCTGATGCTGAGCCCGGGTTTCGTCGATCCCCACACCCACTACGACGCGCAGCTCCTGTGGGATCCGACCGCCTCGCCGTCGAACATCCACGGGGTCACCACGGTGATCGCAGGCAACTGCGGGTTCACGCTCGCACCGGTGAGCGAAGGTGACGGCGAATACACCGCAGCGATGCTGGCCCGGGTTGAGGGCATGCCACTACCGGCGCTCGAAGAGGGCATCGAGTGGACATGGAGCGGAGTCGGTGAGTACCTCGATCGCCTGGACGCAGGACTCGCGGTGAACGCCGCGTTCCTCACCGGGCACTGCGCGATCCGCCGACGTGTGATGGGAACCGACGCGGTGGGCAACGAGGCGACACCCGAGCAGGTCGAGGCCATGAAGGCCCTGCTCGCGCAGAGCCTGGAGCAGGGATCGATCGGGTTCTCGACCACCCGCGCACGCACCCACTCCGACGGCGACGAACAGCCGGTGGCGTCGCGCTGGGCGACCGAGGACGAGGTGATCGCGCTCGCAGAGGTCGTCTCCCAGCACGAGGGCACGACCCTCGAGTTCGCCTCCGATGGCTGCCTGGACGGTTTCGAGGACGACGAGGTCGACTTCATGACCCGCTTCTCGCTCGCCGGGCGCCGCCCGCTGAATTGGAACGTGCTCACGGTGGATTCACACGCACCGGAGCGCTACCGCAACCAGCTCGCGGCGATGGCGAGGTGCCGTGACGCCGGAGCGAAGGTGGTCGCGCTGACGATGCCTGTGATCGTGCCGATGAACATGAGCTTCCTCACGTTCTGCGCGCTCAACCTGATGCCCGACTGGGGCGACATCCTCGGGCTGCCCGTGCCCGAGCGCATGGAACGCCTGCGCGACCCCGAGACCCGCCGATTCTTGGTCGAACGCGCGGCGTCACGCGACGCGGGCGTGTTCGCACGGTTGACCGGCTGGGACGGATATGTGATCGGCGACACCTTCAGCGACGCCAACGAGGGCCTGACCGGCCGGCGGGTGGCGGACATCGGGGCCGAGCGCGGCGACGACAACGCCTTCGACACCCTGGTCGACATCGTGTTGGCCGACGACCTGCGCACGGTGCTCTGGCCCGGCGCCACCGACAACGATCCGGAGTCGTGGGAGCTGAGACGCCAGGCCTGGGACGACCCCTCGGTGATGCTCGGCGGCTCTGACGCCGGGGCGCACCTCGACCGCATGCAGGGTTCTGGCTACCCCACCCGGTTCATCGGTGACTGCCTGCGCGGCCGCAAGCTGGTGCCGGTGGAGCGCGCGGTGCAGATGCTGACCCAGGTGCCCGCCGAGCTCTTCGGCCTGCGCGACCGGGGCACCATCACCGAGGGTTCCGTCGCGGACCTGGTGCTGTTCGACCCCGAGACGATCGACTCGCAGATGCTCACGATGGTCGACGACCTGCCCGGGGGCTGCAAGCGCCTCCACGCGGGATCGGTCGGCGTTCGCCACGTGTTCGTGGGCGGCGCCGAGACCGTCACCGACGGTGCACCGACCGGGGAGCTGCCCGGTTCGGTGCTCCGCTCGGGCCGCGACACCGAGACCGTGCTCGTCGGCTGAACTACTCGGGCGCCCCGAGCACCTCCGCTGCCACGCGCAGGGCTGCGGCACCCGCGGGCACACCGGCATACGCGGAGACGTGCATGATCACCTCGACCAGCTCGTCGCGGTCGAGTCCGACGTTGGTGGCTCCGGCGAGATGGGCGCGCAGCTCCTCGGGTTGCCCGAGAGCGACCAGCACAGCCACCGTGATCATCGACCGGTCGCGCACGGCGAGGCCGTCGCGGGCCCAGATGGTGCCGAACACGTGCTGGAGCACGTCGTCGAAGAACTCCGGGGCGAGCTTGGCGGCGGGGAACTGACCGGTGGGGCCGTTGCGCGTGGCCGGCCAGAGCCGGCCCTGGATCTCGCGCCCTGCGGCACGGCGAGCATCTTCGGTGGCACCTGGAGATGTCATGGTCGGCTCCCTGTCATGGTCGGTCCTCCCGTCGGAGGAGGTTGACGATGCAGGTGCTGCCACCTCCCACGAGGTGGGTGAGCGCGACGCGGGCGTCATCGACCTGGCGCCCATCCGCGTGGCCCCGCAACTGGAGGACGGACTCGTGGATCATGGCCAGCCCGGTGGGCCCCGCCGGGTGACCGCGGGCGATCAGGCCACCGTCGGTGTTGAACGGGATGCGCCCGCCGGGACCGGTGTCGCCGCCTTCGACCAGCTTCTCGGCGTCGCCCTCCGCGCAGAACCCGAGCAGCTCGTAGTACTCGAGCTCCTCGTTGGCGAAGGCATCGTGGCAGAACGCCAGGCTCACATCCTCTGGGCCGACCCCTGCGGCTTCATAGGCCTCGACTGCGGTGTCGCGGGTCATCGACGACGGACCGACGACCGGTCCGACGAAGGTGTGTCCCCTGGCGTAGGTCTCCGATCGCAGCGCCGATGCGATCGGCCGGACCAGTGGGCGGTCGGGATGGCGCGCCGCCACGATGTCGTCACGGGCGACGATCACACAGGCCGCGCCATCGTCGGCCGGACACGTCATCATCGAGGTGATCGGCTCGGCGACCATCCGCGACGCCAACACCTCCTCGACGGTGACGACGTGGTCGGGGCGGCGGTCGGCCCACGGACACGCAGCGCCGTAGTTCCAGTTCTTGGCCGCTATGGCGGCGAAATGCTCGGGCGTCGTGCCCCGTTCGTGCATGCGGCGCTGTGCCCACAGGGCGAAGTACGCGGCGGGCAGGATCGGCGCGTCTATCCGGTCTCGCGACGTCGCGCGCCCTCCCCGCGAGGTGATGTCGGTGAACTTGTCGAACCCCAGCGCCATCGCTACGTCGGCCCGGCCCGACGCGACCGCCCACGCCGCTTCACGAAACGCCACCGATCCAGTGGCCGACGCGCTGTCGATGTGGGTCACGGGTAGCCCTGTCAGGCCGAGCTCCTTCATGGCCTTTGCTCCGACGAGCGAGTCGCCGTTTATGTAGCCGACGTAGGCCTCGTCGACATCGGCCAGGGTCATGTCTGCATCCGCGAGGGCGGTGAGTCCGGCGTCGCGGGCGAGGTGCAGCACAGGGGTGTCACGGTGCATGCCGAAGCGCACCATTCCGATGCCGGCGACGGCGACGCCCTCGAAGCGCAGGCCACGTCGCGTCACGATCCCTCCCCGAGCGGACCGAACCTGTGGATGACGACCTCGTTGCCGTCGCCGTCGGTGCGCAGGACCTCCAGGTCGACCTCGAGCTCCATCCCGATCTCGAAGTCGTCGGGGCCACCGAGCAGGATCGCCTGCACCCGGGGTCCCTCGGGCAGGTCGATCTGGCCGACCCCGTAACCGCCGGTGGCATCGGTCTTTCCGAACATGGGCAGGTGGCAGTACGTCCAGGTCCACAGCCGGCCGCGGGTCGACAGTTCGACGTCGACGCACCCGATGTGGAAACACTGCGCGCAAACCAAGCGGCGGGGGAAGAAGACCTCTTCACATGCCGGACACCGACTGCCGAGGAGGCGGGGAAGCTCCGTTGGGTCCTCGGGGATGGAGAAGTAGCCGGCCTCGATCGGCACGCGGCGCGTGTTGCGTTCGGACATCAGATCACGCGCCCCCACTCGACGGCCCGGCTGTTGCCCAGCGGAGCTCGACGCCGGCGGCGGCTTCTGCGACCTCGACGAGCGCGCTCCAGTCTCTATCTCCGAAGCCATCGGTCACCGCCCGGTCCAACAGATCGGTGAGGGCCTGGGCGACCGGTGTGGCAACGCCGAGCTCCTCGCCGGTCGACACGACGAGTGCAGCATCCTTCGCGGCCAGTTCTATCGCGAACCGGGTGGGCCGGTCGCGCACGTCGACGCTCTCTGCCATGCGGTCGATCCAGAAGTTCCCCGCACCCGCTGTGCGGATCACCTCGACCGCGTCGGGCAGGCCGATGCCCGCCTTGGCGGCAAGTGAGAGGCCCTCGAGGCTCGACCAGGTGGCGCTGAACGCGACCAGGCTGTTCACGAGCTTCATCGTGTTGCCGGCACCGAGCGGACCGAGGTGGAAGGTAGCCCGCCCGAGGGATTCGAGCACGGGGACGACCCGTGCTACCGGTGCGTCGTCGCCACCGACCATGAACACCAGGAGCCGCTCACTCGCGCCCCGTGCGCCGCCGGTGAGGGGTGCCTCCACGAGGTGCTGGTCCGCGGCGGCGAGCGTGGAGCCGAGAGCACGGATGCGCGCCGGGTCGTTGGTGGACAACTCGACGAGGATGCTCCCGGCGCCAGCACCCGCCGACCAGGCCGCGGCGGCCCCGTCGACGATGTCGGGCGTGGGCAGCGACATGAACGTCACCTCTGATGCTCGGCCGACCGCGGCCGGACCGTCGGCTGCCGACGCGCCCTCGATCGCAACGGCGCGCTGCTCATCGAGATCGTGCACCACGATCTCATGGCCGTCTGCCACGAGGTTGGCGGCGATCCCCCCGCCGATGTTGCCCAACCCGATCACTCCGATCCTCATCGCCGGACCCTCCCCAATCGCTCTGCCCCTACTACCCGGCCACCCGTCACCAGCGGGTCGATCAGCAATGGGTCGATCAGCAATGGGTCGATCAGCAATGGGTCCATCAGAAGTACAGCGACGTCATGGTGCCGAGGCGCACCAGTTCGCCGTTCTGGTTGGTCCAGCGCTGCTCGGTGGAGAACACGGCGGTCGGGCCCATCTTCGTCTCACGCTCGACCACATCGGCCAGGCGGTTCACGCCCGTGATCACGTCGTCGGGTCGGATCGGAGCGAAGTAGCGGTTGCGCTGCCCGCCGTTGAGGATCCGGTGCCCCACTTCGGTGCCCATCGGCCGCAGCCACGGTCCGCCCCACTGCCGAGCCGGGAGCCAGGCGAACGGGTCGAAGTCGCGGGGTGCGACCATGCCCTCCCACGGCCCGTCCGCGGCAACCTGCTCGTCCACGAGTGCGGATGGTGGACTCTCGGGCCAGTGTGTGGCCATCGCCCAGCGACGGATGTCGCTCGTCGTCACCGGCCAGGCGGTTACGGGGTCGCTTGTCTCATCGATCAGGTCGATCTCGTCCTCGGTGAGGTGGACACCGGGTGCTGCCGCACCCGACGGCGGCGCCGGGTCCGGTTCGGGCAGCAGCGTCGGTCCACCTGCACCCCAGAGCTGCACGGTCGCGCGCGACGGGGTCGTGTCGACACCGTCCTGGTTGAGCACCCCGACCTTCAGGTGCACGAGATCCGAGCCATGCCGACGCTCGGTGCCGGTGACCTCCGCCTCGACGCTCAAGGTGTCGCCCTTGAAGTTCAGACCCCGGAACTGGCAATCGAACGCGACGATCGTCCCTGCGTCGCCGAGCCAGTCCGCTATCGCCACGTGCGCGTAGGAGATGCGCAGGTTGCCCATGCCGAACGCGGCGGGCTGCCCCACCGCCCGGGCTGCCTCGTCGTCCATGTGGATGTCGATGAACTCGTCGTTGACAGCGGCGAAGCGGTTCCAGTTGGCGAAGCCGGTGCTCCAGCGCCGCGACGGCAGCCGGTCGCCCACCGTGATCGCTTCGAACTCAGGTACCCCCACCGGCATCGCGGCGGAATCTAACACCCGTGTCAAGATCTGTCGACCCGTTCCCTGATGGAACCTGACGGCCAACCGGGAACCGGTGACATCCGGACAAAGTTGACGCTACTGTCAGGTGCATGGGACTGCGCGACGGTGTGATCTGTGACAGCGACCTGCACGTGATGGAGCCCCCGGATCTGTGGGAGCGCTACATCGACCCGGCATGGGCGCACGCCGCACCCAAGGGCCTGTCCGACATCCCCCGCGACATGCGGGTGCGGGTGAAGAACCACAGCCTGTTGCGGCTCGGCAGGGTCCGCCCGATGCATGTGGATGGTCGCAAGACCGGCTGGCGCGAGGACCACGACGACGCGTACGCAGACCCCGAGTCCCGCGGGTGGGACGCGGCGTCACAACTCGACGCGATGGACATCGAAGGCCTCGACCTAGCCATCTTGTATCCATCCCGCGGGCTGTTCGTGCTCGGGATCGACTCGGTCGACCAGGTGGGCCCCGACGGCCTCGAACCCGAATACGCGAGCGCCATCGCCCGGGCCTACAACGACTGGCTCGCAGAGTTCTGCGCCCACGCACCGGAGCGCATGTTCGGCGCCGCGATGGTCGCGCCACACGACGTCGACGGGGCTGTGGCCGAAGCGCGTCGCTGTGTCACCGAGCTCGGGTTCAAGGCGGTGTTCCTCGCCCCCGGGTGCGTCAACCGCCGCCCGTGGCATCACCCGGCATACGACCCGCTGTGGGCAGAGATCGAACGCCTCGACGTGCCCCTCGCGTTCCACGGCGGCGGTCAGACCTACCTCACACCCGACTTCTCGCTCGGGGTGTTCGACGAGCTGATGCTCTGGCACACGTTCAACCAGCCGCTCGCGATCCAGTTCGTCGCGGTCAGCCTCTGCGGTGGTGGTGTCCTCGAGCGATTCCCGAACCTGCGGGTCGCGTTGTTGGAGGGCAACTGCTCTTGGGCGCCGTGGCTGTTGCACCGCCTCGACGAGCACCACGAGTGGACCGGCTGGTACGAGGCCGCCGACCTGACGATGGCCCCGAGCGAGTACTTCAGGCGCAACTGCTACCTATCGGTCGAAGCCGACGAGGCGACAGCCCGCCAGTACGTGGATTGGTTCGGTGCCGACAACCTGGTGTTCTCCACCGACTACCCCCACGGCGACTCGGCGTACCCGCACGCGGTGGATGAGTTCGAAAAGCTCGACCTACCGTCCGATGCGAAGGCGAAGATCGTCGCGGAGAACTGGGAGCGGCTCTACAAGATCCCCCTCTCCAAGCTGGCACCCCCACGCCCGTAGGAAGGCCTGCCTGAGCCGGGCACGACGAGTCGCGGTCCGACGTAGTCGCGGTGGACCTACCGCGACGGGGCGATCAACAGCGAGGCCCGATCGCGACACCGGCGCGCTCCTGGGTCGCTCGGGCGAGCTCCAGCTACCGTTGTGTTGCGGACGGGTGCCCGGCGGGCAACTCGGTGGGGCGGTCGAAGTTTGACCAGCCAACCCTCTGACGTATCGAGCCGGTGATGCAACAGACCCAGACAGAGCCACAGATCGGGGCCCAACCCCGTCGCGGTCGAGACCGGTTCCTGGACACGATCAAGGCCGTCGCGGTCGTGCGGGTGGTGCTCTGGCACACCTGGTCGTGGTGGTGGCTGAGCTGGATCCCCGCGATGCCCGCGATGTTCTTCGCCTCCGGAGCGTTGTTGGAGGACTCACTGCAACGGCGCGGCTGGTGGGCGACGATGCAACAACGGTTCCGCCGGTTGATCGTGCCGTTCTGGGCGTACTCGGCGGCGAGTGTTGCCGTGATGGTCCTCTCCGGTTGGCGTCCCTCGCCGGGTGAGCTCCTCGGATGGGTGGTACCGCTGGTCGACCCGGTCGGTGACGCCGCTCTTCCGGGCCTGTGGATCCCCCTGTGGTACGTGCGCGCCTACCTGTGGTTCGTGATCGGTTCGGAGGTTCTGAGCCGCGCGGTGCGCAGGGTCGGTGTCTACGCACTGCTGAGCGCGTCGCTCGCCACGGTGTTGGTGTGGTGGTGGATGCGCTCGGGCCACGACGTGCCCGCCGAGGTCGGTGACGCCGTCGCCTACTCGGTGTTCGTGATGGCCGGGATGCTCTACCGGCGCGAAGGCACACCTCGCGCAGTGCGAGCATGGGTGTGCGGGGTCGCCGCGCTCGTCTCGGCGGTCGCGTGGTGGGCGGGCTTCGGGCCGGCTGACGGAGTCGTGAACCGCTCCTACGTCCTTACGATGCTCGTCGGCATCGCCGGTCTCGCCATCGCGATCGCCCTACGTGAGCCACTGGCCTCCCTGCACGGCCGACCGGCCGCGATCGTGGAGGTGATCGGCCGGCGGGCACTGACCATCTACCTGTGGCAGGGCTTCGGCCTGGTGGCGGCGCAGCGCCTGGTCGACTCCCGCATGGAGCCGGGTCCGCTACGTGCCGTCGGCTCGATCACGATCGTGGCGCTGGTCATCGTGGCCGCTGTTGCACTGGTGGGACCGTTGGAGGACCAGGCTGCACGGCGCGCACCCACCGGGCACAGACGCAGGTTGCCCACGCTGGCGTCGTGCGTGCCGGGCGTGGCGCTGGTAGTCCTCGCCTTCGCGCTTCCCGCGGTGAACGAGCCGGTGGAGGCACCGCTTTCGGGCAAGGCGGTCGTGACGCGCGCCGAAGTGATCCAACGCAGCCTGGAAGGGTCGACCGCGGAGGTCGATCAGCCGGCAGAGGAACTCACGGGGCAGGAACTGACGGGACAGGAAGCCCCCGGCCCCCTCAGCACAACGGACGCACTCAGGACGGCCCTCGAAGGTTGGATCTCGGACAACCAGGCGGTGGTCGAACGAGTCGACCTCAACAGGCTCGACGTGGCGGTGTTGACCGCCGGTGGCGAGCGTTACCTGCTCCGCTGGGAGCGCGGCGCGCCGGTGGAGGTCGCACAACCCCCCGACGGTGAAGGTGGCGAGGTCATGCCGTGGTGGTCTGTGACCAAGGCTGCAACCGCCGCATGGCTGATGCGATCGGTGGAATCGGGACAGGTCCGCCTGGACGACACCCTCGGGCGCTGGGTTCCCGAGGCTCCCAACGCCACATCGATCACCCTCGAGCAGCTGGCGCGACACACCTCGGGCATTCCGACCGCCCTCGATCGCAGCTTCCTGGAGTCCGCGCCCGACCTTGCGCTGGCGGACTACGCCGCCAACCCCGAGCTCTCGTTCGAACCGGGCACGGGTTTCGAGTACTCCCGAACCGGGTACTTCCTGTTGGCCCTCGCGCTGGAGCGGGCCACCGGCACCACCTGGAGAGCTGCCATGGAGGACCTTGCCGTACGTGCCGGGGTCGAGCTGACCTTCGACGAGGACCTGACCCCCCTGGACCGCGTGACCGACCCCGATGGGCGCGGCTACCGCGGAGGACTCTGGTCGAGCGGCGGGATCCTCGCCTCTCTGGAGGACTCGGCCGCGTTGTTCAACTGGATCTTCACCGAAGGTCTCGCTGAACCCACCCTCGCCACGATGACCCGGTTCGCCAGCGATCCCCAACGTTGGTTCTACGGCATCGGTCTCATGCCGTTGTGTCCCTGCGAGACCGTCGGTGACACCCTCGGCGCGCAGCGCTACGGGCTGGACTCGCCGACCGCCTTCATGGTCCACGACGCCCGATCCTCCGCCACCGTGATGGCCGCGGCGGATTCCTGGTTCGACGACGACGGTCCTGCCGTGGAGTTCTACGACCTACAGGGAGCGCTCCTCGACGCGGCGGGCCGCTGACCGACACGGGTCTGCGGCACACCGCATCCACAGGTGTCAGATCCCGGGAGACCGCTCAGGGCCTGGGCGCTCGATCAACTCACTTGACCCGCGCACCCGAGGGCCAACCGGCGGGCACGATGTAGGGCGTCGGCACACCTTCGTCGTCCTGCCAATGCTCCTGGTACGCGCACGTGTCCAACAGGAACCGTGCGAGCAACAGCGATGAACGGTTCATGTACACCTTGAACGGATTCCACATAGGACACATCGAAGAGCTCGGCGGATCCAACACCGTGACGTTCTCGTCACCGACAACCAACTCCCGAACGCTGTAGCCACAGCTGTCGATCAGGAAACGCGCCAGCAGCAGACTCGGGCGATTCGCATACACACGAAACGCCGGCGCCGGATCAGGACAGTCCGCCGACTGTGGCTGACCGCCACCCCAAGTGATCTTCACATAGGGCGCCCCACCTGGATTGCCGTACACGACATCGGTGGCCGAGGGGATCACATAGCTGGATCCACCACCACCACCTCCCATCATCCCACACGAGTCACCGCCGACGTCGACACAGCCACCGCTGCCGCCGCCGTACCACCCGTCACCACCGCCACCTGAACCGATGCGCGGTTCCCAACTGGAGACTACGCGTTCGCCGCCAAGACCGAACGTGCCCGGGTTGCCTGGCGTCGTGCCGCTTCCACCGGCACCGCCGCTGGTCGCGGTGCCGGGCTGGCCACCCCCTGCGGCACCAGATGATGGGCCGGCAGTGCCGCCACCGTTGCCGCCCGCAACATCCGAATCACCAGTGCCACCGGCACCGCCGCCGACCACAACCCGGTCAGCGAGATCGGTCCCGCCTCGGCGCACATCGCTCGCACCGCCGCCCCAGCTGATCCGTACACCGGCCCCGTCGGACGCTACGTTCACCTGGAGGTTCTCACCTGGAGTCACAGAGATCGTCCCAGCGGCCAAACCACCCAGTGCATAGTCATGCGGAACGCCCTGGCCGTCGAACTGGCCGCCCACCCGGGCACCCAACGCCTCAACCCGCACGGACGTGACACCCGTGGGTACCCGCCATGTGTCGCTGACGGTGTCGCCGCCTTGCGCATCCCAGGTCTTCGACCCGCTCGGGCCCTCGACCGCGTCCACCGGAGACGCGACACCTGCGACCAGCAGAGCTGCAACGCCGAACAACAACCCGATCGCAGCCGACAAAGAACGCGCGCGCCCACGATCACGAGACATCTGTGCACCCATGACGAATTCCTCTCCCTGAAATACTTCCCTTGGTTCCCGAGGTCAGTGTCAGGCGATCTACCGACACTGTCAAGTACCGAATGAGGCCATCGTTCGCGTGCTGGGGCACAGGACTCTGAGCCCCAGCAGATCCCCGGTACCCATCAACCCGTACCCGTCGAGGACCAGCACTCCCAGAGAAATCCCCGATTTCTCCTAAAGGTCCGGTGGTGATGGGTCGATAGTGCATGTCAGATGGGGATATATAACAACGATGTTCATTTCGCTCCATTCGTAGGGGCCGTCGCGCGCGTGTCGCTTTCGCTGCTCGCCGTGAAGGAGATCTGCGCGCTCGTGACAGCTCAGATCAACGGTGCAGCGATCCGTCCTGAGCTCTGGAACGGATTCCTTCCTATGGTGGAGTTCGGCACCGACCGCGAGAGCTTCGTGCACATAGTGGGAGCATCCTCGATCGCGACGTCGATCGCGGCGCTCGTGGGATTCTTGTGCTTCGGACTCAGGTCTACCTCGGTGATCCGTCGTGGAGCGTGGGCGATGGGATTCGTGTCGGTGTTCGAGTTGATCACCGCCGACGCGCTGTTGAACATGCTCCACCCCCCGCGGATCTCCACCATCGATCTCGTAATCACCACCGTTGTGTGCCTGGTCGGCATGGCCACGGCATTCATGACGCTCAGCAGAACCCCACCGGGGTTCGTCTCCGCACTGCGCAGGAGCCTCCGGGCCCGCAGCGCGTCAGAGCTGGGCATCAGGGCGACCGGCGCCTCCTGAACGTCGGCCAAACAACAACAGATGGCCGGCATCGTCGGCCACCCGAGACAAGGAATCATGAAAGATGAGATCTACAGCCACTGACGCGCGCCGACCCACGGCGAAGCGCCTGTCGCGAACCCTGGTGGCGGCAGCCGCCATCCTCGGGCTCACGGCCCTCCCGGCTGCGGCAACAGTGCTGATGCAGAACTTCGTCGAAGCCGACATCGAGTCGACACCCGCATGCATGACCAAGACCGCCGGCTCGGACTCGACCTCGTCGGGCGGAGTCGTCACCTTCAACACCACCAACACCCAGAGCACCTCCGGCGACTCGGTCAACCTGCTGAACGAGACGTTCACCCTCAAGGGCTTCAAGGGCGACCGGCTCATCTCGAGCGATGCCGGCGCAGTCGTGAACAAGTGCACCTTCCCGGTCACCATCTCGCTGAAAGCCGAAGCTCAGTTCGGTGAACCGGCTTGGGCGGGCGACTGGGCCGACCTGGCCGCAAGCGTCTACCTGGGTACCCCCGGCGGAGCAGCCGACCCCGACTTCACCAACACCTCCGCGTGGCTCGGCTCGCCCATCCACGCCAACAGCACCGGGGTGACCGACGACTCGGTGGGCACGGTGACCCTCCCCGCAGGTTCCCAGGCGCGCATCGGCTGGTCGCTGGACTCAGGAACCCGTGCTGCCGCTACGAACGCCTCTCCGGCGATCCTGCGCTTCACCGTGTCGGGCTCCCCAGCCTGAACCACTCGATCCCGATGGCCGGTGCTGGGATGCGACCGCTGCGAGGGCGATGGCGCATAGCCCTCGCAGTGTGCAGTGCCCTGCTGGCACTCGGTGTTCCGGCCGCGGCCAACGTCGAGATCGCCAACTACGTGGACAGCGAACTCACCACACATGACGGTGCTCCCTTGTACGCGTACGCGTCGGGGGGCACCGCCTCATGGTCGACCAAGGCTGACTTCGCGCGGGGAGCCTCCAGCCACGTCGCACCCATCGAGGCCCAGAGCTACGCGTCGGTGGAGATTGAAGGCAACCGTCCGTACGTGCGCTCCCACGGCGAGGGCACCAACGGCAACACCACCACCGAGTGGAGCCCGCGCCACCTCCTCAACGGGATGACCACCGCCGATCACGGCTCGATCGACGCGACTCCGGGTGGGCTCGTCGCGGTGGCCGTGGTGACCACCACTAGCCAGATACACGTGGCGCGCCAGGTGCAACCCGGTGTCTGGCCCCAGACCGTCGCGTGGACCCGGGTGCCCTCCAACGGCACGCCTCACGACATCGAGGTCGCGTTCATGCCCAACGGGCTGCTCGCACTTCTGTACCTCGACACGTTCGACGCGGTGCGCTACGTGGAAGAGACCGCGCCGGGTGTCTGGGGAAGCCAGGTGCCCCTCGGCAGGGTCTCCCACCATGTGTCGCTTACCGTGAAATCCAACGGAGACCTGCTGGGCGTCGCTCTCGACTCCAACGAGCGGGCGATGTGGATCCGCCAGAGGATCGGGCCGAAATGGCAGCCGTGGGAGAGGGTTTGCACACCCACCGCCGTCTCCTCGGACGTGTCCGCTGTCGCGGTCGGCGACCGCGTGGCGATCTACGCCAGCACCGGTACGACCATCGTGAGTTGCCTCAGCCCTCCTCCCGGAGGCACCACCTGGCGGCTCTCGACCATCTACACGGCGAACGCGGGCAATGTCGGGCCGCTGGGTACGGCCGCGCGCTTCGACGGCGGCGTGATGTTGATGGGCGAGCGCAACGGTATCGAAGCGTCGGGCATACAGCCCGCCCTCGGAGCCACGATGCCGTCGATGACCGACATCGACGGCACCCAGTTCGACCTGGAAGCCGCGTCGTACTCAGGCAGTGTGGGGCTCTCGACCCGGAGAACCGGTACGGGCTTCGCCACCTCGGGTACGTGGACCTCGGAGACCAGAGACACGCACGTATCGGGAATATTCGGTGTGTTGCGGGCATCGACCTACGAACCGACCGGTACCGACGTGCGCTTCCAGGTGGCCGCCACCAACAGCGGTACACCGACCGCCTACGTTGGCCCCGACGGCACGGCCGCCACCTACTTCACCTCCGATGGCGGTGCGCTTCCGTACTTCATCGACGGCAAGCGTTACGTGCGGGTGCGAGCCACCCTGACCGGAACGACATCTGTGGGTCCCCGCCTGTACGCGGTATCCATCGGCTACGCGCTACAACGCCTCAAACGCAACGCAGAAGGCTCCTACATCGTGCCGGCCCCGGCGGACCTCACGTCGTGGGTGGTGCGCATGTCCACCATACAACAGGATCTCGCCGGCACGATCGGAAAACTCACCGACAGCGGCTCGTCGTGGGACCCAGCCACCGCGTTCACGGCCCACCTCGACGACCCTGCTCCCCAGTGCTGCGGAGCGACCCAGTTCACCGTTGCCGGAGGGACCTCCACCCCCTCGGGAGCACCCGGTACGCCGGTGGTGACCTCCGGCTCACGGATCGGGCAGTCCTTCGTCCTGCGACGCTCCAACCTGCTCGGTGGGTCCGGCAACGTCGTGAAGGCCAACGCGCTGAGCGGCAGCCTCCAAACCCAGCGACCTCTGGCAGTCGGCCTGAGCCCGGACATCGCCATCGGCAAGGCAGCTGCCCAGAAGACCAACGACTACCCCGACAAGGGACTGGCGGGTGCCGCGGTGGACGGCAACACAGACGGCAACTTCTACGACCTCTCGGTCACCCACACCGACGTCCCCTCGAACGACCCGACCGGAGCGCAGGAGGCCTGGCTGAAGGTCGACCTCGGACGATCCGAAGAGATCTCCGAGATAAGGCTGTGGAATCGCACCGACTGCTGTTCGGACAGGCTGCGCGACTACACGATCCTCGCCTCGGAGGAACCCATCGACCTCACGAACCTCAACAGTGCGCTCACCTCCGTGCAAGCGCACGGCGGTTACATACGCTCCGTTGCCGGTACCACGGGTTTGACAGATCGAAGCCTGTTGCCACGGGGGACCACCGCACGCCACGTGGCGGTGATCCTGCGTGCCAAGGCAACGATCCTCAGCCTCGCCGAGCTCGAGGTGATCCCGGACTGAAGCCCGCTCACCCGGCCTAAGCCGTCAGCCGCGGGCGGTCGCCCGTCGCAGGATCGTCGGTGCGAACAGGGTGAACAGCAACAGGGCCAAGGCCGCCAGGCCGATCGGCACGACCGCATCTCCCCTGCCCGTGTAGACGGGGATGAGCACGAATCCCGAAAGCACAGCGGTCCATGCCCACATGATGAGCACCGCACGCCGCTGACCGTGGCCGAGGTCCATCAGGCGATGGTGCAGGTGTGCTTTGTCCGCGGTCGCGACACCCTGGCGCTTGGTCGCGCGGCGCAGGATCGCGAACACGGTGTCGATCAGGGGAACCGCGAGGATCACCAGCGGCAGCACCAGGGGCGCGAAGAAGAACCAGGCCTGCCCCGAAAAGGGATCATCGGATTGCCCACCCACCGCGATCGTCGACGAGGCGAGCAGGACCCCCAACATGAGCGCTCCGCTGTCGCCCATGAAGATGCTCGCAGGGTTGAAGTTGAACGGCAGGAACCCGATGCAGGCGCCCGCGGTCACGATCGCCACCAGGGGACCGACGTTCGCAGGGTCGAGAACACCCTCGTTGAGCAGCGCCCATCCGTAGAGGAAGAACGATCCCGACGCGATGGCCACGATGCCCGCTGCGAGGCCGTCGAGCCCGTCTATCAGGTTGACGACGTTGGCCATGCCGACCACCCAGACCACCGTCACGAGTGCGGACACATCCGGGGGCAGCACGGTGAAACCCAGGAACGGCACCCGGAAGTAGATGATCGTGAGCCCGACCAGGGTGAGCATCGAACCCGAGAACACCATCCCGGCGACCTTCGCGGGAGGTGAGATGTCGCGCAGGTCGTCCACGAGGCCGATCAGCCACATGACGACCGCGGCAGCGATCACACCCGTGACGTTGCCCGGTGTGGTGAACACGTCGGAGAGATCCCCGAAGAACCATGCCGAGCCGAGCCCCGCGAGCACCCCGATCAGCAGTGCGGTGCCGCCCAACAGAGGGGTGGGCTCCGCGTGCACCGTGCGGTCGCTCGGCCGGTCCATCGCGGTGGCACGACGCGACAGCACCCGCAGCGGGGGCACCGCGGCCGCGGTGACCACCCCTGCGATGAGCATCACCGCCAGATAGCTGCGCACGCGCTCAAACTACCGGTGTGAGATGGCCGCGCCCGGAACCGCACGACGCAGGGCGGGGCGTACCGAGGGCACCGGTCGGTCGCTGCACCGCGCTCAGGGATAGCCGCACCGCGCTCAGGGATAGGGGGTGAAGCGGGAGCAGAGCTCGGCGACCTCACCGCGCACCGTTGCGATCGTGGCGGTGTCGCCGATCGAGCGAAGCACCGTCGCGATGTGGCCGGCGATCTGTACCATCTCGGGCTCACCCATCCCCTGGGTGGTGACCGACGGGGTGCCGATGCGCAGTCCGGAGGTGACGAACGGGCTACGGGGGTCGTCGGGCACCGTGTTCTTGTTGAGGGTGATCCCGGCCGCATCGAGTGCGATCTGCGCGTCCTTGCCGGTGAGCTCGTCATCGAAGCTGCGCAGGTCGACCAGCATCAGGTGGTTGTCGGTGCCACCGGAGACCAGGCGGAACCCCTCGGAGCCGAGTGCACCGGCGAGCGCACGGGCGTTGGCGACGATCTGGTGGGCGTAGTCCGAGAAGCTCGGGTGCGCCGCCTCTCGGAAGGCCACCGCCTTGCCGGCGATCACGTGTTCGAGTGGACCTCCCTGAAGGCCCGGGAAGATCGCCTTGTCGATCGCCGGGCCGAGCTCGGCGCCGGTGAGGATGCATCCTCCACGGGGACCGCGCAGCGTCTTGTGGGTGGTGAAGGTGACCACGTCCGCGATGCCAACCGGGTTGGGATGGGCTCCGCCGGCGATCAGCCCTGCGATGTGCGCCGCGTCGAACATGAACAGGGCGCCGACCTCGTCGCAGATCTCGCGGATGGGTTGCGGGTCGATCTCGCGCGAGTACGCGGTGGCACCCGCGACGACCATCTTCGGTCGGTGCTCGAGAGCGAGGTCGCGCAATTGGTCGAGGTCCATCCGTTCGTCCGAGGCGGTGAGCCCGTAGCTCACGAAGTTGTAGATGCGCCCCGACACGTTCACAGGCGAGCCGTGGGTGAGATGGCCGCCATGGTCGAGGCTCAGACCCAATACCGTGTCGCCGGCCTCCAGAAGCGCCAGGTACACCGCCACGTTCGCGTTGGCACCCGAGTGCGGCTGCACGTTCGCGTGCTCGGCACCGAACAGCTCGCACACCCGCTTTCGGGCGATGTCCTCCGCCTCGTCGATGAACTCGTTGCCGCCGTAGTAGCGCTTGCCGGGATAGCCCTCGGAGTACTTGTTGGTGAGGACCGACCCGACCGCCTCCATCACCGCGGGCGAGGTGAAGTTCTCCGATGCGATGAGCTGCAAGCCGGTGTTCTGGCGTTCACGCTCGCGCTCGATCACGTCGAACAGTTCGGTGTCTCGTTCACTCGGCCAGGGCATCGTCGGGTCGGCTCCTATCGGTGGGGCGGGATCCTGCGTGCAGGACTGGGCCTGGCGGACCAGGCACACGGGCCAAGACTAGGTGGCGCCGGGGCCGGTTCCAGAGCCCGTCAGGGGAGCTGGTCGAGCTTGTCGGTACGGCCCTTGTGACGACCACCCTCGAAGCCGGCATCCAGCCACGCATCCACGGCTGCGAGGGCGACCGACTCACCGACCAGGCGCTCTCCGAGGCAGATCACGTTCGCGTTGTTGTGCTCTCGGGCCAGACGGGCAGAGGTCTCGTCGTGAACGGTGCCGGCGCGCACACCGGGGATCTTGTCGGCGGCCATGCAGATGCCTATTCCCGACCCGCACACCCCCACCCCCAGGTCGGCCTCGCCGGTAGCGACCTCCAGCCCGAGCGCCGCGCCGTAGTCGGGATAGTCGACCCGATCAGCGGAGTTGGTGCCGAGATCGATAGTGACGAAACCGCGCTCCCGCAGGTGCTCCGCTATGGCGTCCTTGAGCAGGTACCCGGCGTGGTCCGCAGCAAGTGCGATGGTCGGACGTACGGGGCTCTCGTCGATCACCCCGACAGGCTACGCCAGCGCCGCGACTCGAAGTACCCGCCCTCGCGCCGCACGGTGGGTGTGGCTCCCGGACTCCAGCGCCACGAAGCCGACAGGCGCGGCCCCATCGGCCTCGCGCTCTTGGGAACAGAATGTTCGAAGTCGGCCTGGCAGCGCCCTCCCATCACCACGACGTCTCCGGAGCCCGGCGAGAGGTCCACCGAAGCACCACCACCGGTCGGGCGCACCAGGAACGGTCGCTGCTGGCCGAGCACCAGTATCGCGACCACCGCCTCATGCACCGAGGTGAGCTCACGATCCGCGTGGAAGGCAACGGAGTCGGACCCGTCGCGGTAGTAGTTGAGGCCCACCCCACCGAGGCGGCCACCTCGCATCACGTCGTGGTAGCGAGCGTCGAGAGACCGATGGACCTCCCCGAGCAGTCGGTGCGGATCGCCCTCGCCGACGCGGTACCAACGACAGAGCCTGGGGTCATCGACCTCGCGGTCGTACATCCAGCGCCGGCCCACCCTCCAGTCGGTGGATTCGACCAGTTCCGCGAGAAGGTCGTCGGCGCCCCCGAGCACCCCGCGACCCACCTCCAGCCAGGAGCCACCATCGAGGTCGATCCGCTCGAAGTGCACATCGCGCACCTCCGGCGCGCCTGCGGTCAACAGATTTCCCTGCAACACCGGGTCGACCTCCAACATCGGGTACCGAGTCCCACCCTAGTCGAACACATGTTCTGATCGATGGCCGGTCGCGGCCTGCGGCCCGCGGTCCGACGCCGACCCACGAACCGACACACCGCAAGGCCCATCGTGTGCAACTTGACCAGCCGGTCAATTACCGTCGCAGGCGTGACGATTGACCCGAGAACCCCGGTTGTGGTCGGTGCAGGCCAGTTCCTCAACCGCGTCGACCACGGATCGGAACCACGGTCTCCGGTCGAGCTCATCATCGAGGCGACCGGACGGGCGCGCAGCGATGCCGGCGTGGAGAACCTGACCGAACGCGCACAGGTGGTGGCCACCACCCCGATGATCTCGTGGCGCTACAAGGACCCGGGGCGACTCGTGGCCGACGCGCTCGGAGCCCACCACGCGAAGACCTGGTATCCCGCGATGGGCGGGAACACCCCCCAACTGCTGTTGAACAAGCTCGCCTGTGACATCTCGGACGGGTCGCTCGACACGGCGCTGTTGGTGGGCGCGGAGGCATGGCACACCAGGGCGACCGCCAAGCGCGCGGACAGCCGACCCGAGTGGGAGAGCCAAGGCGACTCGGTGGTTCCCGACTGGGGCAGCGAGGACACCTTCACGATGGGTCACCCCGCGGAGCACGCGAAGGGCATCGTCGCTCCGGTGCAGGCCTACCCGCTGTTCGAGACGGCTCTCATCCACGAAGACCTCCGGGAGCACCCAGGGCGCACACTCGCGGAGCAACTCGACATCGTCGGTGAGATGTGGGCGGGATTTTCGCGCGTCGCGTCACAGAACCCCCACGCGTGGAACACCCGGGCGTTCACCGCGCAGGAGATCATCGCCGCCACCGCGGACAACAGGTACGTCGGTTGGCCCTACACCAAGCGGATGGTCTCGTTCCCGACCGTCGACATGGCGTCCGCGCTCATCGTCATGAGCGCACAGGCAGCGCAGGATGCCGGAGTACCACAAGACCGTTGGGTATTCCTCTGGAGCGGCACCGACGGGGTCGACCTCGTGATGTCCGAGCGCGAGTCGTTCATCCGCTCGCCGTCGATCGGCGTCGGTGGACACCGGGCGCTCGAGCTTGCCGGGGTCGACCTGGACGGTATCGACCACCTCGACGTGTACTCCTGCTTCCCCTCGGCGGTGGAGCTGTTCTGCCGCGAGTTCGACCTCGACCCGCTCAGCCGGCCACTCACCGTGTACGGAGGCCTCGCCTTCGGAGGTGGCCCCTGGAACAACCCGGTCGGCCACGCCCTGGCATCCATGGTCCGCACGCTTCGCGAATCCCCCGGACTCGGCTTGGTGACCGCCAACGGGGGCCATGTCGACAAGCACGCCTTCGGGGTGCTCGGGAGCGCTCCCCCACCGCAGGGATTCCGCTACGAGCGGCCGCAGGCAGCGATCGACTCCGCCGCCACCCCGCGCAAGGTGCTCACCGACTTCGAGGGAACCGTCGACATCGAGACCTGGACCGTGATGTACGACCGGGACAACAGACCCGAGCGCTACCACGGAAGTTGCCTGACCGCGGATGGCGACCGCGTGTGGGCGACGAGCACCGACCCCGAGATCATGGCGACCGCCACATCGAGCGACCTCGGCGGGCACAGTGCGGCCGTCGAGACGGACGGCACGCTGCACCTGTAGGTCCACACCCATTTGGGTCCGACCCGGTTGGGAAGGGCTCAGCGAAGGCGCGAACCGAGGATCGCGTGGACCCGCTCGGCCGCCTTGGGCATCTGTTCGAGCAGCTCCGAGAAGGCCTTGGTGTCGAAGCGCAGCAGCTCCATGTCGTCGTTCGCGACCACGGTCGCCGTGCGTGGCCGGTGGTCGATCAGCGCCATCTCACCGATGGTCGAACCGGGTCCGACGGTCGCGACGTGCTCGCCGTTGGCGTACACCCCGGCTGTTCCCGACGCGATCGCGTAGCAGTAGGTGCCCGGGTCCCCCTGGTCGACCAACACCTCGCCCGGGGTGACCTCCACCCGCGATCCGAGTTGGGCGAGACGTCCGAGATCCGACTCGGCCATCCCCTCGAACAGGGGGATCTTCGTCAGCCATGCCGTCGGTGATTGGTCAGCAGCCATGGGCCGTCACGCTACCGGCCCTGTGCCGGCACCGCCCGCGATACACGATCCGATCCCAGCGGGGTGCCTCACAGGGGCGACCTGACAGGCGATCCTCGGCCCGAGCCGGCGGGCGAACCACTTCTCCGCCACCCACCGCAACACCTCGGCTACGGTGAGCGCGGCAACATCCGATTCAGGGCGAGCCAGGGGGGCAGTGCCGTGCAAAAGAGTCGATCCGCTTCGGGTACCCATCGCGGGACCGCACCGCTCGGAATCCGCCTGGTCGCCGCCGCTTTCGTGACGCTCGCGATGCTCGCCGCGTCGTGTGCTGCCAAGGGCGCAGATGACTCCGCAGGGGAGCCCGAAGGCGGTGGTGAGGAGGCCCAGACCACCGCTGCACCGGCGGGCGACAAGTTCGGCGACCTCGACTCGCCGTGCGGCGAGGGCGACTTCACCGTCGAAGCCGACCAGTCCGGCGGCGACCCCGACGTGCTCAAGATCGGGGTTGCCAACGACCGCACGTCGCAGATCCGCCCCGGGCTCAACAAGGAGATGTGGGACGCCTCCAACGCGTTCGCCGCGTGGTGCAACGAGCAGGGTGGCATCGGCGGCCTGCCGATAGAGATCGTCGACATAGACGGCAAGCTGCTCGAGGTCGAGTCCGCTATGACGATCGCCTGCAACAGCGTGTTCATGCTCGTCGGCGGCGGCCAGGTCCAGGACAACCTCCAGTTCACCGGCAAGCCGGATTCGGACTTCCACGAGTGCGGCCTGGCGGACATCCCCGGCTTCACGGTCTCGCCGGAGAAGTCGGACTCCAACGGTCAGGTGCAACCGCTGCCCCACCCCTCCGCGCAGGTGGGTACCGGTTGGATGCAGAACTTCACCGAGGTCGACCCCGACGACGCGAAGTCGTTCGCGATCGTGTGGGGCGTCCTCCCGTCGATGGAGACGATCCGCAACCAGGCCCAAGCTGTCATCGAGGACCAGGGTGGTGAGGTCGTCGGGGTCTTCGACTACCCCGTCACCGGCCTGGCCGACTGGACGCCGCTGGCCCAACAGGTGATCAACAGCGGTGCCACCGCCATGACCTTCGTCGGCGAGCCGACCAACCTCGGGTCCTTCGTCAAGAGCCTCCGCGAGCAGGGTTGGGAGGGCACCCCGGTCGTGGAGACGAACAGCTACGACCAGACCTTCATCGACTCCGCCGGTCCCGAAGCGGCCGAAGGCACCGTGATCCGCACCGTGTACCACCCCTTCGAGGAAGCCGACAAGTGGCCCGCGACCCAGCAGTACATCGACATCGTCACCGAGAACGTCCCCGACGCGAAGCTCGCCGTGTTGGGCATGCAGAGCTTCTCGGCCTGGCTGCTGTTCGCCACCGCCGCGAACGACTGCGGTAACTCCAACGACAACACGCTCACACGGGCGTGCGTGCTCGAGTCGGCTGCCGACATCGAGGACTGGACCGGCGGCGGCCTCCATGCGGCATCGGATCCCGGTGAGTTCGGAGGGACACCATCGCAGTGCGAGATGCTGATCACCGTCAAGGACGGCAAGTTCGCACGCCTGTACCCCGAGCTCGACAGCGACGCCGACAACGGGGACGGCTTCGCGTGCTACCCCGACTCGCTGGTGGAGGTCCCCGACAACGAGGGCCTCGGCAAGATAGGGCCGAACCAACCCCTCTGAGGACCTGTCCCGTAGGCCGGCTGGGCGAACCCGACCGGTGCCAGGAGCTCAGTTCCGTAGCGACCCGGATTCAGAGGGGTCGGAGACTTCGCCCTCGGGCTGCCGGTTCACCTCGGTCGCCGGGCCATCAGGGCCTGGTTCACCTCGGGCGCCGGGCCACCAGGGTCCGGGGCCTACCGGTGAGGTCTGCGATCACCTCGGCCTCGGCGAAGCGTCGGCCTGCGAGAGCTGTCACCCGATCGGCCTGTTCGGGTGACAGCTCGCAGACCAACACGCCATCGGACTCCAGCCAATCCGGCGCTGCGGCGAGGATCGCGCACAGGTCCTCGAGCCCGTCGGTACCCGACCACAACGCGCCGGTCGGTTCCCAGTCGCGCACCTCGGCAGGAAGGTCCGCTGCGGTCGCCACATAGGGCGGGTTGCTCACCACCATCTGCAACGAACCCCTCACCTCATCGGGCAGTGCGTCGAACCAGTCGCCATGGGCGAGGGTCACCCGTGCCGCGGCCCGCCCGATTCCGGCAAGGTTCGCCCCGGCCACATCGAGCGCATCGCGGCTCGAGTCGGTCGCCCACACCCGGGTACGCACACGTTCGGTTGCGATCGACAGAGCGATCGCACCCGAGCCGGTACCGAGGTCTGCAACCATCGTGTTCACCTCGCGTGCGCCGAGGCGGTCCAGCTCTGCTAGCGCCACCTCGACGACCGACTCGGTCTCGGGTCGCGGGATCAACACGCGGCGATCCACCAGCAGATCGAGCCGGCGGAACCCCCAATGGCCAAGCACGTACTGCAACGGCTCGCCTGCCGCGCGCCGTGCCACCATCGAATCGAAACGGGCCAACCCCCGCTCGCTGGCTGGGTCCCCGAGCACCAGAGCCAGCTCCGCAGGTTCGGTGCCGCTGGCCTCCTCGACGATGCGGCGGGCATCGGCTGACCCACCGAGGGAACGCAACTGTTCGGTCGCCTCGGCGAGCAGCTCGCGCCATGTAAGGGTTCCATCCTGGGTAACCGGAGGTGATCCGGGACCGGCACCAGACCCCTTCGGAGCACCTGGGTTTCGATGTGCTGGGTCGATGTTCACGGGGCGGGAACCCCGCTGCGAAACGTCATCGTCGGGCCCTCGGCGCATGCATGTGCACCTTCACTCTCTAGAGGTGCCGTCGACATCGGCGAGCATGCGGGTGCGCTCGTCGGTCAGCAACGCGTCGCTCAGATCGTCGAGCTCCCCCGCCAGCACCCGGTCGAGGTTGTGGGACGTGAAACCGATGCGATGGTCGGTCACCCGGTTGTCCTTGTAGTTGTAGGTACGGATCTTCTCGCCGCGGCCACCACCGCCGATCTGGGCGCGCTTGGTCTCACCGGCCTCAGCGGCGCTGCGCTCCTGTTCGGCCTTCAGTAGCCGGCTCCGCAGCACCGCGAGTGCCTTGGTCTTGTTCTGGAGCTGGGACTTCTGGTCCTGCATCGACACGACCAGCCCGCTCGGGCGGTGGGTGATCCGCACTGCGGAGTCGGTGGTGTTGACCGACTGTCCACCGGGCCCCGAGGATCGGTACACGTCGACCTGGAGGTCGGACTCGTCGATCACCACGTCGACCTCCTCGGCCTCGGGCAGCACCGCGACGGTCGCAGATGACGTGTGCACCCGACCCTGGGACTCGGTCACCGGCACCCGCTGCACCCGGTGTGGCCCCGCCTCGAACTTCATGCGCTCCCACGCGCCATCTCCCGCCACCCGCAGCGTCGCCTCGGTGAGCCCACCGAGATCGGACGGGCTCGACGACATCACCTCGGTGGACCAGCCCATGCGTTGGGCGAACGCCAGGTACATCGACAGCAGGTCCGCCGCCCACAGGTTGGCCTCCTCGCCGCCCTCGGCTCCACGGATCTCGAGTATGACCGCCCGATCCGCGTTCGGGTCCTTGGGCAACAACAGCACCCGGAGCTCCTCGGTCAGCCTCTCGATCGCTGAGCGGGACCGCTCGATCTCCTCGTGCAACGATTCGCGGTCCTCACCTGTGGCCACCTCGATCAACTCCTCGGCGGCCTCCAGATCATCCTCGGTGCTGCGCAGCTCCGAGAACGTCGCGACCACCGGTTCGAGCTCCTTGTAGCGGCGGCTCACCGCGACGAAGCGTTCACGGTCGGCCACCACCTCGGGGTCCGCGAGCTGGGCCTCGTAGTTGGCGTAGTCGCGTTCGATTCCCTCGAGGCGTGCGCGCAGGGCATCGGAGGTGCGGCCTGGGTCAGCCATCGCCGTCTCCGGTACCCCAGGGGGGATCGAGCGTGACAAGTTCGACAGGGCCACCGGTGGGATCAGCGATCACGAGAAGGTCCTCGGTCACACCGAGCCGGTCCCTGGGTGGCACCACCACGCGCAACAGCACACCGGGATCATGCATCTCGCGCACGTCGAGTGCCACCGGCACGAGTTCGAGCGGTAGCCCGGAACCGAACACGACCACCACCGGCTCACCGTCGGCCGTGGTCCCGTGCGCAGCAGCGGGACGTTCCTCGCGCACGCTGTCGGCCACGAAGCTCGACTCGACCGGATACAGGTCGCCGGCGCCTACCAGCGCAGGATCGGCTAGTGCCTCCGCGCGCAACCAGCGTGAGCGGGCGAGCCTGCACATCGGATGACCTGTCGCCCCCCTGTGACGCTGTGCCGACACGGTGCCGATAACGCGCTCCAACGCAGCGTCGGTGGACTCGCCACCATGCATCGCAGCGGTCGCATCGCGGTCGAACCGGCCGACACCGGCTTCGATGTGGAACGTACCGTCACCGCCGGTCTCGATGGGCCACAACACGATCCGCGCAACCTCCAGACCGAGGAGCTCACCGCGCCACACACCGGCCTCGAGCACCGTCTCGAGCCCAGCGGAGCGGAGTCGATCCAAGAGCGCTTCGACACCGTCGGGTCCGGGCAGCACCACCGAAAGCCCCTCGGGGACAGCAGGGCTCGAGGTCGCCCCATCGACCGCACGCACCTCGATCGAGGGACCCCGGTCGAACCGCGCCGCGAGTCGCGCCGCCACGTCGGCACCATCGTCTGCGAACAACACCAACCGACTCGCGGAACTTCGCAGGGCGTGCACCACTGCGGCTCCCAACGAAGCGGGAGAGACGGCCTCCTGAAGGACGTAGGCGGTTCGGTCGCCGATGGCAGCCGATGTGCCTCCGAGCGGCTCGGGGACGACCTCGACGCCGTCGAGGTCGCGCACCAGTGCTGCCAGCTTGGTGCCGAGCAGCCCCGCCCGGCGGTCAGAGTTCAGCTGTCGGCCTCGGCCTTGTCTGTGCCGGTCTTGTCAGTGCCGGTCTTGTCAGTGCCGGTCTTGTCTGTGCCGGTCTTGTCTGTGCCGGCCTCGGCCTTGGCGGCGCCCTTTTTTTTGCGGGCGCCGTAGCGGCGCTCGAAGCGCTCCACACGACCAGCGGTGTCGACGATCTTCATCTGGCCGGTGAAGAACGGGTGGGTGAACGCCGAGATCTCGACCTTGGCGAGCGGATACTCGTTGCCGTCGTCCCAGGTGATCGTCTCGTCGGTCTCGATCGTGGATCGGGTTATGAACTTGTCACCCGAGGAGGTGTCCTGGAACACCACGTAGCGGTAGTCGGGGTGGATTCCGGCCTGCATTGGCTCTCTCTTCCATCTGTCGATCCCGATTTCCGAACGGGATCCATGGGGTTTCGATTATGGCAGTTCGGCCCCGTGACCTCCCAGCCGTGGCGGCTCAGCCAGTGGCGGCTCAGCCATGACCTCCCAGCCACGACATCCCAGCGGTGGCGGCCAGGCATCGGGCACGCCGACCCACGGGTACCGCCGGCATGGTTCCGGGTCGGGGATCAGCCAGGAACGCCCGGAGCCTTCGCGATCTCGGCGAGGAACTGGTCGTTGTCGGGGAAGGTCTTCATCCGGTCGATCAACAACTCCAGCCCGGCTCCCGATCCGCTCTCCGCGGCGAGACCCGAGAGCACCCTGCGTAGCTTCCAGACCTGTTGGAGCTGGGTGCGCTCGAAGAGCAACTCCTCGTGGCGCGTGGAGGACGCGTCCACGTCGATCGCGGGATAGATGCGCTTCTCGGAGGCCTTGCGGTCGAGGCGCAGCTCCATGTTGCCGGTGCCCTTGAACTCCTCGAAGATCACCTCGTCCATCTTGGAGCCGGTCTCCACCAGGGCGGTGGCGAGGATCGTGAGCGAACCACCCTCCTCGACGTTGCGTGCCGCTCCGAAGAAACGCTTCGGGGGATACAACGCACCGGTGTCGATACCGCCGGACATGATCCGCCCGCTCGCTGGTGCCGCGAGGTTGTACGCACGCGACAGACGTGTGATGCCATCGAGGATCACCACGACGTCCTTGCCGGCTTCGACCAGGCGCTTGGCTCGCTCGATCGACAGTTCTGCCACCTGGGTGTGCTCGTCCGACGGCCGGTCGAAGGTGGAGGCGATCACGTCGCCCTTCACCGAACGGCGCATGTCGGTCACCTCTTCGGGTCGCTCGTCTACGAGCAGCACCATCAGGTGGACCTCGGGGCTGTTGGCCTCGATCGACTTCGCGATCGTCTTCATCACGGTCGTCTTGCCGGCCTTGGGGGGCGACACGATCAGGCCGCGCTGCCCCTTACCGATCGGCGAGATCAGGTCGATGATCCGCGAGGTCATGTCGAGGGGCTGGTCGGCCCGCTCCAGGGTCAGCTTCGAATCGGGGAAAAGCGGGGTCAGGTCCTCGAAACGGGGTCGGTTGCGCTGGCTCTCGGGGTCCTCGCCGTTGACCTTGTCGATGCGCAGGATCGCCGGGTTCTTCTCCTGGCGGTTGGCCGGTCGCGCCGCACCTTCGAGGATGTCGCCCTTGCGCAGTCCGAGCTGGCGAACCTGCTTGACCGATACGTACGCGTCCTCGGTGCTGGGCAGGAAGCCCTTGACCCTCAGGAAGCCGTAGCCGTCGTCGCGCAGGTCGAGCATCCCGGCCACCGGCACCGGCTCGCCGTCCCACTGCTGTTCGGGTGCGTCGTCGCGCTGGCCGCCACGGTTGCGGCCCCTGCGCCGGCGTCCCCGACGGTTGCCCGGCTCGGGTTCGTCGTTGCCTCCCTGGTTGCCGCCGCCCTGGTTGTTGCCACCCTGGTTCTGACCCTGGTTGTTGCCACCCTGGTTGCGGTTGCGGTTCTGGTTGTTCTTGCCGCCCTGGTTGCCGCCGCCCTGGTTCTGACCCTGGTTGTTGGCGCCCTGGTTGCGATTGCGGTTCTGGTTCTGTCGACCGTCCTGGCCCTCACCCCCGCGACCCTCAGTGGAAGAGCGGCCCTGGTCCTTGCCCGCCGAGGCGTCACCATCTCCGCCATCTTCGGTGCTGCCATCGCTCTTGGTCGCCTCGGAACCACCCTGGTGTTCGCCGTCGGTGGAGGAGCCCCCACCGTCGGGACCGGAGTCCTTGGCCGAGCCGGCTCCGTTTGGGCTCACCGAAGCGGATTCAGATCCGCCGGTCGCCGACCCATCTGGGCCCGACCCATCTCGGCCCGCCGTCGTACCAGCGGAGGATCTACCCGCCGAGGCTCCATTGCCCGAACCTGATCCGGTGCCCGAACTGGATCCGGCATCGGTCGATCCGCTCGACCCGGCGGAACCGTTGGCACCTCCGCCGTCGCCGTCGGACACTCCCGACAGCTCCAGGATTATCTTGACCATGTCTGCCTTCTTGGTGCGACTGGTCGTCTTGCCGCCCAGTGCCTGGGCGATTGTGGCGAGCTCGGCGCGGTCCTTGCGCTCGAGGCCTTGCAGGTCAACACTCACGATTTGTTGCTCCGTTCTCGGAGTTGCCGACTCAGGTCGAATCACTGGTCGGGTCGTCGGGGGTACCGGTGGGCACCACCACGGTTTCGTGCTGGTGGAGCCGAACATCCGGGAACATCCAGATGTCGGGCTCATGTGGGCCCGGTGGCGATTCCGCCTTGCAGTCACTTCACGTCGGTCGACCACCCCGAGGATCAGGGAGGGGACTTCGGTGAACCGCTGCTCCAGCCGCAACAGCTGTTTAGGGTTGGAATGCCGCCATGGCCCCCGCCGGTGACGACTCAACCAATGTACCGGCGGTCAACCGCGAACTGCAAGCACCCGACGAACCAGAGCCTCCACCTCGGCGAGGTCGTCGCCGACATGGTCGATCCGTTCGGGACGATCGAGCAGATCGCCCAGCTTTGCCGGAAGCGCCGGGCGCACACCTGTGGCGTCGAACACCGCGTCGGGGAACTTCGCGGGGTGCGCCGTCGCAAGGCAAACCATCGGCACCGTGCGTGCCACGTCGTCGGCAAACTGATCGGCGGTGCTTGGATCAGCGGTACTTGGATCAGCGGTGCTTGGATCCCCCGCGATGGCCCGACGTGAGAGGGTTCGTTCAGCCACACCGATACCCACCGCGGAGTGGGGGTCGACCAGCACGCCGAACTCCTCGTGGACCCGGTCGATCACCTCGGCCACCTCGGCGTCTGTGATCGAGCCCGCATCGAAGTCCGCCCTGATCGACTCACGGATCTCCTCTGGGATCTGCACCGAGCCCTCCCCTCGGAACCTGCCAAGCACTGTGCGCACGGCGTCGCCGTCCCGGCCGAGCACCTCGAAGAGCAGCCGTTCGAGGTTCGACGACACCTGTATGTCCATCGACGGGGACGTGGTCGGCACAACCTCAGCTGTCGACATGTCGCCGTCGTTGATCGTGCGGGTGAGGATGTCGTTGCGGTTCGACGCCACCACGAGTCGGCGGATCGGTAGACCCATCTGCTTCGCCACCCAGCCGGCGAGCACGTTGCCGAAGTTGCCGGTCGGTACGCAGAAGTCGATCTCGCCGACCTCGTGGGGTCCTGGCACACCGGCCACAGAGCCGGTTCGCGTCGATGCCGGCACATCCGACCCCGCACCCTCGACACTGCCCCCGGGTACGACACTGCCCCCCGGTACGACACTGCCCCCCGGTACGACATGTAGGTAGGCCCACACGTAGTACACGACCTGGGCCATCACCCGGCCCCAGTTGATCGAGTTGACCGCGCTCAGGCCCACCTCGGTACGGAACTCCTCGTCGCCGAACGCTGCCTTGACCAGATCCTGACAGTCGTCGAAGGTCCCCTCGACGGCGACGGCATGGCAGTTCAGAGCCTCGACGGTGGTCATCTGGCGACGCTGGATGTCAGACGTGCGACCGTCGGGATACAGGATCACGCACTCGGTGCGGTCACGCTCGGCGAACGCGGCCATCGCTGCGGAGCCGGTGTCGCCCGAGGTGGCTCCGAGGATCGTGACAGTGGAGTCGCGTTCGGCCAACACGTGGTCGAAGAGGCGCCCGACCACCTGGAGCGCCACGTCCTTGAACGCGAGCGTCGGGCCGTGGAAGAGCTCGACCAGCCACATGTCTCCGAGGGGCACCACAGGACAGACCTCGGGTCGGTCGAAGGTCGCGTACGCCTCGTGCACGATCCGCGAGAACTCGCCAGGTGTGATCTCCCACGTTGGGTCATCGTCGGACCCACCGCCCGAGGACCAGTTGGCGTCGACTGCGTCGCCCTCGACGAAGGGCCACATGACCTCCACGGCGAGCTCGGGATAGGACAGCCCGCGCAGGTCGGTCAGCGGAGGCAACGCCGGCCAGTGGTCGGGAACGTAGAGACCCCCGTCGGACGCCAGCCCGGTCAGCAGCACGTCCGCGAAGCCCAGTCGAGGAGCGTCCCCACGTGTCGATACGTAGTGCACGATCAGGCCTCGACAGGTTCAGTCCGCGCCGATGACGCGCAGGACCGAGCCGACCCCGACCACCGCGCTCAGATCGCGCAGTTCGTGCAGGGTCGCCATCACGTCGGCCTCCTTGGCGTCGTGGGTGATGAATATCAACCGTGCGAGCCCACCGGTGGTGCTGGTGCTCGTGGCTGTTGCATCGAGCGATTGCTGTTCCATCGAGCGGATCGACACGTCGTGCTTGCCGAACAGCCCCGCGACCGACGCCAACACCCCTGGTTCATCGGCCACCTCCAAGTTGAGGTAGTAGCGATAGTGAAGGTCGTCGATCGGGCGTACCTTCGCCTTGGAGAAGCTCCCGAGGGAGGCGTGGGTTGCCTTCGTGAGGTTGGCTGCCGCGTCGACCACGTCGCCGAGCACCGCCGATGCGGTCGGAAATCCGCCCGCACCCCGCCCGAAGAACATGAGGTCACCCACCGCGTCGCCCTCGACGAACACGGCGTTGAAGCTGTCGCGCACCGAGGCGAGCGGATGCTGGTCGGGCACCATCGTCGGGTGTACCCGCACCGCCACCGAACCGTCGTCGAGCCGGTCGCACAGCGCGAGCAGCTTGATCTGGTAGCCGAGCCGACGGGCGAAATCGATGTCGGTCGATGTGATCCCCGAGATCCCCTCGTGACTCACATCACCGGCAACCACCTTCTGACCGAACGCGATCGTGGAGATGATCGCGGCTTTGGCCCCGGCGTCGAAGCCCTCGACGTCCGCGGTGGGGTCGCGCTCGGCGTAACCGAGGCTTTGCGCCTCGGCGAGGGCCTCGGAGTAGCTCCAGCCCTCCTCGGTCATCTTGGTGAGTATGTAGTTGGTCGTGCCGTTGACGATGCCCATCACCCGCGAGACGTCCTCGCCCACGAGTGACTCCCGCAGGGGGCGAATCAGGGGGATGCCGCCGGCAACCGCGGCCTCGAAGAGCAGGTCGACCCCGGCGTCGTCAGACGCGCCGTAGAGCTCGGCGCCGTGGTTTGCGAGGAGCTCCTTGTTGGCAGTGACGACCGGCTTGCCGGTCGCCAGGGCCCTCAGGATCAGCTCGCGGGCGGGTTCGATCCCTCCGATCACCTCCACGACGAGGTCCACACTCGCGTCGTCGACGACTTCGTCGGCACTCGTGGTGAACGCCTTGGCGGGCAGGTTGACGTCGCGCTCTTTGGACAGCGAACGCACCGCGACGCGGATCACCTCCAGGCGGATCCCGGTGCGCGACTCGATCTCGTCGCCGCGCTCGGCCACGAGGTTGATGAGCGCCGCCCCGACGTTGCCGCAGCCGAGCACACCGATGTTGACCGTCCGTTCCACGCCCGCCACGGTACCGGCCACCCCCGCCGACCCACGACCTCATTCGCGCGACGCACGCTGCGACCCCACCCGAATGTCTCATGTTCGCCTAGCCGACTCAAGTTCGCCCAGCCGACTCAAGTTCACCTGACCGACTCAACTTCGCCTCGCCAACTCCAAGTTCACCTGACCGACTCAACTTCGAGCTCGCAGTCACCCACGCGCGATACGACCCCCCCCGACTCACACCAACAACCTGAGTCACACAAGCCCCACGCCTACAGACAAGGAAGGCCACCGAGCCCAAACGACTCATGTTCGCCTGACCGACTCAAGTTCGCCTCGCCGACTCAAGTTCTAGCTCGCAGTCACCCACGCGCGATACGACCCCCACCGACTCACACCAACAACCTGAGTCACACAAGCCCCACGCCGACAGACAAGGGAGGCCACCGCGCCCCAACGACTCAAGTTCACCTGACCGACTCAAGTTCACCTGACCGACTCAAGTTCGCCTCGCCGACTCAACTTCGAGCTCGCAGTCACCCACGCGCGATACGACCCCCACCGACTCACACCAACCACCTGAGTCGTTCCCGTCAGCAATGAGCCGTTCAGCAACATGAGTCACTCAGCGAGATGAGTCGTTCAGGCCGACTTGGGTCACGCATGCCCGGCAACGAGCTCCTCGGCAACGACGTCGTCGGCAACGGGGTTGGCGATCTGGTCGACCATCCGCTGTTCGTAGATCGTGCGCAATTGGCGAGCGCACCCCTCGGGATCGCACACCAACTCTTCGTGGCCGAATCTGATCGTCTGCCAGCCCTCCTCGGCCGCGGACACATCCCTACGACGGTCGACGCGCGCGGCGCGGCGACGTTCATGCCAACGCCGGCCGTCACACTCGACGATCAGGTGCGTCTGGAGCCAGGCCCGGTCGACCAACTCGGAGCTGGAATCCTCACCAGGGTGTCCGAACTGAGGCAGCCCGCGGGGAATCCCCGCAAGCTGCACGATCTTGTCGAGTTCTCGCTCCAGGCGACCCTGCGGCACTCCCTCACCCGGCAGATAGTCGGTCAGCACCTCTTCGAGCGTGGCCACCGAGCGCTTTCCCCAAGCCGCACGGGACTCGAGGGTACGGCGCATGTCATCGGGGGTGACCAACCGCTCGGCGGTGCAGTGGTCCAACCAGGCCTCGATCCTTGGTCGGGAAGCCCCCGAGGCCAGATCCACGATCGTGCGGGCCACCGAGGTGACGGGCAGGCCGACTATCACCTCGCGCTGGCCGGGGGGCAGGTCGCGCCGTTGATACAACTCCCCATCGGGATACCGGCGGTGGCAGCCTGCAGGGAGGGTCAACGAAGCAGGCCCGACCTCGATGCCCGGAAGCCCGTGGAGCAATCCAGCGGAGCGGTGGCTCACCACAGAGTCCTGCCCCACGTGCAGGTAGGCAGTCCAGATTTCTCCCCGCCAGCCCACGGGCGCTCCGGGCAGGCAGAGCACCCTTCGGGTGAGCCGCCGCCACCGACCGGATCGCATGCGGGAGCCGATGAGGCCACTCGCGTTGTCCGTCACCGACCGCACCTGCGCCCTCGTAAAGCGACCCGCTTGGCCCGCCGCGATCACCTCGATCTTCGAATCAACCTTGGTCGTAGTCATGGCAGACATGCTCCGACATGGACCGAGCCTACGAAACGGGTCACCCGACCCACTGCGAACATCCGGACCAAGCGTGAGCGACTCAGGTTGTTGGAATGAGTCGCTGGCGGTCGTATCGCGCGTGGGTGACTGAGAACTCGAACTTGAGTCACGGGCGCGAACTTGAGTCGGGCAGGCGAACTCGAATCCGCCACGCGGCCGGAACCTACATCGGTCCGGCAACCCCAGAACGCGTGAGCGACTCAGGTTGTTGGAATGAGTCGCTGGCGGTCGTATCGCGCGTGGGCGACTGAGAACTCGAACTTGAGTCACGGGCGCGAACCTGAGTCGGACACGCGAACTTGAGTCGGGCAGGCGAACTCGAATCCGCCACGCGACCGGAACCTACATCGGTGCGTCAATCCGAGAGTGCGTGGGTGACTCAGGTTGTTCGAGTGAGTCGGCGGGTGTCGTATCGCGCGTGGGCGACCGCGAACCCGAACCTGAGTCACGGGCGCGAAGTTGGGTCGCGCAGGAGAACCTGAGTCACGGGCGCGAACTTGAGTCACAGAGGCGAACTTGAGACACGGGCGCGAACTTGAGTCAGTGGGGTGAGTCTGGGCGGGCGTGGTCGATCGAGGTGCTGCTAGCCGAGGTCGGTGGCAAGTAGATCGGCGACGGTTTCACGCCGGATCACCTGGCGGGCTTCACCGCCGCGCACGAACACCACCGGAGGTCGCAGGACCTTGTTGTAGTTGCTGCCCATCGAGTGCCCGTAGGCCCCGGTCACTGGCGTGGCGACGATGTCGCCGACCGCCAGATCCCCCGGAACGGCCCCCTCACGCACGATCAGGTCACCCGACTCGCAGTGCTTGCCGACCAGACGGATCGGCATCTCGCGCTCGGCACCCACCGCTCGGGGCAGGAACGTCTCGTAGCCCGAGCCGTACAGCACCGGTCGTGGGTTGTCGCTCATGCCGCCGTCCACCGCCACGTAGGTGCGCACCCCGGGGATGAACTTGATCGTTCCGACCTCATAGAGCGTCACCGCCGCCTGGG
>JBKEAI010000185.1:0-6010 GCA_047972145.1 Microthrixaceae bacterium
AGAAGATGTAGAACGGCACCAGCGGCTCGCCCTGCGTCGCGTAGGACGTGCCCACCGACTGGAACGCGGCGGCGGAGCCGGCCTCGTTGATGCCGGTGTGCATGATCTGACCGGCCTCGGACTCCTTGTAGGAGAGCATCAGCTCGCGGTCCACTGGCAGGTAGTTCTGGCCGTTGGTGTTGAAGATCTTGGCGGACGGGAAGATCGAATCCAGGCCGAAGGTGCGGGCCTCGTCGGGGATGATCGGCACCACGCGCGATCCCATCGCCTCGTCGCGGCACAGGTTCCTCAGCAGTCGCGTGAACGCGGTGGTCGTGCTGGCGGATTGGTTGCCGGATCCGCCGAGCAGTTCGGTGAACACCTCGGGCGATGGCGCCGATATGGGTCGCCGAACCGCCATGCCACGGCTGGGTACAGGTCCGTCCAGAGCTCGCCGCCGCTGTTGGAGGTAGCGGGTCTCCTCCGAATCGGGTGCCGGGCGCACGAACGGCGGTATCCCATCCGCGAGGTCCTCCTCGGAGATGACGTCCTGGAGGTGCAGGCGGTCTCGCAGCCCGAGCAACTGCTCGGCGGACATCTTCTTGATCTGGTGGGTGGAGTTGCGACCCTCGACACCTTCGCCGAGGGTCCAACCCTTCACCGTCTTGGCGAGGATCACCGTGGGCACACCCTTGGTCTGCACCGCGGCGCGGTATGCCGCGTAGATCTTGCGGTAGTCGTGGCCGCCTCGGGGGAGCTTGGTCAGGTCGTCGTCGGAGAGGTGCTCGACCATCGCACGCAACCGGGGGTCAGGCCCGAAGAAGTTCTCGCGGATGTAGTTACCGTCTTCGATGGCGTAGCGCTGGAACTCGCCGTCGATGGTGGTGTTCATCTGGTTCAACAGAACGCTGTCGGTGTCGCGCATCAACAACTCGTCCCACCGTCCACCCCAGATCACCTTGATCACGTTCCAACCCGCACCCCGGAAGATCGCCTCGAGCTCCTGGATGATCTTGCCGTTGCCGCGCACAGGGCCGTCCAGGCGCTGGAGGTTGCAGTTGATCACCCAGGTGAGGTTGTCGAGGCCGTCGCGTGCGGCGAGGGAGATCGAACCGAGCGTCTCGGGCTCGTCGCACTCACCGTCGCCGACGTAGCACCACACACGCGACCCGCCGGCATCGTCGATGCGACGGTGTTCCAGGTACTTGTTGTAGCGGGCCTGGTAGATCGACAGGATCGGCCCCAGCCCCATCGACACCGTCGGGTACTCCCAGAAGTCCGGCATCAGTCGCGGGTGTGGATACGACGGCAGGCCGCGGCCCGTGCTGGCGGGGCTGTCGATCTCACGGCGGAACCGGTCGAGGTCGGCCTCGTCGAGGCGGTACTCGAGGAACGCCCGTGCGTAGATACCCGGTGACGCGTGGCCCTGGATGTACACGTGGTCGCCGGGTCCGGCCTCCTTGCCCCGGAAGAAGTGGTTGAAGCCGACTTCGTACAGCGCGGCCGACGACGCGAAGGTCGACAGGTGTCCCCCGATCGCGTCGGCCGCCTTGTTGGCCCGCACCACCTGCGCGGCAGCGTTCCAGCGGATGTAGCGGCGAATCTGGCGTTCGAGGTCCTCGTCGCCAGGGAACCAGGGTTCGTCCTCGGCTGGGATGGTGTTCACATACGGCGTCGAGATGCCCGCCGGCGTTCCGATGGCGAGCTGTCGAGCACGCTGGGTGAGCCGTGACATCAGGTACTGGGCCCTGGCACGCCCGCGTTGGTCGACGACCGCCTCGAGTGAGTCGAGCCATTCCTCGGTCTCCGTCGGATCGGTGTCGGGGAGCTGGTGGGCGAAGCCGTCGATGATCATGTGTCCTACCGGGGGAGTGGATCTAGGTTGCGAGGATGGTTCCTGACCACACTCTCGCACCGTTGAGACACCGAGTGTGCTCATGGTGGTGATCTACACCGACGGTGCGTGCAGTGGGAACCCCGGCCCGGGCGGCTGGGCCTGGGCCGAAGTCGACGGTGCCTGGGCGAGTGGCTTCGAAGCCGAGAGCACCAACCAGCGCATGGAGCTCTGTGCGGTGATCGCGGCGGTGGAGCGCTTCGAGGGGCCACTGCGGATCGTGTCGGACTCGACCTATGTCGTGAACTGCTGGCGGGACCGCTGGTGGCAGGGTTGGCTCAAGCGCGGTTGGAAGAACTCCCAACGCAAACCGGTCGCCAACCGCGACCTGTGGGAGCGACTCGTGCCGCACTTCCGCGACCGCCCGGACCTCGGACTCGAGTGGGTCAAGGGCCACTCGGGGGACCACTGGAACGACGTGGTGGACCGCCTTGCAGTCGCCGCGGTGCAGAACCGCTCGGGGGCGGCGGGCACATCGCCGCCGACCGAGGCTGACCTCGGTGATCCGGATGCGCCCACCTCTGGATCAGGCGGCAGCGCTGCACGCGGGAAACGTTCGGCGTCCGGCTCCGATCCCTCCACCGACGGTGGTAGGAACCTGGATGTCCCAGGTGCCGATGGGGACGTGCGCCGGTCCGATGGTGCGCGGGCGCGTGACGGCAGGGTACCGGCAGGGTTCCTGGTGGTGGTCGGTGGCACGTCTTCACCCGTGGTCGAGGGTTCTCTGGGCGAGTTGTCGCGCATCATCGCAGGTTGGGTGGAGATGCACTCCGACGCGGTGGTGCTGACCGGGCTGCGCGAGGGTGCCGAGGCACTCGCAGCGCGGGCCGCCCGGGAGGCCGGGGCACCGTACGTGGTCGTGCTGCCCTATCCCGACCCGGCCGCTGCGTGGTCGAAGGCCCGCCGTGCACGCTTCGAGGCCGAGCTTGCCGGAGCCGACTCCGTGGTGACCCTGGAGCGCTCCAGGCCCGCTGATGCCGAAGGTCGCCGCAAGGCTCTGGGGCGCCGCGACGGCTGGTTGCGAAGCGTCGCTGACCAGGCCGTGATCCTCACCGAATCGGGCGATGACACCCAGGCGGAACACAAGCGCTGGACCAAGGCGCTCGGCGACGACGTATGGAACCTGGAGGTGGACTGAGCCTTCCGGCACCCGTGCCCTGGGGGCTGGCGATGGCCTCCCGGCTTCGGGGCTCGCCCAGCGGCATATGTTGTGCGCCTCGGAGGAACCCAGGAGGAACCCATGGGCAGGATCAGCGAACAGGTTGCGGCGATCAGCGGCGGCGAGATGACCTCGGTCGAAGCCACTGAGGCCGCGATCGCACGTATCGAGGCGGGTGACGGCGCACTCAACGCGGTGGTCGTGCGGGACTTCGACCGGGCGCTCGTCGCGGCGGCGGAGTCCGACCGGCGTCGCGCCGCGGGAGAGCGACCCCCGTTGCTCGGGTTGCCGATGACGGTCAAGGAGGCCTTCGACGTGGAGGGTCTGCCGACCACCTGGGGACTCACCGAGGCAGCCGATCACATCGCGACCGAAGATGCGAAGGTGGTGCAACGCCTCCGCGCCGCCGGGGCGGTGATCCTGGGCAAGACGAACGTGCCGCCGTCGTTGTCGGACCATCAGTCCTCCAACCCCGTGTACGGGGTGACCCACAACCCCCACGGCCACGGTCGTTCACCCGGCGGGTCCTCCGGTGGAGCGGCGGCCGCGGTCGCGGCTGGGTTCGTCGTGGCGGAGGTCGGCAGCGACATAGGTGGGTCCATCCGGGTTCCCGCGGCGTTCTGTGGGATCTGGGGCCTCAAGCCGACCTACGGGCTGATCGACAAGGACGGCCACTACATGCCCGGGTTCGACTCCCACAGCGACGAGCTGTCGGTGGCCGGCCCCATCGCCACCAGCGCGGACGACCTGGATCTGCTGGTCGGGGTGCTCGCGGATCATCCGGTCTTCGAGCCGAGGTTCGGGGACCTCGCCGGTGTGCGTGTCGCGGCGCTCGCCGACGAGGCAGGTGTGCCGATCTCAGCGGAGGTGCGTGGCGCCTTCGAGCAGTGCCTCGAGAGCTTCGAAAGTGCGGGCGCCGTCGTCGATCGCTCCCCAGCGCTACCCGACGTCGCAGCGATTCAGGGTGAGTACGTCCAGATGCTGCTGACGATCATGGGTGGAGGGATCCCACCTGTTGGTCAGGAACCCAAGACGGTCAGGAACTGGTTCGACCACCTCGACGAGCAGGCCCGCACCCGACGGGCGTGGACCGCGGCACTCGACGTCGCGGCCTCCCGGGGCGGGTACGACGCGGTGCTCTCGCCGGTGTTCAGCACCACCGCGTTCCCGGTCGATGAGTCGGACCTCCTCACCCGCCAACTCGACATCGACGGTGAGCTGGTTCCCGCGTTGAGTCAACTCGTGTGGGCGAGCGTCCCCATCTACGCGGGGTTGCCATCAGTGGTGTTTCCCGCAGGGATGGGTTCCGATGGACTGCCGATCGGGCTCCAGCTGATGGGGGCGCACCACCGGGACCGGGAGCTGTTGGCGCTGGCATCGCACGTCGCCCAACCGGTCGTGGCGCCGCCGGGCTCCTGATCGTCGGTCGGCGCACCTGCGCAACCCGGACCACCTCGGAGGCTCCTCGCCGACGGTGACCGCTCAGGTCACGGGTAGTTTCGTGTGATGCGCGTCGGGGTCGATACAGGGGGCACCTTCACCGACGTGGTCGCCGCGGATGGAACGATCGCGAAGGTGCCTTCGACGCCTGTGGACCCGGGCGAAGCGGTGCGAACCGCCAGCCGGGCCGTGCTCGCCGCGGCCGCGGGTGATGATGCGGCCGGAGGTGATGATGCGGCCGGGGGTGACCCGGCGAACGGAAGTGTTGCGGCGACCGAGTGTGATGGGGCAGCCGGGGGTGACAGGGTGGCTGGGGATGACGGATCGCGTCCGAGCGCGCTGGCGCACGGCACGACCGTGGCCACCAATGCGCTCCTGGAGCGGCGCGGGGCGGCGGTCTGGTTGGTCACCGACGAGGGTTTCGCCGACGTGATCGAGATCGCCCGCCAGGATCGCCCCTCGCTGTACGACCTCTGGGCGGACCGTCCCGCGCCGTTGGTGCCGCGGGAGCGACGTCTGGAGGTCACCGGTCGCCTCGGTCCCGACGGTGACGAGCTCACGCCACTCGATCTGGCACCGCTGATCGAGGCTCTGTTGACCGGCATGGAAGGGGCGGGCCAACAGGCGGCCGGCACGGAGGCACCCGTCACGAATGCGGCGGGCACCGAAGCGGCCGGCTCTCAAGCCGTAGCGGCCGGCTCTCAAGCCGTCGCGGTCTGCCTGTTGCACAGCGACCTCAACCCCGCCCATGAACGTGCGGTCGCCGACGCGCTCGAAGCGCTCGGACCGTTGGACATCTCGCTGTCGGTCGATGTGTCACCGCAGTTCCGTGAGTACGAGCGGACGGTCACCACCGTTCTCAACGCGTACCTGCGGCCGGTGTGCAGGGCCTATCTCACGGGGTTGGAAGATATGGCCGACGAGGTGTCGGTGATGACCTCCGCGGGTGGCCTCGTGCCGGTGGTCCGCGGTGCGCAGGTGCCGGTGTCGTTGCTGTTGTCGGGTCCTGCCGGCGGTGTGGAGGCAGGCGCCGCGGCGGCCGTGGCGAGCGGGTTCCCCGATGCGGTCACCTTCGACATGGGAGGTACCAGCACCGACGTGTGCCTGGTGCGCGGCGGGGTTCCCGACCCGGCGGGAGAGCGGGTCGTCGGCGGGTATCCCATCCGCCAACCATCGCTCGACGTGCACACTATCGGGGCCGGTGGAGGGTCGATCGCAGCGGTGGATGCCGGCGGAGCGTTGCGGGTGGGCCCGCGCAGTGCGGGGGCCGAGCCGGGGCCCGCATGCTACGGCAAGGGTGGGGTCGAGCCGACGGTCACCGACGCGAACCTGGTGGCGGGTCGCCTGGGCGAAGGGGTCGAGTTGCCCGGCATCGGTGGGCTCGATGTGAATGCCGCCCGGGACGCACTCGATGCGGCAGGAGCATCTGCCGAGGGCGTGATCACGGTCGTCGACGCGGCGATGGAGGAGGCGGTGCGTGCGGTCTCGGTCGCCCGTGGGGTGGATCCAGCGGGTCTGGCTCTCGTCGCCTTCGGTGG
>JBKEAI010000201.1:0-35002 GCA_047972145.1 Microthrixaceae bacterium
GCCGTAGGTTTTGATGCGTACGAGCACGCCCGGCCCGTCTGCGGATCGGCCTTCAATGTCTCCTTGGAGGGAGTCAACCCGATGGAGTACCCAACGGACTCTCCAGCACCGTGGGCGGGCTCTTTGGACCTGTTGAGCGAAGGTGTGGCGATGGTCGGCGCCGACGGCGTGATCCTCGACGCCAACCGTGCCCTTTGTGTGATGCTCGGGATCCCGGCCCAGCAGATCGTCGGTGCATCGGCCTACGATCCACCCTGGCACTTCGAATCGACCACCGCCGGCGAGCTCGCCGCATCCGACACCCAGGTGGTCACCGCCCTGCACGGTCACCACCAGCCCGAACAGACCCTGCTGCTGCACGGGGTCGGGCAGTCCCGCTGGGTGAACGTGCGGGTATCGTCGACCGAGCCCGGCAGCGGGTCGGTGGTGATGGTGCTCGAGGAGCACGCCAGGACCTTCTCCACCCACCCTGGGCAACACACACCGGTGCGGACCGACCCGCTCACCTCACTGGTCACCCGCGAGCACGTCATCGGTGTGCTCGAACGGGCACTCGAGGACGCCGGCGAACCCGACGAGCGCGTCGGTGTGCTCCAGGTCGACCTGGACGGCTTCCGTACGATCAACGACACCTTCGGCACCGACGTCGGTGACGCCGTTCTGGTGGAGATCGCCGCACGCCTGCGTCGCCACGGCACCGAACCCACCAGGGTCGGCAGGATCGGGGTCGACGAGTTCCTCCTCGTACTCTCCGAGCGCTCCTCGGGCCTCGCGTTCGACACCGCTATACGCGAGCTGGCGGACCGCGTGCGGACCTCGATCACCGAACCTGTGCTCGTCGAGGGTCTGGAACTGCACCTGACCGCCTCTGTGGGCGCAGCGCGCGGACCCGACGACGGCACCACCACCGCAGCGTTGTTGACAGCGGCAGACAAGGCGGTGCGCGCGAGCCGCGAGATGGGCCGCAACCAGTTCCGGTTCCACGACGGCACGATCGACATCCGCAACCAGGGACGACTCCAACTCGACCAGGACCTCCGCCTGGCAACCGCACGCCGCGAGCTGGAGGTGCACTACCAACCGATCGTCGAGTTGGCGACCGGGAGGCTGGTGGGTGCCGAGGCGCTCGTGCGCTGGCACCACGACAGCCTCGGGCCGATCCCCCCCTCGCAGTTCATCCCCACCGCGGAGGCCACGGGCTCCATCGCCGCGATCAGCGACTTCGTCCTCGGCACCCTTGCCGAGGACATGACCTACTGGGACACCCTCGGGGTTCTCACACCCGCGATGCGCGTGTCGGTGAACATCTCCGCTTCGGAGTTCAACCGCCCCGACCTGCTCACACGCCTCGAGCGCATCGTGCGCGACACCGGCATCGACCCGGCCCGCATAGAGCTCGAGATCACCGAGTCGCTGCTGGTGGACGATCTCGGCGCGGCGTCACGCCGCCTGCGCGCCCTGGAGGAGATGGGCTTCCACACCGCTATCGACGACTTCGGCACCGGCTACTCGTCGCTGTCGTACCTCCACGAGCTTCCGCTGCACACGCTCAAGGTCGACCGTCGCTTCCTAGCCGGGTTGTCGTCGCGCGACGTCAGTGGACGCTCGGGTGCCATCACCCGCACCATCATCTCGCTGGCGCGGAACCTCGGAGTCGTGACCGTGGCCGAAGGGGTGGAGAACCCCGACCAGCTCAACTTCCTCGTCGAGTCCGGTTGCCCGCGCGGCCAGGGCTACCTGTTCGCCCCCGCGCTTCCCCGCGCAGCGTTCACCGGCTACGTGGTGGACCTGGCAGACGCCACGTCGGTCGCCTGAGCACCCGGCTCCCGGGCACCTGCATCGTGGGCTCCGGCCGACTCATCGGGGCCTGCACGGGACTCGGGATCGTCGACCACCCGATCCTCGGGCGACCAGTGCGCCGAGGGCAACGTGACGACGAAACAGGCACCACCGGTCGGTGACTCCTCCACGTGGAGTTGACCACCGTGGTGTTCCACCACACGGCGTGACAACGCCAGGCCGAGACCGGCACCACCGCTGTCGCGGGTGCGACCCTCCTCGAGCCTCGCGAAGCGCTCGAAGATGCGTTGGCGGTCTGCCGGCGCCACCCCCTTGCCGTCGTCGGACACCTTCAGCACCACCCATGGGCCTGCCTCGCGCAGCGAGAAGTCCACCTGTGAGCGGGCATGTCGAACGGCGTTGTCCGCCAGGTTGCGCACGACGCTGGTGAGCTCACCCGCGTTGCCCCACACCCGTCCGGCCGACACCCCACTCAGGTTCACCTTCACGTCGGTGAAACGCCTCGCCTGCGCGACCACCAGGTCCTCCATGGCCACCTCGGTGCGTCGCCCGAAACGACCCTCCTCCACGCGTGCCATCGCCAGGAGGTTGCCGACAAGATGGTCGAGCCGCTCGTTCTCGGCCAGTACCACAGAGGCCACTCGGGACCAGTCGACGTCCTCGGGGTAGCGCAGGGCGGTCTCGAGCTGGGCACGGATCGAAGCCACCGGTGAGCGCAGCTCGTGGCTCGCGTCGGAGACGAACTGACGCTGCACGTCGGCGGCCTTCTCCAGACGGTCGAGCATCTGGTTCATCGTCACCGCCAGCTCTGCGATCTCGTCGCGGCTGGGCGGCACCGGCACCCGTGCGTCGAGGTTGGTGCTGCTCAACTCACGGACGCGACGGCTCATCGCGGACACCGGTGCAAGGGTCCGGCCCGCGACGACCCACGCCATACCCCCCGCAGCGAACACCAGCGCGGGGAGCACCACGAACAGGGCCCCGGACAGCGCGCTCACCGAACGTGTCACGTCGACGCGGGGTGTGACCGCATGCAGCACCAGGTCGCCGTTGTCGCTTACCAGCACCCGCGACGATTCGATGTAGCCCCCACCTTCGTCGGGGGGCAGAAGGTTGCGGCCGAACAGCACGAACCTCCCCTGATCGTCCAACTTGGCGCCGACCCCCGCCGACGCGATGGCGCTTCCGTCGATGTAGAAGAAGGTGCTCCCGAGCACGTCGTTCACCCCCGACACGCCTCCCGAGGTCAACTGACGCTCGAAGTCGTCCTCGTCCAACAGCAGTTCCGAGGGGAGCCGTCCCCCACCGAGCACCCTGACCATCGACGACAGCGCCACCTCGTTGCGGCTGCGCACGTCGTTTATGAGGGTCGCCTCCACCCACTGCACCAACAGATAGCCCGACAGCAGCAGGCTCACGCCGACCACCACGGTCACGATGAGGGTGATCCTCCACCTCACCGAGGTGAACACCCGCGCCCACCAGTGCGAGCGCACGGGGGTCCGCCGGTCAGACACCTCTCGAGTTCCCTATCCGGTAGCCGACGCCGCGCACCGTCTCGATGTCGCGCCGGTCGAAGGGGCGGTCGATCTTGCGTCGCAGGTACCCGATGTACACCTCGACGACGTTGGGGTCGCCGTCGAAGTCCTCGCCCCAGACCTTGTCGAGCAGCTCCTGTTTGGAGACGGTCGCGCCGGGATGGCGCATCAGCGCCTCGAGCAACTCGTACTCGCGCGTGGTGAGGTCGACCGCCACCTCGCCGCGGCGACACACCCGCGGGAGTGGGTCGAGCACGAGGTCACCGACGACCATCGGTTGGGCCTTGCCATCGGCTGAACGCCGCAGCAGCGCATGCAGGCGCGCCACCAACACCACGAACGAGAACGGCTTGGAGAGGAAGTCGTCGGCTCCGGTGTCGAGCGCCTCGGCCTCGTCGTACTCTCCGGACTTCGCGGTGAGCATCAGTATCGGGGTGGTCACCCCTTCGCTGCGAAGGTTGCGGCAGACCTTGTAGCCGTTCATGCCCGGCAACATGATGTCGAGCACGATCGCCTCGATCGCCTCGGAGCGTCCCTTCTCCAGACCGGAGATCCCGTCGTTGACCACCTCGACCCGGAAGCCCTCCTTGGTGAGGCCCCGCGCGATGCCATCTGCGAGCACTTCCTCGTCCTCCACGACGAGCACCAGTGGCTGGGCATCGCCGCCGTTCGCACTGGAGGGGCTCCCGTTGTTGTTGTTCTCGAACGACGCTCGGTTCTCGGACAATTCTCGCACTCCTGTTGCATGGACCGGCCCGGTGGACCGTCCTGGGCGACATGCGCCGCTGATCACACGGTAACCAGCTTCTCAGGAATTCGGGGGGTCGTGCTGTACCCCTGCGCGCTCTGTGTCCTGCGCGCTCTGTACCCCTGCGCGCTCTGTGTCCTGCGCGCTCTGTGTCCCGCGCGCTCTGTGTCCCGTCGACGTGCGGGAGGTGCAGCGTCAGTCGTATGTGGCTTCCAGGCGCCAGCGACCCGACTCGAGGGTGATCAGGTGGGCGCCACTTTCCAACAGCACCTGCATCCGGGCACGACGACGGTGCCGCAGTGGGTCCCACCATCGTTCGTCGATGCACCAGGGACCGGCCCAGGCCTGAACATCGGACCAGTCCCGGCCCTGAGGGCGGCAACGGCACGGTTGTCCCGACAGCACCCCCCTGCCGTCGACCCCCACAGGGCGACCTTCGAGGTCGTGGAGCTCCACCGGGGACGCTTCGATCAGCAGCATCGTCGGGGAGGGCGCAGGGATCGATCCCGGCCATGGTGGTGCAACAGGTCCCGGTGGGGATCCTGCAAGGTCACTTCCCGCATGCTCCTGTCCCGGGCGGGCACCCGGGGAAGGGTCACAGGGTTCCTTGGTGTGGCCCTCGGCAACCGAACGCCCACCTCCCGGGCGTGGTACCAGCACCGATTCGGGACCCAACATCGCCACGAGACGTGCCAGGCCCTCCCGTGTGCGTCGTGGTGGTCCGGTCGTGGTCGACCACAGCTCCAGTTGGGTCCCGCCATCCGCGATCAGGTGCTCGGGCGCCAACTCCAGGCGCCTCACCTCACCTTCGCCGCGAGCCTGGAGCCAACCCTCGAGCTGCCAGCGGACCCGCTGGGCCACCGCCGTGGCGCTCAGGGTGCCTTCGTCCCGCCAGGTGCGTTCGATCCTCTCCCCGGTGGTGGTTTCCGCGAGAACCACCACCCGGGTGCACAACAACCCCCGTTCGGCGAGCACCAAGTGCATCTCGGTGGCCAGCGACCTAGCCACGAAACCGACCCTGTCGACCGTCTCCGCAGGTGGATCGATCTCAGCTGACACCGAGACATCCAGCGGCAGTTCCCCGAGAACCGCCAGATCCTGCTCCGATGCCCTGGCGAAGTTGTGGGCGTCGACACCGGTACGGGCGAACCGGGCGAGCACATCGGAGACCTCGAGCGAGGCGAACATGCCCAGGGTCACCAAGCCGAGGCGCCCGAGCACGTCGATGAGGTCTCCGGTGGCGGCAGGGTCACCCCAACCCGCACCTCCGGCGCCGAGTGCGCCCACCGCAAGACCCGCGAGGCGTTCAGCGGTCTCCCCCACAGGCACCACCACGATGCCTGCGCCCTCGGAGCCAGTGCCGGCGCCACCACCCCACCCGATGCCATCACCTTGCCCTCTGCTGCGGGTCGCCATCTCCGCGAGCACCGCCGCTGCCCGCGGACCGTCGGCCACCGCAACGCCCACACCCCCGAGGTCACCCGTGGAGGAATCCGAGATCTCCGCCAGGGTTGCCTCCACCAGATCCGAAACACGCCTCGCGACGGCGATGTCACCCCCGAAGAACCTCGAGGGACCACGCACCGGAACCGCGCAGCGCCCCGCCTCGCCAACCTCCCAGCGCGGAGCCACCTCCTCCAGGGTCCTCATGACACGCTCGAAGACCCGTGCATCCCTGGCGGGATCGGGTGGCACCACGTGCAGCGACGGACACCGCGCCTGGGCTTCCCTGCGGGTCTGGCCCACCCTCACGCCTTCACCGCGTGCCCGGGCGGTCAACGACACGACGCGGTTGGCGGCGACCACCGCCAAGGGTGGCTGCCCTGGCACCCCCGAGGCGGCCACGAACGCGGGAAAGTCCGCGCAGCACACCGCCAGGGTCCTCATGCAACCGAACCCTGTCTCTGGGGCCCGCTCTCATGGGGTCCCGTCCGTGGCCCGCCCATCCGGGGGTCAGGCATCAGGGGGGCAGGCACCCGGGGGTCGGCTGCCTTCTCCGTGTCCACCGAGGGGACCTCGGGCCCACCGTTGCCGTCGAAGAGGATCTCACCGCGCTGTGCCCGCCCAAGCGCACCGCGACCGCCCACCTCCACAGAGATGGCACGCCCGGCGAGCCGTCCCCATCCTCCACCCAGCCCTTCCCAACGCGTGCCGAGGACCTCGATGCGTGCATCGGCATCGGGCAGCACCGCACCGAGGGTGACCATCAACGAGGATCGCTCACGCACCCTCGCCCGCAACCGCCGCAACGCCTGCCCTGGGGGCAGGGCCCCGGCCGCGACCACCACCACGTCGAAGGCATCGATCATGGCCGCCAGCACCGAGGGGGAATCCGCCGCGCTCACCGAAGAGGTCCCTGGGGGTTCGACGGACACCACACGTTCGAGGGGGAAACCCATCTCCTCTGCCGCCGCCCAACCCAGATGCTCCATCCCCAGCAGACCCGTCCAGGCACCGCTTCGGGCCGGTCCCGTGAGAAGTGCCAACGCCACGCTGGTCACACCCGATCCACCACTGATCCCGAGAACGCTCCCGCGGCGCAATCGGCCGGCCGGAAAGAGATGACTGGTCGCAGAGCTCAGGGGTAGGGGCTCAGAACGCGCCTGCGGGTTCCCGGGATCGAGCGCGGTGTTACCGAGCAGTCCTGCCAGTTCCCCTTTGGATACGCCGTTCGACACCTTGTCAGTATCGAACATGTGTTCGATACTGACAAGGTGAGTCTCAACCGGTGGCCGGCTCCGAACGGCCAGCCCGGGCGATGGCCAGTCCGGGCGATGGTCAGTCCGGGCGAACAGTCAGCCCGGGCGATGGCCGGCCCGAGAGGTCAGTCCTCTTCGGTGGCGAAGTCCTCGGGGGTGGGGATCGGCACACCCGGGCGGTAGTAGGTATAGAGGTCGCCGATGATCTCTGCGATCCCATCGGCGTCACCACCCCGGGCAAGTTCCACCGTGATGACGTTGGAGTTCACGTGGACACGGTCCACACCACCGTGTTCGAAGATACGCCTGGCGATCATGTCCGGCGGACGCTCTCCGCGGACCTCCCGGTCAGCGGAGTAGTGCTCGTGGCCGGTACCGGTGAGCGCACGGTTGGTCTCGAAGAGGACCACCCCGGGCTTCGCGGACTGCTTCTCGATGACGGTCACTGGCTGGCCCATGGCGCGGATCGTAGCCGTGGTGGATCAGGTGCCGAAAACTAGAAAGAGCCGCCACGCATCGGACCCCATCAGTACCGATGCGTGGCGACCTTTCGGTTCACGTCGTCCAAATGGGAGAGGAAGGGTGGATGGGAGGACGACATGCTCCACAGCAAAGCTGCCCTCACATCATGCACTATCGAGCGCAGGAATTTCAGCCGCGATGACTGGTTTTTTCTGAATTTCCTTCGAACAGTCAAAAAACTGTGATTCCCCACAGTGGGAAGGACCCGTATCAAGCGACATCCGCCACACCCGAACCGGCTACACCACACCGGCCACGCCCAGACCGGCCCACATCCGAACTTGAACGAAACCGAACGCTCAGCGCTACGTCACCTTCAAGGTCGCGGGGGAACCGTGCTGCGGGGGCTACCAGGGTGTTACGCGGGGGCTACCAGGTGGAGCCGGTCGCCGAGAGCACCGGTGGGCCCGGGGCGAAGAGGGTGTCGCGCTCGGCGACGGGTGGAAGGCGCCGGGTGAGCCACGGCAGGTTGTCCATGAACGCCCAGGAACGGCGGTGGATGGCCGTCGGTCCGTAGCCCTTGAGGGCCAGCTTGTGGCGCGGGCACGGGTAGCCCTTGTTGCGCTCGAAGTCGAACCCCGGATGGTTGACCGCGGCCGCCCGCATGAGCCGGTCACGGCTGACCTTGGCGACGATCGATGCCGCGGCGATGGACAGGCAGGTTGTGTCCCCCTTGACGATCGTCGTGACCTCGCCCGTTCCGACGAAGTCCCACGGGCCGTCGACCAGCACGCGGTCGGGCACCACACCTAGCGCGTCCATGGCCCGGCGCGCCGCCACGCGCTGTGCCTCGGCCATGCCGAGTTCGTCGCACTCGTCGTGGTCGACATGGCCCACGCCCACCGCATCGCACCAGTCCTTGACCCGCTCGAAGAGCTCCTCACGGCGCGCCTCGGTGAGCTGCTTGGAGTCACGTACCCCGTAGACCCGACGATCCCTCGGCAGCACCACCGCTGCGAGGGTGAGCGGCCCGGCCCAGGCGCCACGGCCGACTTCGTCGATGCCGACGACCACCTCCTCGCCCGCTTCCCAGCACTGCTTCTCGAGGTTGAGATTCGGTCCCTTGCGCCGCACGGCCACGCCCGCGACCCTACCCAGCTCGATCAACGCAGGGAGACCCAACTGGGTAGACAAGCGCCGGGAGACCCTACTGGGAGACAGGCGCCGGGAGACCAGCGTCACCCCTCACGACCCGAGCGCGGAAGCAGGGGGGCTGGGTGCCACCGATGTATCACTGGTACCCCAGCCTCGCAGTTTGAGGCGAAGGTGCCAGACTGGCCGGATGCTCGACGTAGCGGCAGCGGACGAACTCCTGGTGGCAGTGATCACCACCGACGAGGGACGTCAGGACCCCTATTCGATCTACGCCCAGCTCCGTGCCGAGAGCCCCCGGTGGACCAGCGGGGTCGGCTCCACGGTCCTCGCCACCTACCGGGACTCGATGGAGGTGCTCCGTAACCCCAAGCTCGGCCGGGTGGAGCCCGACATGCCCCAGCAGGCCAGCATCAGCGGCAACTCACGCCCTCAGCGCGAGGACACCAGCGTGATGTTGTTCCTCAACCCACCCGACCACACCCGGATCAGAGGCCTGGTCAGCCGAGCGTTCACCCCCAAGCGGGTGGAGAAGCTGCGGCCCCGCCTCGAGGCGATGCTCACCCCGATCCTCGACGACCTCGCCCTAGATGGCGGGGGCGACGTGATGGAAACCCTCGCGGTGCCCTTCCCCGTGGCGGTCATCTCCGAGCTGTTGGGGGTGCCCCCGACAGAGAGCGACGAGATCGCCCCCTACGTGCATGACGCAGCCCGACTCATCGACGCCGCTGCCGACGACGAGGTGATAGCACGCGGGGAGGCCGCCACCGAGAGGCTCGGGGAGTACTTCGTCGAGTTGGCGCAGCGCAAGCAATCCGCACCCGACGACGGGCTCTTCTCCGCTCTGATCCAGGTGGAGTCCGAGGGTGACCGCCTCAGCGAGGAGGAACTGATCGCCAACACGATCCTGTTGTACGCGGCGGGCTTCGAGACGACCTCCAACCTGATCGGCAACGGTCTGCGTCTGCTGCTCGCGAACCCCGACGAACTCTCCCGGCTGCGTGCGACACCCTCGTTGATGGGCTCTGCGATCTGGGAGATGCTGCGCCACGACTCCCCGGTGCAGCTCAACGTGCGAGCCGTGCTCGAGGAGACCGACGTGCTGGGCGGGACCGTCCCGCGAGGGACGTCGTACATCGTGTTGCAGGGCAGCGGCAACCACGACGAGTCGGTCTACGAGGATCCGTCGCGCTTCGACATCGCCCGCTTCGACGAATCGCGACCCGAAGGCCCTGCGCCGACCCCACTGAGCTTCGGTTGGGGTGCCCACCACTGCCTGGGCGCTCACCTGGCGCGCGCTGAGGGCGAGATCGTGTTCTCGGGTCTACTGGAGCGGTTCGCCGACATCGAGTTGGACACGACAGCCCTACCGAAGCCTCCGCCGGCACCCGCGGGACCCAACGACCTGCTCCCTGAGTTGCGCTACCGGCCGAGCTTCACCCTGCGCGGCCTGGACGCCCTGCCCGTCGCTGTGTCGGCGGGCTGACCCGCCACGCGGGCTGACCCGCCAGGCAGGCAGGCACACCGCGCATGCGGGTACTCCGAACCCCGCGCTCCGGTCGCCCCGATCGGGCTCACCCACCTACCGCAGGCCCCGACGGCTTGACCGGTGCCACCGGAACCTCGAGTAGCGCCTCACCCGACCAGCCGGCTGCCGACCATCCGGGCGAAAGCGCACCGGCGCTCACCTCCGGGACCCCGACGTCGCCCGAACCGAACCAGGGTTCAACCTCCCAGAGCAACGCCGCCCGACCCCCGTGCCAGCGCACGCTCGCGGAGACCCGCCCCCAGGCGGTGGGGACGTTGCGCACGTCGACGGTGATCCCGTTCAGCACGGGCTGCCACACCGGGGCGATGACGGGCCCGGCGGCGCCGTCGCCGACCACCGACCGCAGCAGCCGGTCCCGCAACGCGGCCACGGCCACCAGATCGAAGCCGCGGACGACCGGCTGGTCGAGCAGGCGCGCGTTCGGTGCTCCGGGCATCAGCACCTCCATCTGTGCCTCCAGGTCCCGCAAGCCGTCCACATCGGTGGCCAAGTCGTTGGCCAAGTCGTTGGCCAAGTCGTTGGCCGAGTCGGTGGCAAGGTCTGCCGAACGGCCCCGCGCAACCGCACCGTCGCCGTGGCCGGCACCGGCACCGGCACCGGCACCGATCTGCTCCAGCACGGACCGCGCCATGTCGGGCTGGCCGGTCGCACCGAGTCCCGTTGCCAGTCGGGCCAACAGTGCATCCGATATGGCACCGGTCCGATCGGGGTGCCGTTCGCACCATCGCAGCGCCTTGGACAGTGGACCGACCAGCTCTTCGCAGCGCTGAGCACCGCAGCGGCCGACCAGCACCGTCGCTGCCACGTCGATGAACGCAACCGTTGCATCGCTGCGGTCGGCCATCTCGACACAACCCGAGAAGCGCTGGAACCCGACCAGCGCAGCGGTGACAGCGTCGTGCAACTCGACGGCTGGGATGCTCGACAGCACACTGGCCAGCACGCGCATGTCGGCGGCCGCCGAGGCCCTCCCTGCTGCTGGGGAGGTGCCTCCGGAGTAGGACAGCTCGCCCCCGGAGGGCGACACTCCTCCAGCACCGGAACGGCCCCCACCGGAACCTGCCCCACCGGTAGGTCCACGCCTTGCGAGTATCGCGGTGACCGCATCGGGGCCCGCGACACGCAGCATCGCAGCGGACCACGCCACGAACCGCGACGCCGGCTCCAGCACCCACTCGAGGGTCGGGTCCCCAGCGGTGTGCACCTCCCAACCCGCACCCACCGATGCGAGATCGGCCGCGGTCACGCCGTCGAGGTTCCCCTTGGTGTGCGCAGCCCGGTGCCGACCACGTCGCCGCTTCGGCGCCCCGATCGACGATTCGACCGGGATCAGCACCCGTACGGTCGCTCCGTGCGCCAGCGGTTCGACCACTGCGAGCTCCACCTCGCCATCGCCGCTGCGAGCAAGATCCTCGTCCCCTCTCGCTGCGAACGGCTCGTCGTCACCGGCCTCCAGCAGAGCCGCCACCTCGTCGATTGCTGCGACCGCGAGACGCCTCGGGAGACGATCGAACACGAGAGCTTCGGAGCTGTTGACGGTGAGTACCGGTGACGAACCCGTCGCCGAACCGTCGCTGGTGAGACCCACCGATGACACAGCACCCCGAGCGGTGAGCGTGTAGGGACGCACAGCGAAGGCCAGCGCGACGGGCACCGCGCTGTCGTTGAACACCTCGATCTGCACCGCATCGCCCGAGCTGTCCGACGTGCTGTAGCGCACGGCCCCACAACGGTGGACAACCGATCCACCGGGCACGCGCAACCGGGTCTCGATCACCGCAGATCCGTCCACCGGTTCCTGCGCGACGGCGGCATCCATCGAAGGGTGGTGCCAGCGGTCCTCGGCCCCGATCCACCAGTCCAGGGTCCATGTCGCCCCGTCGGGCTGCACGAGGCCGGCCGGGTCGATCCGCGCGATCGTGGCCGAATCGAGTGTTCCGATCGGGAACCACCGGTCGTTGGGACCCTCCGCCGAGGCCCGTCGCAGCGCCCACGGCACCGGCCGCGCCGGACCGCGGCGCTGGGGCATGCCGACTATCGAGACCGTATCCGGCACGGCATCGCCCACCGGGTCCCCTACACCTACCGCAGAATCCCCTGCGCCTGCCGCAGCCTCCCCCGCAGCGTCGGGGCCGGGAACATCTCCCGAAGCGGTAGAACCAGCGGTGCCACCTCGATCTTCGGGAGCGGCACCGGGAGTCATCGGGGCGAATCTAGGCGGCAACCGGCGTGGCTCCCATACCCGGGAGCCGCCTGCCCCGGGGCTACTTGGGGTACTCGAGGCTCGGGTGCTCCACCCCGCCGGCCTGGCGGCGGATCAGACCCCGGTAGGCGTCCTCGGCGGTCGCGTCGCTGTGGCACACCTGATAGACCTCCGACGCGATCGGCATTTCCACGTCGTGTTCGCGTGCGACCTCCATAACCACCTTGGAGGTCTTCACCCCCTCGGCGACCATGTTCATCTCGGCGATCACCTCGTCGATCGTGCGACCCCGGCCGAGTTGCTCGCCCACGAAGCGGTTGCGTGACTGGGTCGACATGCACGTGGCCATCAGGTCACCCATGCCGGCCAAACCCGAGAAGGTCGCCAGGCGTCCGCCCATCGCCTCGCCCAGCCGGGATATCTCCGCCAGGCCCCGGGTGATCACCGCCGCCTTGGTGTTGTCGCCCGCTCCCAGCCCGTCGGCCATGCCCGCCGCGATCGCGACCACGTTCTTGAGTGCACCCGCCACCTCACAGCCGACGACGTCGCTGTTGACGTACACCCGGAACAGTTGCTGGTGGAAGATCTTCTGGAGGTGCTCGGCCACGACCGGGTCCTGGGTGGCGATCACCGCCGCCGCGGCGTCGCCGGCGAGGATCTCCTTGGCCAGGTTCGGTCCGGTCAGCACCGCAGCGGGGTGCCCGGGCAACACCTCGTTGATCACCTGGGTCATCCTCAGGCGGGTACCCCCTTCGAGGCCCTTGGTGAGCGACAGCACAGGCACCCAGGCCCGCACGTACGGCGCCACCGCCTCGAGCGCGGAGCGGAAGCCCTTGGACGGAACCCCCATCACGATCACGTCCGCGCTGCGCACCGCCTCGCGCAGGTCGTCGGTCGCCCACAGGTCGTCGTGGAGCTTGTAGCCGGGCAGGTAACGGTCGTTGGTGTGGTGCTCGTTGACCTCCTCGGCAAGATCGCCGCGGCGCGCCCAGAGCACGGTGGGTGTGTGGTGGGCGGCCAGATGGGCCACCGTCGTACCCCAGGACCCTCCACCGATCACAGCCACCCTGATGTGCATGCGATCACACTAGGTCCAAACACCGCACCGGTGGGGGCGGATCGAACGGGCTCCCGTATGCTCGCCGCATGTCCGGGTCCACAGATGCGGTGGTCATCGTGCCGCTCAAGTCCTTCGAGTCTGCGAAGTCCCGCCTGGGTGGCCACCTCGACGCCGCGCAGCGCAGCGACCTGGTGCGCTCGATGGCTGCGACCGTGCTCCGGGCCGCTCACCCCCTCGCGACGATCGTGGTCTGCGACGACCCGGCAGTCGCATCGTTCGCCGCCGCGGAGGGCGCCCACGTGGTCACGACCGCACCCGAGGGACTCAACGCGGCATTGGATGCTGCGTTGAGATATGCGACCGGCGTTGGAGTGCAGCGCGTCACGGTGGTGCCTGCGGACCTGCCGTTCGCGACCGACCTCGACCGCTTCGTCGGTGCCGACGACGAACTCGTGATCGTCGCCGACCGCCACGGCGATGGTACGAACCTGCTGTCGTTCCCAGCGGGGTGCGACCTCCGATTCGCGTTCGGGCAGGGGTCCTTCCGGGCCCACCTCGACGAGGCAGCACGCCTCGGCCTGACGGCCCGCATCGTCGATGACGCTGCGATCGCCTGGGACGTCGACGAGCCCGCCGACCTCAGTCCCCCGCCGGAGCTGGGAACCCTCGCCACGTTGGGGGCAGCGGTCCCCTTCCCAGACGATGAGCGGGTCTTCAGCACACAGACCACGGCACCTACCACAGGGCCGTGAGCTCTCCTCACCGGGCGCCGTCGCCTCACGGCCCGGGGCTGTCCACGCCCACGAGCGCTCTCGTGGTCGTAGCGCACCCCGACGACGCCGAGTTCCAGTGCGGAGCGACACTCGCCAAGTGGGCACGTTCGGGCACGGTGGTGCACCACCTGGTGCTCACCGACGGCTCGAAGGGAACCTGGGACCCATCGGTCGACCAGGACGAGCTGAGAGCGCGCCGCCGCGACGAACAGCGCACCGCTGCGGCAGCCCTCGGAGCGACCGGCGAAGTCGTGTTCCTGGGCGAGGTCGACGGAGAGCTCGCGGTCGACCTGGACACACGCGGCCAGGTGGCGAAGGTGCTCCGTGAGCTGCGACCCGATGTGGTGCTGGGCCACGATCCGTGGAAGCGCTACCGGCTCCACCCCGACCACCACGCAGCGGGCCGCCTGGTCGTGGAGGGGATCGTCGCTGCACGGGATCCGTTCTTCCACCCCGAGCAGTTGACCGACGGCCTGGAGCCACACCGCCCCGGGGCGGTGCTGCTGTTCGAGCCCGACGAGGTCAACCACCTCGAGGTGGTCGACGAAGCCGATGTGGCAGCCAAGGTAGCGGCGCTACTCGCGCACCGCAGCCAGTTGGAGACGACCCATTTCTACCGGCTCGGCCACCTCGACGAGGCCGCTGCCACCACGGAGTTCACCGCAGATCAGAAGACCGCGCTGGAGGATCGCGAGGGGGCCCCGAAGGCCGCGCTCACCGAGGCTTTCCACGCGATCACAGACCAGCTCTGAGCGCTCAGGCCCTGGTAGGTGGTAACCCCTGGTAGGTGGTGCCCCTTGTAGGAGGGTCAGTCCCCGCCGGTCTCGTCCGCGGCACCGGTGTCGACCTCGGTGGTCCCGGTGGCATCGGGCGGGGCCGTGTCGGAGGTTGCGCCGGCGGGATCCGCGCCCGGCTCGGCGGGCACCTCGGTGACCACCGCCACGCCACCAGGTGCGAATTCCCTCGGGGCGACCCGCGCCAGGACCGCCCGCTCGACCGACTCCATGAAGCCCTCGGGCGAGGGTGTCGGCGCCAGGTACTGGATCGCGATTATCACGTCGCCGACGACCATCATCGACCAGTCCTGCACGCCGTTGGGCGACTGGAACCGACGGTCGACGTGGTCGGTTACCGGGGGGTCGCGTTCGATGTCGGTGGAGACCACCTTGACCCGCTCGCCGCTGTCGACGCGGAAGAACGTGTCGCAATCCGCCAGACCCTTTGTCACCTCGCGGATGTACTCCTCTGCGGAGGACCACTTGTCGACCCGCAACGCCTGGGCGATGATCATCGCCCCGTTCGTCTCGTCGCTCCACACCACCGCCTCGACCGAGGACAGGGGTGTGGGAGTCTCGATCGGCTCCCCGCAGACGTCGGCGCCGAGCACACCGAACGCGGCGAGCGTCGGATCCCCCGGCACCCACCCCTCGCCGAGGTCGTCCTGGGCGACCAGTGCCGCCTGCACGTCGACGGTTCCCGCGAGCGAGGGCTGGTCCAACGAGACCGCCGAGGACGGGGTGTAGTCGATGTAGCGCAACGGGAACCCCGCTGCATACCCGAGACCCATGCCTGCGATCGCGACGATGGCGACCAGCAGGATGATGCGGGCCCCCTGGTTGCCGATCCTGGTCATCGCCCGTCGGAAACGCCCCCTGAACCCCGAACCCCCGACCAGCACGTCCCCTGAGTCTCCGTAGGCCTCGTCGTAGGGGGTGTAGCCGTACAGCACAGCACCCTCGGTGTCCTGGCCACCGTCGGGATCACCCTCGGTGCTCTCGGTGCGGCCTGTCGGGTCGTCACTCACGCGGGTCCTCCCCCGTCGGGTGTCGTGGCCGGGGCGCTGCCACCGAAGCGCTCCGCCCACTCGTGCAACGTCTCCGGTGCGATCTTGTCGAACAGCAGTCCGGGCGGATCGAACCGGTCGCCACCTCCGAGCACCTTGCGCACCGAGTCGATGAGCGTGTGGTCGAGCGCCAACCCGGAGACCGCCGCATCCGGAAAGGCCCCGGCGAGGCGTCCGGCACTCGTCGGCACGAGTGGAGCGGACGCGACCGCGTACAGGCATGCGAGCTGGAGGGAGGTGCGCAGTGTGGTCGCCGTGCGCTCCCGGTCGACCTTGATCGTGCGCCAGGGTTCGCGCTCCTCCAGGTAGCCGTTGCCCTCCGCCCACAACGCCCGTAGGGCTGCACACGCGCGGCGGAACGCGAGCGCGTCGAGCGCTGCGGTGTACTCGTCGAGCCGCTCACGCATCCGTTCCCAGAGCAGGTCCTCGGGCTCCTCGTCGCGGCCACCGGAGGGCACCTCGTCACCGAAGTGTCGGCTCACCTGGGTGGCTGTGCGGTTGACGAAGTTGCCGAAGGTACCCACGAGGTCCTTGTTGACCGCGTCGCCGAAGAGCTCCCAGGTGAAGCTCGAATCGTCCGACTCGGGCGCGTTGGCCATCAGGTACCAGCGCCAGTAGTCCGCCGGGAGCAGGTCGAGCGCATCGGACATGAACACGCCACGGCCCTCGGAGGTAGAGAACTTCCCCCCGTAGTAGGTGAGCCAGTTAAACGACTTGAGCCTGTCGACCAGCTTCCAGTCCTCACCCGAACCGATGATCGTCGCGGGGAACGACAGCGTGTGGAACGGCACGTTGTCCTTGCCCATGAACTGGGTGTAGGTCACGTCGTCCGCGCCCTTGTCGGTGCGCCACCAGCGTTCGAACTCCACCGCGGAGCCATCGGGGCCGAAGTTGGCGTCGGTCCATTCCCGGGTTGCCGACAGGTAGCCGATCGGGGCGTCGAACCAGACGTACCAGACCTTGCCTGCGGCCTCGGGGAAGTCCTCTGGGTCCACCGGTATACCCCAGGTGAGGTCGCGGGTGATCCCGCGGTCCTCGAGGCCCTCGTCGAGCCACTTGTAGGCGATCGAGCGGGTGAGTTGTGGCCAGTCGCCCTTGGTGTCCACCCACGCACGGATCTGATCCGCGAGGCGCGACTGGAGGAGGAACACGTGAGCGGAGTCACGCAGCTCGATATCGGTCGAGCCCGACACCGCGGAGCGTGGATCGATCAACTCGGTCGGATCGAGTTGCTTGCCGCAGTTCTCGCACTGGTCGCCGCGGGCGCGGTCGTAGCCGCAGTTGGGGCAGGTCCCCACCACGTAGCGGTCGGGCAGGAAGCGCCCGTCTGCCACCGAATAGATCTGGGTGGTCGTGCGCACCTCGGTGTTGCCCTGCGCTTTGAGGCTGCGTGCGAAGTGCGACGTGAGCTCGTGGTTCTGGGGTGCTGAGGTACGCCCGAAGTGGTCCCAGCTCAACCCGAAGCGCTCCCCGAGGGTGCGTTGTGTCTCGTGGTGTCCGGCGCAGTAGTCGGCCACGTCGATACCCTCGGCCAAGGCGCCCAGTTCGGCGGGTGTGCCGTGTTCGTCGGTGGCGCAGATCGCGAGTACCTCATGGCCCGCGGCGCGCAGGTAGCGCGCGTATACGTCGGCAGGCAGCATGGAACCCACGAGGTTGCCGAGGTGCTTGACGCCGTTGATGTAGGGAAGCGCGCTGGTGATCAGGTGTCGTGCCATGGATCTTCTGGAGACTGGCCTTCTGGAGACTGAACTTCCGGAGACCGGCCTTCCGGAGATGCCCTGTTGTGGGCCGATCTCCCGGTAGCCGGTCAGGGTTACCGAATCGTACCGGCCCCCCACCCGCTCAACCCGACACCACAGCCTCAGCACGCGATCGGAGCCGTGGCGCCGACCGCGTCAGCACAGGGTCGGAGCCGCGTGTCCCGCCCCACTCCTAGCATGCACACATGGCCTTCCCCGAGCCTGCCGCCGAAACCACCCTCGTCGGTTTCGACATAGATCTCGTCGGTTTCGACATAGAGACCGACACATCCACCGGCGGCCTCGACCCGGCCAGCTCACAGATAGTCGCGGTGGCGCTGTCCAGCAGCGACGGCGACGAGGTGTTCCTTGGATCGGAGCTCGACATCCTCACCGCGGTCGACCGGCGCATCGCCGAGTTCGACCACGGTTTGCTGGTCACCTGGAACGGTGCGGGCTTCGATCTTCCCTTCGTGGCCCACCGCTCGGCGCTGATCGGCCTCGACACCGGCCTCGCCACCCGGGAGGACCCAACCCGTCGCAGCCCGCGCGATCCCGATCGTCCAGCCGTGCGCGGCCGCTGGCACAACCTGGTCCACCTCGACGGCTACCAGCTCTACCGTGCCGACGTGGGGCGCACTCTCGGGTTGTCGTGTGGCCTCAAACCCCTCGCCAAGCTCGCCGGGATGACCCCGGTGGAGCTCGACCGCACAGAGTTGCACCTCGCCACCTCCGACTCCGTGGCGCGCTACGTCGCATCCGACGCACGCCTCGCGGCAGAGCTGGTGCGCCGGCGGATGCCCACGGCGCTGTCGATGGCCGACTACGAACCACCGCTTCGGTGACCCCATGGTCGACACGACGACCGACCCAATGGGCAGCACGACCGTCGACACCACGGTCGCCACAGCGGTTTATGTTCACCCGCCGGACACCTCCGGTTCGACCCCTGATACCCCGCCTGCGCGAGACTCTCGGTCACCGGCCGCCCCAGCGGTGGCCAGGACCTGCCCAGACCAGGGGGAGATCTCGTGAGTGGCGTCACCTTCGACGAAGTGACCAAGCGCTTCGGTGACACGACCGCGGTCGACAGGATGACCCTGGAGATCCACGACGGCGAGTTCATGGTGCTGCTGGGCCCCTCGGGATGCGGAAAGTCCACCGCCCTGCGCATGATCGCCGGTCTCGAGGAGGTCTCCGACGGGATGCTGTCGATCGGCAGCCGGGTCGTGAACAACATCCCGCCGCGCGAACGCGACATAGCGATGGTGTTCCAGAGCTACGCGCTCTACCCGCACATGACCGTGCGCCGCAACATCGAATCCCCGCTGGTGGCCAACAGGGCGACCCGGCTTCCTGTGGACCAGCGCAACGAACGGATAGACGAAGCGGCGGGGATACTGGGACTCACCGAGTACCTCGAACGCAAGCCCGGCGAGCTCTCGGGCGGGCAGCGCCAACGGGTGGCTCTGGCCAGGGCGATCGTGCGCCGCCCCGAGGTGTTCCTGATGGACGAACCGCTGTCCAACCTCGACGCCAAGCTGCGAACCCAGACCCGGCTCGAACTGGTCGAGTTGCACCGACGCCTCAACACCACCTTCGTCTACGTGACCCACGACCAGGTGGAGGCGATGACCATGGCGGACCGCATCGCGATCATCGACGACGGCCACGTGCAGCAGGTCGGGCACCCCCAGGACGTCTATGACCACCCTGCCAACCTGTTCGTGGCGCGCTTCATCGGGAGCCCACCGATGAACACGATCGCCGGCACGGTCAGCACCGGCGCGGGCGGCGCGTCGATCGCGACCGAGGCCGGCATCGTCGCTCTGGCGGAGCTCCACGGTGCGCACGCCGGCGACGACGTCGTGCTCGGGGTGCGACCCGAGTTCCTCTCCCCCGCCGACCCAAACACCGGTGGCGATGCTCCCGGTGGCCTGCGCGCCACGGTCGAGAACACCGAGATGCTCGGCCACGAACGCCACCTGCTCACGCGCGTCGGTAGCGAGGTGATGGTCGCGCGCCTCGACCCGTCGGTGCCCACACCGGACATCGGTTCCGAGGTCGTGCTGCGCGCGGATCCCGCCGCGGTCCACGTGTTCGATGCTGCGACCACCGAGCGCCTTGGAGCTGACCCCGCCACGACGGTGCACCGCGGTGCCGATCCGGTGACGGCGGTGCACCGCGGTGGCGATGGTGGAGGCGATGGCCCCAGCGATGGCGCAGGTACCTCCGGCCCCGGTGGTGCGCAGCGGTGACCCTCACGGTGGAGGGAGCCCCCGACCACGCCACCAAGCGGACCTCCCAGAAGGTCCGTGAGGGCCTCCTCGGCTGGGCGTTCCTGCTGCCCGCGCTGGCGATCTTCGCCGCCTTCTACTACTACCCGCTGTACCGCCTGGTGAACATGGCGCTTCACCGCGAGAACCGCTTCGGCACCGCGGCCCCCTACGTAGGCCCTTCACAGATCACCGACACGCTCACCGGCAGCGACTTCCTGGAGGGCCTCGCGCACTCGGGGCTCTACATGCTCTACACGGTGCCGCTCGGGATCCTGCTGGGTGTGCTGCTCGCGGTGGCAGCCAACCGGCGCCTGCGCGGCATCCGGTTCTTCCAGACGGTGTTCTCCTCGACGGTGGCCACCTCGGTGGCGGTCGCCTCGGTGATCTTCTTCACGCTGGTCAACCCCGAGGTCGGGTACTTCAAGAGCGTTCCCTGGCTCAGCCTGGCCAACCCCGACTGGGCACTGTTCTCGGTGAGCCTTTCGTCGGTGTGGCAGAACCTGGGCCTCACCTTCATCATCGTGCTCGCCGCCCTCCAGGCGATACCCAAGGAGGTCGAGGAGGCCGCCGAGCTCGACGGATTCGGACCGGTGCGTCACTTCTGGCGGATCACGGTGCCGTTGATAAGTCCGGCGCTCATGTTCCTCGCGGTGGTGCTGGTCGTCGCGGCACTCCAGGCGTACGCGCAGATCGAGGTGCTCACCAACGGTGGACCGGGCACCTCCACCCAGACCCTGTTGTTCAAGATCGCGGATCCCCAGGGGGTACGCCCCATCGGGATCCGGGCGTCGATGTCGATCGGTTTGTTCGTGCTCACCGCGGCTGTTGCCGCGCTCCAGTACAGCCTTCTGTCCAAGAGGGTTCACTATGGCGACTGAACCCACCGCGGAGCCGCTGGCTCCTCTGCGCACACCTGTCCGCCCAAAGGCCAATGGCCGGTTGGTCATGGCTCGCATCGGTTGGTACGTGACGCTGACCCTGCTATCGATCGTGGTGCTGTTCCCGGTCTACGTGCTGGTGATCCGCGCGCTTTCCGAGCCACTCGCGTTCATCGATGCCGGCCAGCCCCTGCGGGTCGTCTCGGTGCAGTGGGATGTGTTCTCGCAGGCGTGGTCCGGGGCCGGACTCGCACGGTCGATGACGGTCAGCATCGTCGCCACCGCGATCATCGTGGGTGCCCAGTTCGTCACCTCGGTGCTCGCCGCCTACGCGTTCGCGTTCTTGGAGTTCCCGCTCAAGAAGCTCATGTTCGCGCTCGTGATCGGCACCCTCCTGCTGCCGATCGAGGTCACCCTGGTGGCCAACATCCAGACCGTACGCAGCCTCGGCTGGCTCAACTCCTTCCAGGGACTGACGGTGCCGTTCCTCGCCACCGCGCTCGGGGTGTTTCTCATCCGCCAGGGATTCATGGGAATCCCCAGAGACCTGCGCGACGCTGCCACCCTCGATGGTTTCGGGCACCTCGGGTTCCTCTTCCGGGTGGCGGTCCCCCTCGCTCGACCGGTGATCGGATCGTTCCTGGTGATCTCGTTCCTGTCCGCGTGGAACCAGTATGTGTGGCCGCGCAACGCCACCACCGAGCAGACCTGGCAGACCGCGCAGATCGCGTTGCGAACCCTCACCACGAACCGGATCGACCAGGTGAACATCGCCTTCGCCGGAGCGATCATCGCTGCCCTGCCATTGGTGCTGTTGCTCATCTTCTTCCAACGACAGATGGTCAGCGGCCTCACAGCGGGTGCTGTGAAAGGCTGAACGAACGCGATGTACCGAGAGGTGACGATGAACCCAAGACCGAAGACATCCGATTCGAGCACCGGAAGCACCAGAGCGCTGCCCTTGGTGCTGGTCGCGATCCTCTCCGCGATCGCGCTGGTGGCCGCCGCGTGCGGCGGTGACGACGGTGGGGCCTCCGGAGGCTCCGGGTCGGGCTCGGGCGGCAGCGGGTCCGTCTCGGCCGGAGACTGTCCGGTCGACGCACTCGCGGATGCCGACGGCCCTGTCGAGATCACGGTCTGGTACGCCCTCGTGGGCCTCGCCGCGCAGACCGTCGAGGAGTTCGCCCAGGAGTACAACGACTCACAGGACAAGGTGGTCGTCAGCGCCGAACCGCAGGGCCTCAACTACGAGGAGCAGCAGAAGAAGTTCCAGGACTCCCTACGGGACCCCGGCACCCTTCCCAACATCCTGCTCGGCGAGGACACCAACACGCAGTTCATGATCGACTCGCAATCCGCGGTGCCCGCCTCGTCGTGCATCGAGGCCGACCCCGACGCCGGCAAGATCTACGACCAGTTGATGCCCGCGGTCGCCAACGGCTACTCGGTCGAAGGCGTCCAGTGGCCCGCCGCGTTCGGTGTGTCCACCCCGGTGATCTTCTACAACAAGAAGCACTTCGCCGCCGCGGGCCTGGATCCCGAGAAGCCTCCGACCAACCTCGCCGAGATCCGAGCTGCGGCCGAGGCGATCAAGGCGGCCAAGGACGCCGGCAAGGTGGTCATGGGAGACGGCAATCCGGTTCCCGACGGCCCACCCTTCGTCTACCGGGCTGATGCGTGGTGGCTCGAGAACCTCTCCAGCCACGCCGGCCAGGCGATCGTCAACAACAACAACGGCCGCGACGGCCTGGCCACCGAATCCGAACTGCTCAATGACGTCACCTCCGAGTGGAGCGGCTGGATGGACTCGATGGCAGCCGACGGCTTACAAAAGACCGTGCCCTACACAGCCACCTTCGACGCCTACCTCGCTGTGGCCACGCAGAGCTCCTCGATGCTGATCGAGACCTCGACTTCCTCCACCACCATCGACGCACTCATCGCAGGCACGATGAAGGCATCGGACCTGGGGATCGAGGGTGACCAGGACATGTCGGGGCTGAAGTTCCCCGACCTCGACGTCGGAGTCGGCCAGCTCCCGGGTCTCACCGAACAGGGCAGCGGCCAGATCGGGGGCAACGCCTGGTACGTGATCGGCGCAGGTCAGTCTCCCGAGGAGATCGCCGCCACGTGGGACTTCATCAAGTTCGTCAACGAGACCCCCCAACAGGTGAAGTGGACCATGCAGGGTTCATACCTTCCGGTGTTCTCCGGCGCCGAGGAGAGCCCCGAGCTCCAGGCGTACTTCACCGACTCGCGCCCCGGTGCCTGGCTGGCGACCTCACTGGAGAGCCTCAAGGCGATAAACCCGGATTTCCCCGGACCTGTGATCGGGCCCTACAAGGAGTTCCGCAACACGGTGCGCACCGCTATCGAGAACAACCTGATCGGCGGCGAACCCGCGGACGCCGCCTACGAAAAGGCCAACACCGACTTCCAGGCAGCCCTCGACGCCTACGCCACCGAAGTCGGCGGCTGACCCACACCCCACCCCCCCGTTCTGTGGTGCGTCGCTAGCCCCACCGGCTCGTCTCGCACCACAGAACGACCGATTGGAGGTGGGCTGCGGGGTTCAGAGCAGCCCGAGGCGGCGGGACATGTCGGAGCGGAACCGGCCCTCGGGGTCGAGCTTGGCGCGGACCTCCTGCCACTCGCCCAGGCGCGGGTACATCTGGGTCACCAGTTCGGGACGTACGCGGCTGTCCTTGACGAGGTAGTTGCGCCCCCCGGCTCCCACCACGAGCTCGTCGAGCTCGTCCAGAAGTACATCGAGTCCACCGGTCACCGGCATGTCGAGAGCGAGGGTCCAGCCCTTCATCGGGAACGACAGGTGCCCTTCGTTGGAGGGCCCCATCCGCTTGAGCACGGCGAGGAACGACGAGGTGCCGCTGCCCGAGAGCCGCTCGACCGCGGCGCGGATCACCTCGGTGGCCGAGTCGGGTACCACGCACTGCCACTGGAGGAACCCGCGCTTGCCGTAGATGCGGTTCCACTCGGCGATCATGTCGAGGGGATGGAAGAACGCCTCGATGGTCATCATCGCGTCGCGGCGGCGGGCTGGAGCCTTGCGGAACCACATCTCGTTGAACGCCATGATCGACGCCCGGTTCAACAGCCCCGAGGGCACGATGTCGGGTGGCGAGGGGAGCTGATGGGTCTTGAACTCCAGAGGTGCCTCGACACCCGCAGCGGTCGCCTCCTCGAGGGTGGCGAAGCGCCCCCGGTCAAGCACCGAGCGGCCCATCGCCTTGCCACGTGCGATCAGGTCGATCCACGCGACCGAGTAGTCGTAGCGGTCGTCGCCCTCGCTCATCAGCGACATCACGTCGTCGAGGTCGACCGCCCGGTCGGTGTCGACCAGCAGCCGGCTCGATGTGATCCGCTTCATGCGGATGGTCGCGTCGAGCACCACACCGGTGAGCCCGAGCCCTCCCGCAGTTGCCCAGTAGACCTCCGGATTGGACTCGGGGGACACGTCGAGCACGTCGCCGTTGCCGTCCATGAGGCGGATCGACTCGAGGTGGTCGCACCACGAACCGGCCCGGTGGTGGTTCTTGCCGTGGATGTCGGCCGCGATCGCACCGCCGACGGTCACCATCCGTGTGCCGGGGGTGACCGGCACGAACAGGCCCAGGGGCACGAGCCTTTCCATCAGCTCGTGCAGGCTCGTGCCGGCCTTCGCGGTCACCACACCCGCGGCGAGGTCGATGTCGGTGATCCCCGAGTTGGCAGGCCCGTCGATCACCAGCCCACCGGAGTTCTGTGCGCAGTCGCCGTAACCCCTACCCAGCCCACGCGGGATCACACCACGGCCCGATTCCATGCTCAGCGCCACCGCGTGATCCTCCGCAGTGAGCGGTGCGACCAGTTCGGCTTCGGTGGGCGCTGTGCGCCCCCAACCAGAAAGCAGCGCCGGGTGGGTCTGCAACGAGGCCTTGCCGTCGGCGGTCACGCGTACACCCCGATCGCTATGCACACGACCAGCAGCAGACCCATCAACTGCATCTGGCGGTCGTGCAGGATCACGTCCTCGGGTGCGGCACCCTTGCCCTGGTCGACCAGCAGCGCGTAGCGCAGGATTGCTATCAGGAACGGGATGATCGACAACTGCGCCCATGGGGTGTGTACCGCGGTGGTCACCTGTGCCGAAGAACCTGCCTCGACCGCCCAGAGGCAGTAGCTGATCACCGTGCCCGCGGCGGCGACGGTGCGCACGAAGCCGAGGTACTCCGGGCTGTACTCACCCAACGTCGCGCGCAGCGAGGCGGCCCGGTCGCCGAGTTCGACCGATTCGGCATGGCGCTTGGCCGCCGCTATGAACAACGACCCGAACAGCGAGATCACCAGGAACCAGTCGGACACGTCGACCCCGGTTGCGAACGCGCCGCCCAACAGGCGCAGGATGAATCCCGCGGAGAGGATCACCAGGTCGAGGATCACCACCCGCTTGAGCCAGAACGAATAGGTGGTGGTGAGCACGGCGTATCCGGCGACGATGCCCCCCATGGCCCAGTTGGGATCCGACCCGAGTCCGCGGTTGAACACCGCCAGGGCGACACCCACCACGAACAGGACCAACGCCGACAGGACGGCCACCGGCACGGGCACGACGCCCGCAGCGATGGGGCGGTTGCGCTTCGTCGGGTGCTTGCGGTCCGATTCGACGTCGAGGATGTCGTTGAGCATGTAGGTGGACGACGACACGAGGCAGAACGCCACGAATCCCACGAACGCCAGTCGCAGATAGTACGGGTCCGTCGGCCGTAGGACACCGGCCGCAGCGGGGGCCACGAACACCAACACGTTCTTCGCCCACTGCTTGGGCCGTGCCTCGCGCAGAAGTCCGACCGCGAGCGATCCACCGCTGCTCTGGTCATGGGAGGTCGGCTCCCGGGTCTCCTGATCGGTCACTTCGCCATCCCTCGGCCGCGCCATCCCCTCCCTTCGAACTCTACCGGTGCACCCGTTCGATTCGAAACGATGCCCGTGTGGCGCAACGCCCCGGGATCAGCGCGCCAACCTCACAAGGATCGCCTCGAGCGTTGGCCGGTTTACCGTGACCACGAGGTGTCCGTTCGCTGCGCGCAACAGGCGGTCGTTCACCGCACGACCCAGCCCCGAGGGATCCATCGCCTCGAACACGACGGTGTCGAAGGTGCCCCTTCGCGCCTCGTGGTCGAGCTCGCGCAGCAGGCTGTACAGGCCGGCCGCAGCGCGATCGGGCTCGGGTAGCACCACCCGCCTCACGCGCACGCCGTGGTCGCTCAGCGCGGGGACAAGCTCATCAGCGGTTGCACCGGAGTTCGCCAGCACGACCGGCACCTCGGGTGCGTAGTGGGACACCGACGTTCCGGGAGACTCTGCCCCTCGCACCTCTGCCCCCAGCGTCTCTGCCCCCAGCGCCTCTGGACCCAGCGGCTCTGGACCCAACGACTCTGGACCCGCCGACTCTGTGTTGGCCGCCGCAGCATCCGTCGTCGGATCGTGTGCGATGTGGCCCGCCACCTCCACCCGATCCTTGCCGAGGATCGCCCGGAGCGACTCGACGGTGACCGCACCGGGTCGAAGTACCTCCACCCGGTCGCCCCTCGACGCCACCACGGTCGACTCGATGCCGAACCGGGTCGGGCCCCCGTCGAGCACGATGGGCACCCTGTCCCCCAGTTCCTCGAGCACATGGCCCGCTGTCGTGGGACTCACGCGCCCGAAGCGGTTTGCCGACGGCGCGGCGACGGGTACACCGGCCGCGTCGATGAGTGCGAGCGCAATCTCGTTCGCCGGGCACCGAAGGCCCACCGAATCGAGCTGCGACACCTCGGGGGCGATCCCGGGACTGCCATCGCGTGGATCCACCCGGGGCACCACGACGGTGAGCGGCCCCGGCCAGAACTCCGACGTGAGGGCCCGCACCACACCTTGTGCTGGCCCCAGGTCCCCCAAGCGCGCCGCGTCCTGCTCGTCGGCGACATGCACGATGAGCGGATCGGCGGCGGGCCTGCCCTTCACAGCGAACACGGCTGCCACGGCCACGCCGTTGGTCGCATCCGCACCCAGTCCGTAGACGGTCTCCGTCGGGAACGCAGCCAACCCGCCCGCCGCGATCACCTCGGCAGCCCGACGGATCCCGTCCTGGTCCGAGGCCGCCACGACAGCACGTTCGCTCGGGACAGTCCGTTCGCTCGGGACAGTCCGTTCACTCGAAACAGTCCGTTCCCTCGAGACGGATCGTTCACTCGGGTCCACACCCGAACTCTCGCAGCCCTGGAGTCACCCAGGCCAGATCCCCCGTTCTGTGGTGCGATGTGAGCCTGTGGAGCTAGCCACGCACCACAGAACGAGGGGGCGCGGCCGGTAGCCTCCGAATGGTCACCGGCGAGCTCTCCGGTGCGACGAGCGGAGAACGCGAGATGGCGAAACGAAAGCGCGTGCTGATCGTCGGCGGGGACGCGGCTGGGATGTCGGCTGCATCGCAGCTGCGGCGGATGGCCGACCCTGGCGACGTGGAGATCGTGGCGTTCGAGCGTGGCCCGCGCACCTCCTATGCCCGCTGTGGCCTCCCATACCTGCTGGAGAGGCTCGTCGAGTCCCACGACGACCTGATCGCCCGCACCCCCGCCGAGTTCGCCCAGCGTCACATCGATGCCCGTGTGCACCACGAGGTGACCTCGATCGACACCGAAGCACGCACGATGGTGGTTCGGAACCTCGACTCGGGCACCGAGGCGACCGAGGAGTGGGATGAATGCGTGTTGGCGACCGGAGCCACCGGGGTGAAACCACCGATCGAGGGGATCGACACACCAGGGGTGTTCCAACTCCGCACCATCGAGGAGTCAGCAGCACTCGACCGCTGGATAGCCGAAGGGGCACGCACCGCCGTGGTGGTCGGCGCCGGCTACATCGGAGTGGAGGTCACCGAGGCACTGCTCGAACGTGGCCTGTCGGTCACCACCGTCGACGCGGCTGGCGCCGTCATGGGCGGCGCGTTCGATTCGGACATCGGCGCGCTCGTGGGTGAACGGATGCGCAGAGCGGGGGTGGACCTGCGCTTGGGCGCAGCGGTCGAGGGTTTTCTGGGCGATTCGGGCCGGCTCCGCTCGGTCGTCGTCGGCGGCGAGGAGATCCCCGCGGATCTCGCAGTGTTCGGACTCGGCGTCCGCCCGAACACAGCCCTTGCCGAGGCGGCTGGCATCGCCCTCGGTGAGCATGGCGGGATCGTCGTGGATGACCACATGCGAACCCCCGTCGATGGGGTGTGGTCGGCCGGCGACTGCGTGGAGTCGACCCACCGCATCACCGGTGACAAGGTGGTGATCGCACTCGGCACCCATGCCAACAAGCAGGGCCGGGTATGTGGCACCAACCTCGGCGGCGGCGACGTCACCTTCCCGGGGGTGATCGGCACCGCGATAACCCGCTTCGGCGACCTGGAGATCGCCCGCAGCGGGCTCAGCGAGTCCGAGGCCCAGCGCGTCGGCACCTCGGTGGTGACCTCGACCTCGAGCACTCAGACGCGCGCCGGCTACTACCCCGGTGCATCGGGGATCACCACCAAGTTGGTCGTGCGCAAGTCCGACGGCGTGTTGCTGGGTGCCCAGATCGCCGGCGGCGAAGGTGCCGGCAAGCGCATCGACGCTCTGGCCACCGCGATCTGGGCCTCGATGACCGTCGGAGACCTGGCGATGGCCGACCTGTCCTACGCTCCACCCTTTTCTCCGGTGTTCGACCCGGTCGTGCTCGCTGCCGGCATCGCCACAACGCGCTGGGACGAAGCACGACGGAAGTCCCCCCGTGAGCGGTGAGCCGCCGATCCGGCTGGAGTTCACCACCTCGGCCCCCGACGTGGCTCACCTACCCGCTTCGAGTACCGAGGTCGCCTTCGCCGGTCGCTCCAACGTGGGCAAGTCGTCGCTGGTGAACGCCGTCGCCAACCGTCACGACCTCGCCCAGGTGTCCAAGACCCCCGGCCGAACGCGGCTGCTCAACGTGTTCACCGCGACGGACCTGGCGCCGATCGGTGACCCTCCCCTGCCTCCACAGATCGTCGACCTGCCCGGCTACGGCTACGCGAAGGTCCCCCAGCACGTACGGGAGACCTGGGGGCCGATGATCGAGGACTACCTGCTGACCCGCGAGCAACTCCGAATGGTGCTGGTGCTCATCGACGGCGAGGTGGGTCCGACCAAGCTCGACCTCGGAATGCTCGAGTGGGTCCGCCACAACACGATCCCCCACAGCGTGATCGCCACCAAGCACGACAAGGTCCGTTCCGCGAAGCGTTCCAAGCGCCGCTTAGAGCTCGCCTCGCGCTGCGACCTCGACCCCGGTGACGTGCTGTGGGTGAGTGCCTCGCGCAACGTCAACATCGACACGCTCAGATCCAGGATCCGCACCTGGCTGTCGGACTGAGCCCCGCCCGCCGCGGAACTGCGCGAGCATTCACCCATGGCTGAGCTCGAGCACCTCTATGAGGACTGGGACCGCGCGCTCGCGGTGGTGGCACACCCCGACGACATGGAGTACGGAGCGGCGAGTGCGGTCGCCCGCTGGAGCGCCCAGGGTCGCGAGGTCAGCTACGTGCTGGTCACCGACGGTGAGGCCGGCATCAGCGACATGGCACCCGCCGAGGTGGCACCCCTGCGCCGTGAGGAGCAGCGCCGCTCGTGTGAGATCGTCGGGGTGAGCGAGCTCGAGTTCCTCGGCCTGCCCGACGGCCTGTTGGAGGAGGGCCCACCGCTGCGGCGTGAGCTGGCCGCTGCGATTCGCCGTCATCGCCCGGAGGTGCTGCTCAGCATCAATCACCGCGACGACTGGGGTGCACCGAGTTGGAACCACGTGGATCACCGCGTTGTGGGGCGAGCCCTCCTGGACGCGGCGCGCGACGCCGCCAATCCGTGGATCTTCACCGACCTCGACCTCGCTCCCTGGGACGGCGTGCGTTGGGCGGCGTTCGCGGGTTCGCCGGAGGCGACCCACGGCGTGGACATAGGTGAGCACCTCCAGACGGGCATCGATTCCCTCGCGGCCCATGCCGCATACCTGGAGCACCTCGGCGGCGACATGGCCGATCCCGCAACCTTCCTGCGGCGCGCAGCCAAGCAGGGAGGGCACCGCCTCGGCGTCGAGTTCGCGGCGACCTTCGAGATCGTCTACCTCTGAGCGCCGCTCCGAGGGGGACCACCACGAGGTGACCGGCCGACGGGTGGACTACACCTCGTTCCAGATCCGTGCTTCGACGAAGCGCTCGAGGTGCTTCACGTTGGTTGTGGCCACGACGACAGATTCCTGGGTGACAAGGGAGCGGGCCTGCGCCGCGAGGATCACATCGCCGTCGAGTGCGAGGTCGTGCGCGGTGGCTGCCCCAGCGTTACGGGTATCCGCCCACAGCCTCGCCGCATCCCGCATCATCGACGTGGTGAGGGGTTGGTAGCGGAACCCTCGACAGAGCTCGTCAAGACGCTCGACCCCCAGGGTCCTCGCCGCACGAACCAACTCCCTTCGCACCTCGTAGTCGGCGATCTCCGGCAGAACCAACTGGTCACCGTCATCGAGCTTCGACCGCGCCCAGTCCGTCGCAGCTCGGGCCGGCCCGCTATCGGTCGGATTGGCCAGCAGACCCAAGGGGCCGCAGTCCAACACGATGACCACCTAGAGGGCCCGACCTTCGACCTCTTAATTCGGGCTCTCGCGCTCAGGTCGCGGCGGCCTGCTCATCGAGATCGACCGCGGCACCGGTGAACTGTGAGTTGTAGAGACGTGCGTACGCACTGTCGGCCGCCAGCAGGGTTTCGTGGTCACCCTGTTCGACGATCTGGCCGTGCTCCATCACCAGGATCACGTCGGCATCTCGGATCGTGGAGAGCCGGTGAGCGATCACGAAGCTCGTCCGCTCGGAGCGCAGGGCAGCCATCGCATCCTGGATCAGCACCTCGGTGCGGGTGTCGACCGAACTTGTCGCCTCGTCGAGGATGAGGATCGCGGGATTGGCGAGGAACGCCCGGGCGATCGTGATGAGCTGGCGCTCACCGGCCGAGACGTTGCCGCCCTCGTCATCGATGACGGTCTCGTAGCCCTCGGGTAGCGAGTGAACAAAGCGGTCCACGTAGGTAGCGGTGGCGGCCTCGAGGACCTCCTCGTCTGTCGCGTCCGGTCGGCCGTAGCGGATGTTCTGCGCGATCGTGCCCCCGAACAGCCAGGTGTCCTGGAGCACCATGCCCATCTTGGAGCGCACCTCGGAGCGCTTCATCGAAGCGATGTCGGTGTCGTCGAGGCAGATCCGACCACCGTCTAGGTCGTAGAAGCGCATCAACAGGTTGACCAGGGTGGTCTTACCCGCCCCGGTGGGGCCGACAATCGCGACGGTCTCGCCTGGTTCGGCCACCAGAGAGAGTTCCTGGATCAGCGGCTGGTCGGGGTCATAGGAGAACCTCACATGGTCGAACTCGACGCGGCCATGCACGCTCCGGAGTTCCACAGCCGGCTCGGGGTCGGGTGGCTCCTCGGTCACATCGAGCAGCTCGAACACCCTCTCCAGGGAGGCCACACCCGACTGCATCACGTTGATCATCGAGGCGACCTGGGTCAGCGGCTGGGTGAACTGGCGCGAGTACTGGATGAACGCCTGGACGTCGCCGATGGTCATCGCTCCCGAGGCGACCCGGACCCCACCGATCACCGCGATGACCACGAAGTTGAGGTTGCCGACGAACATCATGAGCGGCTGGATGATCCCCGAGATGAACTGCGCCTTGAAGCTTGCCTGGAACAGCTCCTCGTTGACCTTGTCGAACTCCGCCTCGGCCGCTTGGCGGTGTCCGTAGATCTTCACCAGGTCGTGGCCGCTGAAGGCCTCTTCGACCTGTGCGTTCAGCGCACCCGTGTGGGCCCACTGCTGTATGAAGCGCGGCTTGGAACGTCCGGTGACGAAACGCACGAGTCCGAGCGCTACGGGGATGCTCACCAACGCCACCATCGCCAGCAACGCTGAGATCGTGAACATCATCACGACCACCCCGACGATGGTGAGGGTCGAGGTGAGCATCTGGCCGAGGGTCTGTTGCATCGACTGCGCGACGTTGTCGATGTCGTTGGTCACCCGGCTCAACAGGTCGCCGCGCGCCTTGTGATCCACATAGGACAACGGCAGCCGGTTGATCTTGTCCTCGACGTCCTCGCGGAGCCGGCACATGCTGCGCTGAACCACACCGGCGAGCATCCAGTTCTGCACGAAGCTCAACAGCCCACCCGCTACGTAGAGCCCGAGCGCCGCCAACAACACGTTGCGCAGCCGGGTGAAGTCGATCCCCCCACCGCCCACCCCCTCGATGATCGTGTCGGTTCCCGCTCCGAGCACCCGGGGACCTACCGACAACATGGCCACACCCACCACCGCGGCGAGGACCACCACCACAGCGCGCGAACGCTCGGGGTGCATGAGAGCGGCCATTCGCCTGACCGAACCCGCCAGGTCGTTCGGCTTCTCGGCGGGTATGCCAGCACCGAGCATCCGCCCGGGACCGGTTGTGGCGGTGCTGCGCGACTCTGCCGCGGCCTGATCGGTGCGCTTGGCGGCTCCAGACCCCTCGGCGTTCATGCCGCTGCCCCCTTGGCGCCACTCATGCCGGCTCCTCGACCCGTTGCGAAGCCACGATCTCCGCATAGGTGGGACACGTAGCAAGGAGTTCGTCGTGGGTGCCCTTGCCCACCGCCTGGCCATCCTCGAGCACCAGGATCTGATCCGCGTCGATGATCGTGCTCACGCGCTGTGCTACCACCAGCACCACCGCGTCGGCGACCCTGGGGGCGAGTGCCGCACGGAGCCGTGCCTCGGTGGCGAGGTCGAGTGCCGAGAACGAGTCGTCGAAACAGTAGATCCCCGCGTTGCGCACCAGCGCCCTCGCGATGGCGAGCCGTTGGCGCTGACCACCCGACACGTTGCGGCCGCCTTGGGTGATCCTCGCATCGAGGCCACCGTCCATCGCGGCCACGAAATCCGCTGCCTGAGCTACCCGGAGTGCTTCCCAAACCTGTTCGTCACTTGCCTCCGGTGCGCCATAGCGGATGTTGGAGGCCACGGTCCCAGAGAACAGGAACGGCGTCTGGGGTACGAATCCGACCCTCTCCCACAGCGCCTCCTGGTCGACCTCTCGAATATCGTGTCCGGCGACGAGCACCGCACCTCCGGTCACGTCGAACAGGCGCGGCACCAGGTTCAACAACGCGGTCTTGCCAGAGCCCGTACTGCCGATGATCGCGACGGTCTCACCCGGTTGGGCGACCAGGTCGATGTGTGAGAGCACTGGCTCGTCGGCGCCTGGATACCCGAAGGTCACGTCGCGGAGCTCCAGGCAGGTACGTGACGGCAGTTTCACCAGTGCGTCGGACTTGTTCGAGATCGACGCGTCGGTGGTGAGCACCTCCTGGATGCGTTCACCCGACACCGCGGCGCGCGGGGCCATCACGAACATGAAGGTTGCCATCATCACCGCCATGAGGATCTGGATCAGGTAGCTGAGGAACGCGATCAGCTGGCCTACCTGAAGTGCTCCAGCATCGATGCGTCCAGCCCCCAACCAGATAGCGGCGACGCTCGACGCGTTGAGCACCAGCATCACCGTCGGGAACATGTAGGCCATCAGACGACCGGCTCCGAGTGAGGTGTCTGTAAGAGCTCCGTTGGCCACCGCGAACCTGGCTCGTTCCTCGGGCTCTCGCACGAAGGCTCGCACCACTCTCATACCGGTGAGTTGTTCGCGCAGCACCGCGTTGAGTGCATCGAGTCGTTCCTGCATCGCTCGGAACAGCGGCACCATCTTGGACAAGATGATGCTCATCGCACCCAGTAGCACCGGGATGCTGACCAACAACAACGCGGAGAGCCCCACGTCTTGGCGCAGAGCCATGATGATCCCACCGATCGCAGTGATCGGTGCGGTGACCATCAGCAGGCAACCCATCAGCACCAGCATCTGGACCTGCTGCACGTCGTTGGTGACCCTCGTGATCAACGAGGGTGCACCCAGAGTGGAGACCTCCTGGGTGGAGAAATCGGTGACCTTGTGAAACAGCGCCCCGCGCACGTCACGCCCGAAGCCCATCGCTGTTCGCGACCCGGCGTACACCGCCCCCGACGCGAGAAGGATCTGTGCGAGGGTGAGCAGCAGCATCCATCCACCCATACGCCAGATGTATCCGGTGTCGCCGGGGATGATGCCGTTGTCGATGATGTCCGCGTTGAGGGTCGGCAACATCAGGGTCGCCAGGGTCTGGCCGGCCTGGAGCACAGTCACAGCCACGAGCCAGCCCTTGAACGCGGCCAGGTAGGTGCGGAGCAGGGCGATGAGCAAGGCTCCAATGATGCCCCGGGATGCTCAGGTGTACGAAACACTAGGGTGACCCGCAACCGATGCGGAGGTACGAAATGTCACAAGCAGGGTCGTTGTTGGAATCACTTCCGAAGCCGATCGGCTTCGTGCTCGGCGGCGGCGGCAGCCTCGGCGCCCAACAGGTAGGACAACTCCAGGCGCTCGGTGACGCAGGCATCTATGCGGATCTGGTGGTGGGCACCTCGATCGGTTCGGTCAACGGAGCGGTGGTCGCAGCAGACCCCATCGGCGCAGCGAGTCGCCTCTCGCACCAATGGCGCGACATGGATCCTGACTCCCTCATGGGCAAGGGATGGCTCAACCGGATCGCCCAGATGTTCCGGCGCACCAACAGCGTGCTCGACACACCCCAGGTGGCACAGCTGATCGCCGAGCAGTTGGGAGACATCGACATCTCCGAACTCGCGCTGCCGTACGCGGCGATGGCGGTCGACGTCGAGGAGGGCCGGCCGGTTCGCCTCGGCTCGGGGCGGCTGGTGAGTGCCATCGAGGCGAGCACCGCTGTGCCGGGTGCCTTCCCGATGATCAACCGGGGCGGCCGGCTGCTCTGCGACGGAGGGATCATCACAAACGTCGGGGTACTGGACGCGCTCGAGATGGGAGCCAAGTCGCTCGTGGTGATGGACTGCATGTTCGCCGGCCACACGATGGACGTGCCCAAGGGTGTGATCAACGTGTTCATGTGGGCTTTCATGATCCAGCTCCGCCAACAGGTGCTACGCGACCTGCCGATCGCCGCTGAGTCGATGCCGGTGTTGTACCTACCCGGAGCAAAGCCGATCGGGGGGACCATCTTCGAGTTCGACCAGACCGGCTACCTGATCAGCGATGCGTATGACCGGAGCCGCACCTTCCTCGACACCGTCGCGGTCGACGGCCCGGGGCTCTACTCCC
>JBKEAI010000227.1:0-10030 GCA_047972145.1 Microthrixaceae bacterium
TCCAGGTAGGTCATCTCCGCGACCTCCCCGAAGTACGGCTTGGCGGTCCGCGCGAGTGCATCGACGATCTCTTCGCGCCGCTCGGCCACCGCTTCTTCGTCGCCCGCCACCTCGTCCAACACCGCTGCGGCGCGCGACGCCGCGTTGTCGAGGAAGTGGATGTCTGCTCCGAGCCCCGAACGCCCGGAGGTGACCCCACCGGTGAACTCCGACGCGCCGACCCAACCGTCATGTCCCGCGGCGGCGACCAGTGCCTCCTTGACCGATGTGGAGGCGGTGGACTCCGCGGTGGCCATCGCAGCGGTACCCACGAGCACCGCGTCGACCGGCATCGGAGCGCAGCCGTGTGCAAGCGCCCAGTCGCCGCTCAGAAGCGCTGCCGCATGGGCAGGTGTCGCAACCCCACCGCCGGCCGCGAGCACGACGTTGTCGTGCCGGCGGATCTCGTCGTAGCGGGCCGCGAGCAGCCCCTCGAGGTCCTGCCAGGAGTGATGGCCTCCGGCATGCCCACCCTCGAGGTGGATCCACAGGGTGTGCGGGGTGGCCGCTGCGATCTCGAGCGCAGCGTCGAGCTGGTCGAGCGTTCCAGGCTTGAGCGCGTTGCACCAGAGCCCCGCGGCGACGAGCTCATCGAGGAGCGGGACCGCCACCTCCACCTCGGGGATACCCGCGGAGATCGTCACCCCGCACAGCGGTGCGCCCGCGGCCTTGGCGCGCTGGACCAGGCGTTCACGGCCGAGGTGCAGGTCCCACAGGTAGGGGTCGAGGAAGAGCGTGTTGAACACCACCTCGTCGCCTGGGGGTAGCGACTCGGCCAGCTCTGCGATCCGTGCCTCGAAGATCGACTCGGTGACCTGGCCTCCACCGGCCAGTTCGGCGAGGTGTCCGCGCCTCGCGGCGGCAGCGACGATCCCGACGTCGACCGTCGTCGGAGTCATGCCGGCGAGGATGATCGGCGAGCGTCCAGTGGCGCGGGTGTGCCGGTTGTCGATGCGCTCGCCGAGCCCGTCGATCTCGAGAACCACGGGCGCGAAGTCGCGATGGTCGACAAGAGCTTCCGGGGCCGCCCCGGGCGTGAGTAGACCGCGGAGGCCCCTGGTGCCCGAGGCGTGCAGCACGGTCGCGCCGCTGCCCTGCGCGGCGTCGATCGTGTTGGCATGGATCGATCGGGAAGGCCCGACGTCGATCACCACCGCCGGCCCAGCCGACTCGGCATGCGTCACGTCGCGCACAGCTCCCGCCCAGTCGACCCCATCGCACATCAGGGAGCGAACCGTGTCGGCCAGCGCGCCGTCGCCGGAACCGGGCAGCATCGTCGGGTTCAACGATGCCGCGTGCGTGGATCCGCCGAGCAGCTCCTCGACGAGATCAGCCTCACCGGACCAGTGGCGGACGAGCCGCTCGGCCGAATCTGTCAGTGCCGGGTGATGAAACGGTGCCGAGGTGACCAGGGGCTCCCACAACGGATCCGATGGGACGCCGGGTCGGGTCGTACCCGGAGCCGGGCTGCCTGCACGGTCGAGCTCCGAACGCCGCTTCACCTCCGCCAGGGCTTCGGGCTCGCCGACGAGCACATGGGCGGAGGGGGAGTTCACCAGTCCGATCACCACGGAGGACACGCCTGCCTCGGCGATCAGCGCTTCCACGTCGGCCCTCCTCAACCCGCTGACCGCGAGCATCGGGGTCGTGATCCGGCCCTGTGTACCGGCAGCTTCGAGCTCCCCGACCCCGACCGACCATGGATGCGCCTGGCCGAGCGAACCCATGTCTGCGGCCAGGTGCACGACGACCGCTGCCTCGGCGGGGTCGATGTCGGCACCTCTCGACGCTACGAGCCGGGCGCTCAACAGCCCGGCGCTGTGACCCACGATGGTTGTGGTCGACGCCACGACATCGTCGAGATCATCCGCCACCCACGCACGGATCGCGACCAGTTGGTTGAGCACGGTCGCGGGCACCGCGAACGGTGCGAGAGCTCCGAGGGTTGCACCGGGTGACTCCGGGCGTTCGGCTCCGGCGAGCACCTCCACCAGCGACGGGGATGCGACACCGTCACCGCCGGCCTGTTCAAGTCGCCGCGCCAGGTTGTCGAGCACCTCGCCCAGCCAGGAGCGGACCTCGGGGCGTCCCGTGAGCAGCTCGTGCAGGTTCGTGGGCCACCACGGATCGAGTCCGGCGAAGGTGAGCACCGTCCGCTCCCCCCGGTCGCGGACCCGTTCGAGGATCGAGGGCGGGACCCGCCCCTCGCTCGTGCTCCGGACGCCGGCTTCCCGAACATCGGTCTCCCGAACGCCGGTCTCCCGAACATCGATCTCCGCTTGCAGTCCAACGTCCAGCGCCACAGCCACCTCCACTCAGCCACCTCACATCCGCAGATATGAAGGTTTCGTCATATGAAGGTGTGAGTATTACCTCACATTGGACTCACTGCAAGCATCCTCGTCCGAGCGCGCGGGACAGCCCTTGGAAGGCGTTCAGCTCGAAGGGGGTTCAGGGCACAGTCTCAGCGCAGTGGCAGGTCCGATGTTCCCTCGTGAACCTCGATCGCGTCCACGATCCGCCGGGCGATCGCACCGAGTACACCCACCTGGTCGGGCGCGAGCGGGTCCAGCACCAAACGGCGCACCGACCGAACGTGGCCGGGAGCCGTCTCGACGAGCTTGGTCATCCCCTCGCCGGTGAGCGTCGCAGTGGTGAAGCGCCCATCATCGGGATCCGGTGACCGTGCTATCCACCCACGCTTCTCGAGCCGGGTGGCGACGTGCGACAAGCGCGACAGGGATCCGTCAGCGAGCTCGGCGAGCGTGCTCATCCTCAGGGCATGGCCCTCGGCTGCCGAGAGCATCGCGAGGACCTGGTACTCGAAGTGGCTGATGCCCGCGTCCCGTCGGAGTTGGGCATCCAGGGCGGAGGGCAACCTCGTGAAGAGGCTCGCGAGTGCGAGCCAGGACTCCATCTCATCCTGATCGAGCCACGGTGGTTCGTCCGGCTCGACTTCCGAGGAATCCCGGTCCATGGGAGGATCCTATCGGCGATCGAGTCAATTGACGCTTCAAGTCTCCCCGGTGCCCGGGCACCGGGCGCGCTCGCTCCTAACGTCGGTAAGCACCACGGTGGCGTTGCGGCTACTCTCTCACGACTTGCGGCTTCGACACTTGACGAAAAGGGGGAGATCTTGACCGCGACCGTGCACAAGAGTGCGCCGCTGGCCCTCTCCCCTCTCCGCAGTAGGACAGCTCAGATCATCGGCCCGGCACTGTGTGTGGTCGCAGCACAGCTCGTGTTCCTGTGGATCTCCCCCACAGCGTCCCCGCAGGTCTACGTGTTGGGCCTCACCCAGGGCCTCCTGGTCGCCCTCATGGCCACGGGGCTCTGGCTGGTGCTGCGCACGAACCAGATCATCAACTTCGCCCAGGCCGACCTCGGCTACCTGCCGGCGACCATAGCGGTGAACCTCGTGTTGCTGAGCGGTGTGAACTACCTGCTCGCTCTCTTCGGCGGCCTGGTTGTCGCCGTCGTGGTGGGCGGCGTGATCGAGCTCGCGATCATGCGGCGCTTCTTCCGCTCACCCCGGCTCATCGCGACGGTGGCAACCATCGGCGTCGCACAGATCCTCGGTGCCGGTGCCCTGTGGGTCCCGCTGCAACTCTGGGACCGCAGCCCCATAGTGGTGCCCTTCGCCAGAGAGACCTTCCCCATCGACTGGACGCTCACCGTCGGAGGACTGCCGTTCCGCGCCGCACACCTGATGACCTGGATCGTCGCACCGCTGGCCATGGCAGCTGTGGCGATCGCCCTCCAAGCGACACGGTTCGGAGTCGCGGTGCGAGCCTCGGCGGAGTCCGCAGACCGCGCACTCATGCTGGGGATCCCCGTCAAGAATCTGCACACCGTCGTGTGGGCCGTGGCCGCCGGACTGTCGTTCCTGTCGCTGTTCCTCTCCGCCGGCCTATTCGGGCTCCCGATCGGGGGAGCTTTCGGTCTCACGGCCCTGCTCGGAGGACTCTGCGCGCTGGTGGTCGGCCGCAACGGCGGGCTGTGGGGAGTCATGTTCTCCGGACTCGCCGTCGGGCTGCTCATACAGGCGACCACCTGGAAGTCCTCCACCAGCCTGCTCGGTCTCGTGGAGCTGCCACTGTCGGACCAGGCGGTCCCCGCGGTGCTCGGAATCGTGATCGTGGTGGCCCTTCTGGTGCAGCACCGTGGGTCCTCGAGGGTTGCCAACGACCGCACCTCCACGTGGCGCGACGCAGCCACGGTCAGGCCGGTGCCATCGGAGCTCCGGAGCGTCGCAGAGGTGCGGGCGTTGCGCATCGGCGGTGCGACGCTCGCGCTCGTGGTCGCGATCGGGCTGCCCTTCGTGGTCACCTCCACCGCGAACCTGTCCCGCATGGCCGGCCTGTGCGGGGTGGCACTCATCAGCCTTTCACTGGTCGTGTTGATCGGTTGGGCGGGCCAGGTGTCGCTGGGGCAGTTGGCCTTCGCCGCGATCGGTGGCGTCATCGCCGCCAAGGCCACCGTCGAATGGAACCTCGATCCGCTGCTGGCGATCCTCGCGGCAGCGATCGGCGGTGCCGTCGTCGCCACCGTCGTGGGACTGCCCGCGCTGCGGGTCCGGGGGCTGTACCTCGCGGTGGTGACCCTCGCGTTCGCCCTGGCGACCGTCGGCTACCTGTTGAACCCGAGCTTCTTCTCCTGGGTTCCCACCGGGCGGATGTCCGAACGTCCCGAGGTGCTCGGGGTGTTCGCCATCGACGACCCGAGGACCTTCTACTGGTTCTGCCTGGCGATCGGCCTCGCGGTCATAGGATTCGTGCTCGGCCTCAAGCGTTTCGGCACCGCCCGCGTGCTCAGCTCCACCCGCGACAACGAGGCCGCCGTCTCCGCGTACGGGCTGTCGGTCGTCGGCGCGAAGCTCACCGCCTTCGCGGTGTCCGGTGCCGTCGCAGCGGTCGGCGGAGCACTGTTGGTCTACCTCCAGCGGGGCTACACGGCCACGCTGTTCCCACCCCAGGACAACCTCGTGGTGTTCTCCGCCGCCGTGGTCGGCGGTGTCGGGTCGCTTCTGGGAGCCCTGATCGGTGCGCTGCTGATGCAGGGGGGCGACTGGTGGCTTCCCGGGGACTGGAGGCTGCTCGTGTCGGGCGCGGGGGTGCTCGTCGTATTGTTGATGCTGCCCAGCGGGATAGGAGGCCTGATCTTCAGCGGGCGTGACGCGCTGCTGGTGCGTATCGCCCGAAGAAGAGGAATCAGCGTTCCGAGCCTCACCGGCGACCGGGAGGACGGTGGTAGCGATGCCTGATGCGGGTTCCGGCGACACCGGGGAGCTGATCGAACAGGGGCGCATCTCACGCCTCATGGCGTGGTCGCGCCACCCGGTCACCTCGCTCAGAGAGGCGTTCACCAGCGGACCTCTATGGGTGCTGGTCACGCTGTTCGCTCTCAACGGGGTCGACGAGCTCACCCGCACTGCGTTCGGGGTACTGGCACCCGACATCGCGGACTACTTCGGAACCGACCTGGCCGGCATGTTCACCCTGTTGGCCTTCGTCTCGATGGTGGCCCTCGCCCTACAGGTGCCGATCGCGACACTCGCGGACCGCCACAACCGGGTACGCCTGGCGGTGCTCGGTGCCACCCTGATGGCGATCTTCACCAGCCTCACCGGCTTCTCACCCAGCATCTGGGTGCTCGCGATAACGATGGCGGCGGCGGGTCTCGGCAAGGCGTTCATCGAGCCGACCCACAACTCGCTGCTGACCGACCACTTCCCACCCGAGATACGCTCCCGCGTCTTCGCGTTCCACCGCGCCGGCAACGCGGTCGGCGCGTTCGTCGGGCCGTTGCTCGCAGGCTTTCTCGCCTTCTACTTCTCGTGGCGGGTGCCGTTCATCGTGTTCGGCCCCATCATCCTGATCGCCGCTGTTGTTGCGGTCAGGATCCCCGAACCGATCCGGGGCGTGTGGGAGCGACGCGCCGCCGGTGCCCCTGAGCATCTGGTGGAGATCGAGGAACCGCCCGCGTCGATGTCGGAATCGTGGAGGATGTGCTGGAAGGTCGACAGCCTCCGCCAGATCTACCGCACGCTGCCCTTCCTCGCCCCTGCGGTGGTCGGGTTCGTCACCTTCGCGGGGTTCCTCTACGCGGACGAGTTCGGCCTCGACGAACGCTCCCGGGGAGTGATCGCAGCACTGGCCGAACCCTCACAACTGATCGGGCTGATCATCGGTGCACGCGTAGGCACGAAGCTGTTCCTGCGCGACCCGACCCTGGTGTTCAAGTTCCTCGGGCGCGTGTCGCTGGGGGCATCGGCGCTGACGCTGCTCTTCGCGGTGTCACCCGCGTGGTTCATCACGGTCGCAGGGATCCAGCTCCCCTGGATCGCGGTGCTGTTGAACACCGCCATCTCCGCATCGCTCGCGTTCCTGCTACCCGGGATCCTCGCCGCGTTGTCGATGGCGATCCCGCCCCGGGCGCGTTCGATGGGCTTCGCGATGATGTCGATCTTCGTGATCCCCGGGCTCGCGATCCTGCCTGTGGTCGGAGCCCTCGGTGACGCCCTGGGGATGCGCGTCGGGATGGCGCTGGTGGCACCGATGTTCGTGATCGGCGGGTTCGCGATCGCCCGCTGCGGCCGGTACATCATGCGCGACATCCTCGATGTGGCCAACACCGCGGCCGCCCGAGCCGATGCCCTGTTCGCACGCAGGGAAGGCCACTCCAAGCTGCTCGTGGTGCGTGGGCTCGACGTCGGCTACGACAGCGTCCCGGTGCTCTTCGGGGTGGACATGTACGTAGAGGAGGGCGAGATACTCGCCCTGTTGGGCACCAATGGGGCTGGCAAGTCGACCCTGCTGGGGGCGATAGCGGGGGTCACCGAGGCCGACCGCGGCGCGGTGATGCTCGACGGTGTGGACATCACCCACGCCCCGCCCGAACAGATCGCGGCCAAGGGCATCGTGATCGCACCCGGGGGCAAGGGGGTGTTCCCGACGCTCACGGTGGCCGAGAACCTGCGGATCGCCGCATGGCTGCTCAAAGGTGACGAGGCGGAGATCGAGCGCCGCCTCGCGGAGGTCTACGAGATCTTCCCGATGCTCGTCGAACGAGCCTCGGAACCCGCGGCCAACCTCTCCGGTGGCCAGCAGCAGATGCTGACCCTCGCGATGGTGCTGCTGTCCAAGCCGCGGCTGTTGATGATCGACGAGCTGTCGCTCGGACTCGCACCGCTCATGGTGGCCCAGGTGCTCGACGTGGTGCGCGAGATAGCGGCACGCGGCACCACCGTGGTGGTCGTCGAGCAATCGGTGAACGTCGCGCTCAGCATCGCGGAGCGCGCCTATTTCCTGGAGAAGGGTGAGGTCCGATTCACCGGACCGACCTCAGACCTCTTGGAGCAGCCCGAGGTGCTGCGTTCGGTGTTCTTCGGCGAGCTGGACGAACCCGCAGAACCGACGGATACCGCGGGAACCACCTCACCGGCGGCTCTCCACGAGGGGAGCGCCGAGGGCACAGGCACCGGTGCCGACGGTCCCGTGTTGGAGCTGGCGGGGATCACGCGTCGCTTCGGCGGCATCATAGCGGTCAGCGATGTCGACCTGTCGGTAGGCCGAGGTGAGATCGTGGGGATCATCGGCACCAACGGTGCGGGCAAGACGACGCTGTTCGACATCATCAGCGGCTTCACCCCGGCCGACAGCGGCCGGATCCTGTTGAACGGTGACGACATCACACCGCTGTCGCCACGCCGGCGGGCGCTCGCCGGACTCGGGCGGTCCTTCCAGGAGGCCGCCCTGTTCCCGAGCCTCACCGTGGAACAGGTGCTCGCGAACGCCCACGAAGCCCGCTCGGAGGCCAGCAACGCCCTTTTGCAGGGCTTGTGGATGCCTGCGTCCTTCGAAAGCGAACAGAAGGTTGCCGAGTCCGTCGAGGTGCTCATCGAACGCTTCGGCCTGGGCACGTTCCGTTCCAAGTTCGTGGGCGAGCTCTCCACCGGCACACGCCGCATCGTGGACCTCGCCGCGCTCGTGGCGCTCGAGCCGCAGGTCGTGCTCCTCGACGAGCCGAGCTCGGGGATCGCCCAGCGCGAGGCCGAGGCCCTCACCGACGTGATCCAGGGCATACGCGACGAGTTCGACCTGACGATCCTGGTGATCGAACACGACATCGCACTTCTGCGCTCGATCGCGCCGCGACTGGTGGCCATGGAGGCGGGTGCGGTGATAGCCGACGGCGAGACCTCGGCGGTGTTGACCAACCCCGCCGTGCTCGAGTCGTACCTCGGCGGATCTGCGATCGTGCTCGAACGCAGCGGTGAGATCTCCACCAACAGCCCACATGGGACCACGAATGACTGATAGCAAGACCACCAGAAGGGACACCACGATGCGACCACCAACCCCCGTCGGGGCCAAAGTGCCCGATGCCGACGGCACGACCGAAGTCGACCCCGCCAGGAGGGAACCATGAACCCCGCACTCAAGAAGTGGCTGCCGTTGGGCGTGATCGTGGTTGTGGTCGCGGTCATCGGCATCATCGCCGTGGTCAACAGCGGCGGCAATGACGACGAGGAGGTCTCCGGCAACACCGACAGCTCCGCTGACACCTCCACCGACTCGGGTGACTCCGACGGAATCGGTGCCCCTGCCCCCACTGGTGAGATGCCGATCACCTACAACGAAGCCAAGGAGGACGGCACCGAAGGCGACTACGACTGGGGTGATACCTGCGACACCGAAACCGGTCTCGTGAAGCTGCCCTCGGTGTACGCCCCACCGTGTGTGCCGGTGTTCGACGGCGAGGCCACCGAGATGGGCCCCGGTGTGACCGCGGACACCATCAAGGTGGTCTGGTACGACACCTCGGCCGCGGGTGGCACCGACGCTCTGCTCGGTGACGCCGGGCTCGAGGACACCCCGGAAGGGGAGCTCGAGACCTACCAGCAGTTCGCCGAGATCTTCTCGTCGACCATGGAGACATACGGCCGACAGTTCGAGATCATCCCGTTCACCGCCACCGGGGCCTTCGGAGACGCCGTGGCGTCGCTCGCCGACGCGCAGCAGATCGCGAATGACATCCAGCCGTTCGCGGTCATGGGCACCGCCCTCAGCGACGGTGGGGTGTTCGTCTCGGAGCTCGCCCGCAACGAGATCCCGTGCATCGGCTGTTCGGGTGGTCTCTCGGAGTGCACGATCAACGAAAACGCCAACTTCATCTGGGGGCTCGAGCCCTCCGGGGGGCAGCTCATCCAGCTCTTCAACGGGTGGATCGAACCCGGCGAGGACAACACCGGACTGACCGGCAACGCGGAGTTCGCCGGCGACCCTGCGCTGGCTTCACAGCCCCGCAAGTTCGGGCTCGTCCACTACGACCAGGACCCACCGCTGTCGACGGTGTGTCCGGAGTCGATCGACTTTCCCGAGGACCTGATCCGCGAGCCGTACCTGCTCGACTTCGCGACGATGCCCCAGAAGTCCTCGGAGATCGCCGCACGGCTCAAGTCCGAAGGGGTCACCTCGGTGATCTACATGGGAGATCCGATCATGCCGACGTTCCTGATGGGCGCGGCGACCGCGATCGACTACCGCCCCGAGTGGATCTTCACCGGCACGGTCCTCACCGACACCAACACCTGGGGTCGCATGTACGACCAGGATCAGATGGCGCACACCTTCGGTGTGTCCCAGACCGGTGCTCCGACCACACCGGACGTCGGGGGCACCATCAAGTTCTACCGGTGGTACTTCGGTGAGGACGCGACACCGCCCGCCCCTTCGGGTTACGCGGTGCTCGCCGCCTATCTGTTGCCCGTCGCAAGGGGGGTCCACATGGCCGGACCACAGCTCGACCCCGAGACCTTCTCCAAGGGCCTGTTCAGGATCCCGCCGTCGGGCGGCGATCCGGTCAACCCGCAGCTGAGCCGCGGCAACTGGGGCTTCTTCCCCGAGACCGACTACAACGGCGTCGACGACATGGCCCAGATCTGGTGGGACGCCGAGGCCGAGGGTCCCGACGAGCTCGGCAAGGTGGG
>JBKEAI010000241.1:0-20779 GCA_047972145.1 Microthrixaceae bacterium
ATCGTCATCGCGTCGGAGGACGCCACCTTCTTCGACCCACACGCGAACGCCTCGATCGTCTCGGCTGTGGAACCGATCGGGATGCTGCACCGTGGAGTCCCCCTCGGTGAGGTGCTGCGCTGGGCTCTCATGGGATCAGATGAACGCCTCACGGCACAGACCGCGCAACGGATCGGGTTGGTCACCGAGGTGGTACCCGTCGACGAGCTCCGTCCGAGAGCCGCCGACATCGCCGCACAGATCGCCGGTCGTGACCCGATCGCGATCCAGGGCACGGTACGTGCGATCTGGGAGGCCACCGAGATGCCTCCGTCGATGGCCAAGCAGAACGGGCTTCTCTACACCCACATCGGGAACCGACCACCTGTGGAGCGCACGGTATCGCCCCCCAGCGAGGACCCACCGCTTCTCCGCTGACCCGTCGACATGACCATGAATATGTCAGACATATTACTTGTGGGGATTCGCCGAGGGTTAGCGTCATGGTGATGGCGCCGCAGTTCCGGATCACCCGCATGTTCCACCCGAGCCACCACGTCACCGATCTCGATGCTGCCGAGGCCTGGTTCGCCGAGGTCTTCTCCCGCCCGAGCACGCCGCTGTCGGCGCTCACACAGGGGGCGCCATCGAGCTCCGGCTACCCGAGCGACTACTCGACGTTCACCCTCATCGGCGATGTTCTTTTCGACAGCATCGATCCGCAGCGCTACGTGCTCGATGGCATCCAGCGCTATGCATCGGTCGCCAGGCCCCACCTGAAGGGGATCGGCTGGTACGTGGAGGGGATGCCGGAGCTCTACGCGGCCCTCGGGGCGTCGGGCATAGACGTGATCGACCAGTTCGACGAGCTCGCCGAGGGAGATCGACCCCCGACCGCGGCAGGGTCGAAAATGCCCCTCTTCTTCACCGCACCCCGCGACACGGGGCTCCGCTACGAACTGTTCCCGGCGATCGACTTCCCCCTGGATCCCCGACCCGAGAATCCCGACTGGACCCCGCAGGCGGACCCGGACGACCCGCTCGGCATCGAGTGCTGCTCACATCACACGGTGCTCACCGACCGGACCGACCGCGCCCTGCGGTTCGCGGTCGACGTTATGGGCGGCTCGATCATCCACGAAGGGCGCGACGAGACGACCCGGGCACACGGAACCTATGTGCAGCTGGCCGATGCCATCGTCGAATATGCCGAACCCGACCATGGATCGCCTGCCGGACTCGACTGGTCCCAGCACGCTCCCGATGACACCTACCACGCCATCACCTTCAGGGTGAACGACCTGGGCGTGGTGGACGCACATCTCCGTTCGCGCGGCGTCGGCATCCGCACGCGTACCCACGACACGATCGTCACCGAGCCCACCACCAGCCTCGGCGTGCCGTGGGGATTCACCAAGGCCACCGTCCCCGGCGATCTCCGGTGAATCCCGACACGATCTCGAAGCGAACACGATCTGGTGCAAACCGATCTGGAACGGAGGACGACATCGCATCCAGATACCGACCTACAATATGTCTGACTTATAGCAGGAGGGTTGAACAATGACTGCTCAGAGCACAAAGGTCGACCGGGGCGCCGACACGGAGTACCCCCTCACCGAAGAACAGGTCAGCTGTATGCACGAACAGGGGTGGGCCCCTCTGCCCGGCCTGTTGAGCGCCGCCGATGCAACCGCGCTGCGCGAAGCCCTACTCGAGGCACCCCCGCGGTCGACCTTCAGCGGTCCCGACAAGATGGAGGCGGATCCGAAGATCCTCCAACAGACCGAGGGGGTGGCATGGCACGATGAACGGGTGAGGAGCCTCGCCACCTCACGCCGGCTGTCGAGCGCGGTCGTCGGGCTCATGGCGCTACCCGACGCGCTGTTCGTACACGACCTCAGCTTCTTCAAGCCTGTGGGCGCCCAGGAGGTTCCATACCACCAGGACTTCTCCTATTGGCCCTTCGACCGATGGGGCAACCTCTCGCTGTGGATCGCGCTCGAGGACATCAGCGAGGAGATGGGCCCGCTGCGCTACCTCAGGGGATCCCATCAGATGGGTCCACTGGGGCTGATCGAGCGCCGCGACATCCGCGATGCGTACCCACGCCTGTGGGACCTTGAGGTGGTCGGTGGACATGCCCTCAAAGCCGGTGACGCCCAGGCGCACTGGGAGCTCACATGCCACGGCTCGGCGGAAAACGCCGGAACCAACAGGCGGGAGGCGGTTGCGTTCAGGTACCACCGAACCGATGTCATCTACACCGGGTTGACCCACCCCCACTTCGACACCTTCGAGCTGCGCCCCGGTCGCAGGATCCTCTCCTCGAAGAAGTTCCCACACATAGGGCCTGAGGGGATCATCGACGACTGACTCCCCTGCGCCAGGCCGCCGGCACCGAACCGTGGATCAGTCGCCCTCAGCCAGCCTGAGGCTCTCGCGGATGTGGTCCGCGTGGCCATGGGGAAGCACGGGGAACACCCAGGGTGAATCCAGGTTCCTGATCTCGTCGATCCTGGCTGCGACATCGTCGATGGTCCACTCGGGTTGGTACACCCCTGGGGTCTCCCCGACGAACGCCCGGGCGACCCGTCCGGCCATCGCGATGAAGAGCTCCCCGCTCACAGAGCACTGCTCATGTGAGAGCCACGCGACCACGGGTGCGACGTTGTCGGCGGTCATTGCCGCTGCGGCGGCGGAACCGCCGCTACCAGAGCTTCCGGTACCCGAGCTTCCGCTACCAGAGCTTCTGGTACTGGAGGATCCCCCCGCGGACTCGGGCATCCCGCGGCTGTCCGCCCCGGCGGCTATGCGGGTGAGCGCCCCCGGAACGATCACGTTCGACGCGATCCCGCGGTCGGCACCCTCGAGCGCGACGACGTTGTTGAGTCCGATGATGCCGCCCTTCGACGCGGCGTAGTTCGCGACACCGTGGTTCCCGTAGAGGCCACCGATCGAAGACGTCAACACGATCCGTCCGTACCCGGCTTCGGCCATCGGAGTGAACGCGGGCTGCACGACGTGGAAAGCCCCGCGCAGGTGCACGTCGAGGACCGCATCGAAATCCTCGATCGTCATGTCCGCCAGCCGCCGGTGCGCGATGTTGCCGGCGTTGTGCACCAGCGCGTCGATCCGCCCCCAGCGTTCGAGTGCAGCCGCGATGATCGCCCTTCCTCCCTCTGGCGTCGCGACCGATTCGGTACAGGCCACGGCCTGCCCTCCTGCGCCCGTGATCGCCTCGACGACGCGTTCGGCAGGTCCCGGGTCGAGGCCGCTGCCATCCAACGCGGCGCCGGGATCGTTCACCACAACCCTCGCCCTCAGTGAACCCATCAACAGCGCGTAGGCCTTTCCGAGGCCCCGGCCCGCACCTGTGATGACAACCACGCGATCGTCGAAACCCAACTCGGACATCTCTACTGTTCCCTCCCGGTCATCATCACTGTTCCCTCCCGGTCATCATCACTGTTCGCTCCCGGTCATCATCACAGTCCACTCCGAACTCGGGCGGTCAGTCCTCCAAGGAAGCGGCTACCGCCATCCCGGTGATCCACTCCGGTACGGGCTCGTACCCTAGGGTGCCCAGCCGTTGGCCACTCGCTGCGATCGCGGCCAGCCAGGTCCGCACCTCGGCGGCACCGACGCCCGCTCGGGACCCGGCGGTATCGGTCATACGGGTCAGGCCGGCCAGGTCCCCCTCGCCTGCAAGCGAGAGAAACGACGAGTCCCAATCAGGGTCGATGAGCTGCGAAGCCACTTCCATGCCCGCTTCGCGCAGGCGGGTCCGCTCCTCTTCGGTGAGGTCATGTCGATCCCCGACCAGGGTGGGTGGGCTGTGCGAAAGGCCCCCGGTACCCACGAACAGCACCCTGTGCTCCAGGGCCGCGAGGAAGCGGCCGACCCGTTGGCCGAACGTTACGACCCTCTCGGCCCGCGGCAGTGGCGGACTCGTGCAGTTCACCGCCACAGGAAGCACCGGTACCGAGTCGACCTCGGCGAGCAGGGCCTGGAGCGGCTGGCGGAACCCGTGGTCCAACTCCAGGTCCCGGCCGACCGCAACGTCGAGGTTGCCGTCCAGAAGATCGCCGACAAGTTCGCCGGCCAGGTCTGCGGGAACCCGCAGGGCCCTGCGAAGCCCATCCACCTCCACGGTCGCGCTGAGGACCACCGCGAACGGTGGGGTGACGCTCGCGAAGGCACGACGGTGATCGCCTGCGAAGAGCACGACCAGATCCGGGGAGAACTCGGCCACCGCCGCCCTGGCCTCACCGAGGGCACGGCGGAAGCCGAGTCCCTGTCGTGCACCGACGTCACGGTCGAAACCCGGGGCATGGCTCGCGCACACCGTCATCGGCCGTATCGTCATGGGCCTTCCGAACTGCGTGGCCTCTCCGAAGTGCGCAGCGTCTCCGAACTGCGCAGCCTCTCCGAGACGCGCTGTGCCGACTTGCGGTCGGGCTTGTTGTTGGCCGTCATCGGTATGGCGTCGACGAGGTGGACGGCCTTGGGTCGCTTGTAGCCCGCCACCCGGTCCGCCAGGAAGGAGCGGAGCTCCTCAGAGCGCGGGGACTCCCCGGCAACGGGAACCACGAGTGCCTCCACCCGGTGACCCCAGTCGTCGTCAGGCACGCCGTAGACGAGCACCTCCCGCACGGCTGGATGCGCGGCGATGGCGGGTTCGACCTCGGAGGGAAACACGTTCTCACCGCCGGTGACGATCATCTCGCTGTCCCTGCCGATGATGTAGAAGCGGCCGCTGTGGTCATACCAACCCATGTCGCCCACACGCATACCGGTGGAGCGGAACACATCCGCCGTCTCCTCCGGCCGGCCCCAGTAGCCGTTGGCCTGGCCGATCGAGCGCACGCTGAAGTAGCCGATCTCCCCCGGAGCACAGGCCTGGCCCGTCTCGCTCAGGATGCGCACCGACTGACCGGGTCTGGGTCGGCCGACTCCTTCGAGCTCACCAGCTACGAGGTCACCATGGGTGATCGTGCACACCGTCCCCCCGTACTCCGTCGCCCCGTAGAGCGAGGTGACCGATGCGTTCGGGTAGTCCTCGAGCAGCTCCTCTATGAACTCGGTGGTGGCAGGAGCCGCACCGAAGAGCACCCGCGATACGTGATCGCGCCGGGTGTCGCCGAAGGCCGGATGCTGCCTGAGACGCCTCATCAACGTCGGTACACCACCGAAACGGGACGCGCCCCGACCTATCGACTCGAGTGCCAGGCCCGGATCGAACTCGGTCAGTATCTCGGTCGCACCGCCCATGAAGACCGGAGGCAGCAGTTGGGCCGGGAACATTATGTGGAAGAACGGCGCGAAGTAGAGGTCGAGATCCTCGGGTTGGCGCGGCAGGTTCAACGCGGCGGAAGCGACGACCCGCCAGAGTGCGGCATGGTCGAACCAGACCCCCTTGGGGGTTCCAGAGGTGCCCCCGGTCGGCAGGATGAGCGCCGGGGAGTCAGGCTCGACCGGCGAAACGGTGGGGTGGTCGCCACCACCCAACGGGGCCATTCGTTCACGGATGCTGTCGGCATAGGTCGAGGCCAGGAGGATCACCGGCAACCCGAGCTGTCCAGCGAGAGACTCGTGCACCACATCGGTGAGCACCACCTGGGCGTCGAGCGGTTCCAGGAAGCGCACGGTCTCCGATGCTGTGAGCCGGGTGTTGAGGGTGATCGGCACGTACCCGCCGGCGAGTGCGGCAAGGATCAGCACTGCATACGCAGCGGAGGGCTGAAGGGCGAGCGCCACCCGGTCTCCACGTGCGAGGCCGGTCCTGGAGAGGGCATCGGCGGTACGGTCGATCTGGGCGGCGAGATCCGTGAAGCTCACCGCGTCGTGCCCGTCCACGAGAGCTGGGCCCTCTGAGTGGCTCGATGCCAGACGCCGCAGGTGCTCGGGCAGGGTTGGATGGTCGCTCACCGTTGCCGATCCTCCAGGATGTCGAGTACGCCGGTTGCCATTCGGCCGACGTCGTCCATCGGTCCCGATGCAGCCACATAGCGGTCGGGTCGCACCACGTACACCTGGTCCGCCGGACTCGACAGCAGCAGGTCGCGCAAGGCGCCGTCGATGTCGTAGAACGCTTCCACACCGTCGGAGCCTCCGGAGGGCCCGAGTTGGCCTTCACGCCGGTACGACGGGGTCACATGGGACTCGAGAACCACCCCGTCGATGTCGTGCCAACGACCGAGGAGTTCTGCGTCGAGCCGCGCACCGATCCCCGGCACCAGCGACAGCAACGTGAGCCGATGACCCATGACATCGTCGAGCAGGACCCGCTCGCCGTCGAGGCGTTGCACGGGTGGCTGTGGGAATGCCCGCCCGACCAGCGAACGGCTCGACCCACCGCCAGGCGGTGTGAGCACGAACCCGCTCGTGTAGCGGGGAACCGGCTTGTAGCGCATCTGGAGGATGTAGTCCCGGGCGCCGGGCACCCGCTGAACTCCGCGAAAGATCGCGTTTCGAACAACCTCGGTGCCGCGGTTGCGAGGTTTGTAGAGACGACCGACGCCGGTCGCGAACTTGACCATCGCCTCAGCGGTCCCTCGACGCTCGAGGTCATATGTGTCCAACAACGCGGGATCCGAGCGGCCCAGCAACACGAAGGCGAGCTTCCATGCGAGGTTCGTGACGTCGCGGAGCCCGGAGTTCATTCCCTGACCGAAGAAGGGCGGCTGGAGGTGTGCTGCGTCGCCGACCAGGAACGAGCGGCCGCGCTGGAACGACGAGGCGGTGCGCGAGTGGTGCCAGTAGATCCGCCGCCGTGCAGGTGGGGGAACCGATGACCCGGGATAGAACGGGGCCAGCAGGGTGGCTACCCGTTCGGGCCGCAGCATCTCGTCGGGATCCTCGTCATCGAGCACCTGGAACTCGAAACGCCTGTACCCGAACGGAAGGGGGATCGTCATAGAGGGTCGGACCGAAGAGGTGTACACCGCGGAGTAGGGGGCGTCCCACGTGTCGGATTCGACGTCGACCACCAACCACTTCATCGGCGCTGTGTCGCCCTCGAGCTGGATGCCCAGGGCATCGCGAACGAAGCTGCGACCACCATCAGCCCCCGCGAGATAGCGCGCCGTGAGCGTCCGTTCCCCCTCGCCGCCCTGCACCTTCAGCTCCACCCCGTCGGGAGTCTGTTCCAGAGCTACCGCCTCGGTGCTGGTCGACAGGTTCACGCTGGGAAAGCGGTCGAGGCTCCCGCGCAGAACGCGCTCCAGGTTCGGCTGGAAGAACAGGTTGCGCCGCGGCCAACCGAACGGGCGTTGGCTGGGCGCAACATGCGCGAGCACACGGCCCCTCGAGTCGTAGTAGCGGATCGGTGCGTTGCGCACAGCGTCCCGCAGAACCGGCTCTGCCATCTCGAAGGTCTGAAGGGTCCGCAGGGCCTCGTCATCGATGCCGACGGCGCGGGGCTCCTCCACGACATCGGGTTCACGATCGACCACAGCGACCGAGATGCCCCAACCGCCGAGCAGGTTGGCCAGCGTCACACCGGCCGGGCCTGCACCGACCACCACGACGTCGTGGTCCACCTCGCCCTTCACGGCGCGTGCCCGCCCAGTTCCGAGCGCAGCGCTGTGAGAGTTGCGGTGGAACCCCGGCGCAGCAACGTGACATCGGCCGACACCCCGAACAGGCGGGCTCCACGATCGGCGTAGTGAGCGACGTCACCTTGGTCGAACGCATTCACCCCCACGGCGACGCCGCGCTCGGTGGCCGCAGCGATCACCCGCTCCACCAGCTCGCGAACGGTGTGGTGGCGTGGCTGACCCAGGAGACCCACAGACGCCGCGAGGTCGGCGGGGCCGACGAACACAGCTTCGACCCCCTCGACCTCGAGAATCCCCTCGATCTGCTCCACGGCGCGCACGGATTCGATCTGGAGGATCAACGCATGGGCCTCGCCGCTGCGACCCAGGTAGTCGCCGAGCTCGCTCCACCTCGTAGCGCGGGCGAAACCCCCACCGACACCACGGGTCCCCGATGGCGGATAGCCCGCCGCGGCGATCGCGGCGCGGGCATCGTCGGCCGTGTCGATCATCGGCACCATCACACCCCTTGCGCCCACATCCAACAGGCGGCCGATCTCGGCGGGATCCTTGGAGGGGGCACGAACGACCGTGAACGCCGGGCTCGCCTCGAGCGCCCTCAACTGGTCCGCGATGCCCGGGAGGGTCTGCGGCGTGTGTTCGGCATCGATGATCAGCCAGTCGGCACCCGAGCCCCCCAAGAGCTCCGCGACGGTCGGAGAAGCCGAAGCCAGCCACAGCCCGAGCATCATCTCTCCAGAGTCCAACCGCTGACGCCACTGCGTCGCGCTCATCGCCGGGCGGGCACCGTCGAAGTCGTCTAGACGAACCGGCATGAGGCCCTCCCATGGTCCCCGAAGTCGGCCACCACGTGGTCACCGACCGCCACCGGCAGAGACTGGATCAACGAGCCGGACAGCACGATCTGACCGGACTCCAGAGTCTCGCCGTAGTCCGCGAGCCGGTTCGCCAACCAGGCGACACCGGAAGCCGGGTTTCCCAGCACCGCTGTGCCCAGGCCCGTGTCCTCGATCTCACCGTTTAGCCACAGCTCCCCACCAACGCGGCGCGGTTCGATGTCTTGGGGGTCCGATCGTTGCCCTCCGAGAACCACACCGGCATCTGCCGCGTTGTCCGCGATGGTGTCGACGATCGTTCTGCGGTGACCACCGGCGTCGAGCATCTCCACACGGCTGTCGAGGATCTCGATCGCGGGGCACACGTACCCGGTTGCATCCAACACGTCCACAGCGCCGATTCCAGGCCCCTCGAGTGACTCTGCCATCACGAAGGCGAGCTCGAGCTCCACACGGGGGTAGTTGAAGGCTCCGTGGGGGATCTCCGCTCCGTCGGCGAACACCATGTCGTCGGTGAGCACTCCGTAGTCGGGTTCGTCGATGCCCATGGCGCGTTGCATCACCTTGGAGGTCAGGCCCACCTTGCGACCCACCACCTGTCGGCCGTCGGCCACCATCAGCGACACGAGCGACCGTTGCACCGAGTAGGCATCATCGATGTCCATGGCGGGATACCGCCTCGAAAGCTGGGTGACGGTCCTCACCTCGGCACGGGCACGGTACAACTCCTCGGCCAGATCACCGGTGAGTGCCGAGTCCAGCATCAGCGACTCAGGAACTCGAGGGCCGCAGGGTTGAACACCGTGGGGTCCTCGAAGTGCGGCCAGTGACGTACCCCGGGCATGTCGAGCACCTCGGTGTCGGGGATCAGACGGGCGATCGTTTGAGCTGTGCTGGCGTACTCGCTGTGGTCCGCGCCGGATGCCACGACGAGCGTGGGAGCGGTGATCGCCTGCCAGTCGGACTCGCTGAGCAGGTTCCGCTCACGCTTTTGCGGATCCTGGAGGGTCAGCAGCCTGTCGATGGTCGCTCTGGTGTCGTCCCTGCGGTAGATCGCTTGGCGCAGCCCGACGAGGTCCGGAAGCCGACGCTGCTCGTCCGCGATCAGGTGGTCGAACATCGCCTTTATCGAATCCCACTGCGGATCCTGGACCGCCTTCGTGCGCTCGGCGCGGATGCGTTCCATGTTCTGCTGTGTCGCATGGAGCCCTGCGGGCGACATGAGGATGAGTCGCTCGACGAGCTCGGGATACCTGCTGGCGATCGTCGCCGAAACCCACGCCCCGAGTGACATCCCTACGAAATGGGCGCGATCGACCCCGAGTTCACGCATCACTGCGCGCACGTGGTCGATGTAGGACGCTATGTCGTAGTCGCGGTCCGGTTTGTCGGTGAAGCCGTTGCCGAGCATGTCGAAGGCTATGCAACGGAAGTCCGCGCTGAGCGCCGGCAGGGTCGGAGCGAAGGTCTCCCAGTGTGCGCCGGTGCCATGCAACATCACCACCGGTGCCCCGGTGGCCGGACCGGCTATCGCCGCGCGGGTCCGCACGCCGTCGATGTCGAGCCATCGCTGCTCGAAGTCGAGTTCTGCGAGCATCAGCCAGATGCTCTCGTAGTCGCTCATGTCCCTCCGATCGGAACGAACTCGGGCGCGCTCGACCGCTCATCGAGCGCGCGTGGCCGGAATGTCACCGCCATGCCTATCGACACCGCATCCGGGTCGACCCCCGCTATTCGTGACATGACACGTGGCCCCTCGGCCAGGTCGACCATCGCCACCACATAGGGGACCTGCTGGGCGAACGGGGCCAGATCGTTCACACGTACCACCGAGAACGTGTAGATGACCCCATCACCGCAGGCATCGACCCACTCGACGTCCTCGCTCCAGCACTGCGGGCAGAAACCCCGGGGTATCGAATCCAGGTGTGCGCAAGCCCCGCAGCGCTCGAGCAGCAACCTCCCTTCGTGCACAGCGGCCCACCACTCGACGCTCTCGTGGTCGACGCTCGGAAGGTCAGTCACGGCCGAGCACCATCGTCGCGGACGAGGAGAACCAACCACCGGTACCGCTCACGCATGCCACCTCCGGGGAGTCGACCTGCCGTGGGCCACTCTCACCGCGCAACTGTCGGGTGGCCTCGACGAGCAGGTAGAGACCGCGCATGCCCGGATGGCAGGCCGAGAGGCCTCCCCCATCGGTGTTGACCGGGAGACCCCCGCCGGGGCCGATGCCGACGCTCTGCACGAAATCACCCGATTCGCCAAGGGAACAGAAGCCCAGGTCTTCGAGGGTGACCAGCACGCTGTAGGTGAACGCGTCGTAGAGCTCACACACGTCTACATCAGCGGGACCCACTCCGGCGCGCCCGAATGCGACCGGGCCACTGACCGCTGCTGGGGACCGGGTGAAGTCGCGCCATTCACTCATCGTGGTGTGTGAGGTGCACTCCGCGGAGCCCAGAACCCACACGGGGTGCATCGGCAGGTCCGCGACGCGGTCCTCGGCCACCAACACCGCCGCCGCTCCGCCATCGGAGCGCAAGCAGCAGTGCAGCGCGGTGAAAGGGTCCGCGATCGGCCGCGAGGAGTTCACTTCATCCACGGTCAGAGGGTCGCGTCGTTCGGCCGCCGGGTTGAGCTGCGCGAAGGCGCGGGCCTGCACCGCGACCTCGGCCAGCTGTTCGATCGTCGTGCCGTAGTCGTGCATGTGCCTGCGCGCTGCCATCGCGTACTTGGACACCAGCGTCGCGCCGTGGGGTGCCTCGTATTGGGCCGGACCTCGTGTACCCCATGAGCGGTTCGCCGAGCGCAGGCCGCGGCGCATGTCGCTGCGAGCGGTGGAACCGTAAGCGAGCAGGATCACATCGGCATGACCGTTCGCTATCGCGTCTACGGCGTGCGACGCCATCACCTCCCAGGTGGCGCCACCGATCGAGGTGCCGTCGACCCAGTTCGGGCGCAGCCCCAGGAACTCCGCAACCTCGATCGGGGGCAGGATCCCGAGGTCCGTCGAGGCGAAGCCGTCGATGTCCGACGGTTCGAGCGCGGCATCCGAGAGCGCCGCGCGCGAAGCCCTGGCGAGCATCGTGAACGGTGAGGGGTCTGGAACACCCCCGGTGTCCGCCAGGCCTACGCCCGCGATCGCCACACGACGGTTCATTCGCCTGTGAACTCCGGATCACGGCGTTCCATGAAGCTCGCGATCCCCTCCGCGCGGTCCTTCGTCGTGGAGATCAACGCAACGTTCGAACGTTCGTCGGCGCTGGCCGCAGCGGCGGATTCATCCAGCGCCCGCCGGTACAGAGCCTTGGTCACCCCGAGCGAACGGGTGGGCCCGGTGGCCAGGCGTTGCGCGAGCTCGCGTGCGCGCGGACCCACCTCCCCCGGGGCGAGCACGAGGTTGATCACGTTCCAACGTTCCAACGTCTCGGATGTCACCACATCGGACAGCAGCGCGATCTCGGTCAGTCGACGGAACGGGACCAGCCTGGACAGGTAGTACGGGTCACCAGCGTGGGGCACCATCGCCCGACGTACGAAAGCGTGGATCCACCGGGCATCGTCGGCGGCGACGACCAGGTCGCCCAACAGCGCGAGGAGCCAGCCTGCACCGGCCACGGTCCCGTTCACCGCGGTGACCACCGGTATCTCGAGAGACCACATCGTGTCGAAGAGGCGACTGTAGGGCTCGTAGACGAACCGGTGCTCCAGCGGTTCACCGGGGGCGTCCCCGGCGTCACCCTGGAGGTCCGCGCCGATACAGAACTGACGCCCCGAGGAGCTGAGCAACACCGAACGGACCGAGCGCTCACGGTGCAGCGTTGCGAGGAAGCGATCCAGCTCGAGCGCTGTGACGGTGCTCAACACGGTGTCTCCCGAGCACTCGAGCACCAGCTCGGCCACACCCTGATCGACACGAACACGGATGTCACCGAGCGAATCGGGGATCATGGGTTCACCGCCGTGCTCATGACGCTCCGCTGTCACCCACGGCAGCGGCACCGGTGAACATCCCCCACACCATGGCCACCGCGAGGGTTGCTCCTGCGCCTCCGTAGATCATCCCGGTCGGGTTGGCCATCACATTGCCGGCGGCATAGAGCCCGGGGATCACCCTTCCGTCGAGGTCGAGCACCCGACCGTCACGGTCGGTGCGCGGGCCTCCTTTGGTCCCCAGCGCCGAGATGTCCACCTCGACCGCGTAGAAGGGAGACCCCTCGAGTGGCCCGAGGGTGGATAGTGGGGAATCGCCGGCTGACTGGTCACCGGGCCAACGGTCATAGGCGCTCTCCCCCCTCGCGAAGTCGGGGTCGTCTCCCTCACGGGCGTAACGGTTGAAGCGCTCGACGGTGTCGGTCAGTCCCTGGGCATCCACACCCACCGACCCGGCGAGCTCGGCCAGCGAGTCACCCCGCGACACCCACCCGGGCATCTCGGAGCCCGGCGGTAGGCCGAGCATGCCGATCCGATCCACCACGGCCTGGTCGAACACCATGTATGCGGGGATGTTGGGATACTCCATCGTCGCCGCGTCCAGCTCGTGGAACGCAGCGCCCTGGGCGTTGTAGCTGGCAGCCTCGTTCACGAAGCGTCGGCCGTCGCGATTCACCACGATCGATCCTGGAACCGCACGGTCCCTCACCGAGAGGTAGGTGACCTGTCCCCCGTCGCGCCGCGTACCCTGTCCCTTGACCACCGGACACCACCAGGCTTCGCTCATGTTGCCGAGCTGTGCACCCACCCGCATCGCCATGCGGAGCCCGTCGCCGGTCAGCGTGGGGACACCCACGGCGTGGGTCATCGGCCCTCGCAGGAAGTCGCGTACGAGCACCGGGTCGTTGTCGAAGCCACCCGTGGCGAGTATCACCGCACTCGCAGCCACCTCACGCGTGCCGGAGTCGACCTGCACGCTCACACCGCTGATGCGCTCACCGTCACTGCACAGCTCTATCCCCCTGGCACCGACGAGGATCTCCACGCCTTTGCCGAGACAGGCGCGTAGGAGTCCACCGACCAGACCCCTACCCAGCCCTTCGAGCAGGTCCTGGGCCCGATGCTGCTCCTCCGCCGGGGTGAGGAAGCCGGTTCCACCACCCATCGGCATCTCTGCACACAGAAGACGGCGGGGCTCGCCGGCGACGCGGTCGACCCAGTCCTCGAGCCCCCTGAACGAGACGAGCGCCGGTTCGATGGAACGTCCGCCGCGGGGCATGCCGCCGGGCTTTTCGGGGTGGTAGTCGGGATACCCATCGACGAGTTGGAACCGCATCCCGGAGTGCTCGTGGAGGAAGTCGACCAATTCGACCCCACCATCGACCAGGGCTTCGGCGAGATCGGGGATGATCAGGTCGTTGGACAGGCTGTTCAGGTATTCGAGCGCCTGTTCACGAGAGTCCTCTATCCCGGCGAGGCGTGCGAGCTGGTTGTTGGGAATCCAGAGAACCCCTGCTGACAGCGTGGTGGTTCCGCCGACCAGCTCCGCCCGTTCGAGAACGGTCACCTTCGCACCCGCGACAGCCGCCGCGAGCGCAGCGGTGAGACCCGCTGCACCAGAGCCGAGCACCACCACATCGGACACTGGGTTCTCGGACACTGGGTGCTGGGACATTGCAATCCCGGTCATCTCAACCTCCCTGCCCACCGGCATCCGGCAACGCCGGAGCGGAGGTCCTCACCGGTGGACGCCGCCGGTCGAAGCGTAGGGGCAGGCCGGGAACCCGCACCCCGAGATCGTCCACGGCGACTTCCAACCATGCGTCGTTGGACTCGAGTTGTCGGTCGGAGAGGACATCGGCGACCGATGCCACCCGGTCGGCGGCTATCCCGGCGTCACCGAGAACCCGCTGCCAATGATCGGTGGAGGATCGTTGCAACACCGACTCGATCGCACACCGCAGCACATCACGGTTGGCCACGCGTTGCTCGTTGGTGGAGAACCGTGGGTCGCTCACCAGAGGGGACTCTCCGATCGCCAGACAGAAGCGGCTGAACTGCTCATCGCTGCCGATGCCGATCGCCATGGTTCCGTCCGCTGCGGCGAACACCCCATAGGGAGCGAACGCCGGATGTTCGGATCCGGATCGGAACTCGGTCGTGCCCGCGAGTTGATGCGCTACGAGGTGGTACGAGAGGTAGGTGCCACCGACCTCGAGCAGCGATGTGTCGACGCTGCCTCCGACACCCGATTCCTCCCGGGCCCGCAGGGCTGCCAAGACCCCCAGCGCCAGCCACAGACCCGACCCCATGTCGAGGATGGACACCCCGACCCGAACGGCGGGCCCGCCCGGCTCGCCGGTGACCCCCATGATCCCGCTGCGGGCTTGCAGGACCGCGTCGTAGCCGGGCCTGTCGCACTCCTCGCCATCGGTGCCGTACGCGGACACCGCTGCGTGGACCACTCCCGGATGGCTGCGGGCGATGCTCACCGGGTCGAGTGCGACGGCCGCTTGGAGGGACGGCCGAAGGTTGGTGACAAGGACGTCGGCGTCATCGAGCAGACCGTCGATCATCCTGCGGTCGACCCCATCGCGCAGATCCGCGCACACCGATGACTTGTTGCGGTTCAACACGGCGAAGAATGCCGAGGAATCGCCTCGTACCGGTGCCATGCGCCGGGAATCGTCACCCCGGTGACGCGGTTCGACCTTGACGACATCCGCGCCCAGGTCCGCGAGAACCATCGCCGCGAACGGACCGGCCACGTTCGTGGTGATGTCCACGACTCCGACCCCCTCCAACGGAAGCGGCGCGCTCATCTCAGCACGAATGGATCGCCCACAGGTGCATCGTCGGTCTCGATCCACACCGACTTCGGCTGGGTGAACTCGGCGAGGCCGTCGATGCCGTTCTCCCGGCCGTATCCGGAGAGCTTGCGTCCACCGAAGGGAGTCCCGGGATGCAGCGCTCGATAGGTGTTTACCCACACCGTTCCAGCATCTAGCTCTGCGGCCATGCGATGGGCCCTGCCCACGTCGCGTGTCCACACACCCGCGGCCAGCCCATAGGGAGAGTCGTTGGCGATGGAGATCGCCTCGGCTTCGCTGGAGAAGCGGATCACCGACAGCACCGGCCCGAACAACTCCTCGCGGGCGACCTCCATCTGGTTGGTCACCCGGTCGAGCACCGTCGGTGGGTAGAACCACCCCCGCTCGGGGACCTCTGCACCCGCACCCCCTGTGATGAGCTCCGCACCGGCCGCCACCGCCGTGTCGACGCGGGAGCGGACGCCTTCGAGGATCTTGGGCTGTGACAGCGGACCCATCTCCGTGTCCTCGGCGCGCGGATCGCCGACCAGGATCGTGCGGGCCCTCGCCGAGATCGCCTCGACGAGTTCGTCCGCGATCGACTCGTGGGCCAACAGCCTCGATCCGGCGACACAGGTCTGGCCGGTGGCGGCGAAGATCCCCGCGATGATGCCGTTGACCACGTCGGGTACCGACACGTCCTCGAACACGATGTTGGCCGATTTGCCACCCAGTTCGAGCACGGTCGGCTTGAGCCCGGCGGCCGCACGGGTGGCAACCGCCCGGCCACTGTCGGGGCCACCGGTGAACCACACCTTGCGGACCTGCGGATGTCCGACCAGGGCGTCGCCCGCCTCGTCGCCGAGTCCGGTGACCACGTTGAGGCATCCGGGTGGCAGGCCTGCCTCCACGGCCAGAGCCGCGAGGCGCACCAGCGAAACCGACGCGACCTCCGCGGGCTTCACCACCACGGTGTTGCCTGCCAACAATGCCGGGATGATCCCCATCGAGCCGAGCAGCATCGGGGAGTTGAATGCGGGGATCACACCGACGACGCCGAAGGGCTCCCTGCGCGTGAATGCCACCATCGACTGGCGGTCATGGGGGATGACCCTGCCCTCGAGCTGGTGTGCGAACGACGCGAAGTGCCGGTACCAGGTGCGCAGGCCGGCGATCTGGCCACGGGTCTCGCGCACCACCTTGCCGACATCTCGCGCCTCCGCGAGCGCCAACTCCTCTGCATGCTCGGCGATCAGGTCACCGAGCCGCCAGATGATCGCCGCGCGATCCGAGGGGCCCGTACGCCGCCACGGAGGCGCCGCGTCGCCAGCTGCGCTCACCGCGTCGGAGACGTCCGCCTCGTTGCCCCGGGCAACCTCGATCCAGGGTTCACCGAGCGTCGGGTCATAGGACGGGACATACTCTCCGCTCGCCGGCGCGACGATGGCTCCACCGATCCAGTGGTCTGTTCGGTTCTCGTGGCTGGGCATCGGCGTTGGGATCTCCGGGGTTGGGAATCTCCGGTGAGGACCTGGGGTATCCGTGTCAGAAACGTCTCCGTGTCAGACATATTGCTAGACGATGCTGGTAGAACCCGCAAGCGCTTGTCCCACATAGTTGGATGCCCTGGATCAAGTGATCAGACATATGTAGATCCAAGCCGGGATCAACTACGGTACAGCTGCGATGAGCTACGACCTGCCCCCCGAGCTCACCGTCGGGCTCGACGGTGCTGTGCGAGTGGTGACGATCAACCGCCCGGCGGCCCACAACGCTGTCGATGCCCCGCTGCACAACGCGCTGACCGTTGTTTGGCAACAGCTCGCTGCGGACCCCGACGCTCGTGCAGTTGTGATCACCGGTGCCGGAAAGGCGTTCTCCGCCGGTGGCGACCTCGAGCAGCTCGAAGCGTTCGCCCATGATCCGGTCGCACGCGAGGAGAGCCTGAGCGAGGGGGTGCGGTTGATCGACGAGATGCTGCAATTCCCGCTCCCGGTCATCGCTGCGGTCAACGGTCCCGCCGTCGGACTCGGTTGCTCCCTGGCGGTGCTGTGCGACATCGTCCTCATTTCCGACCGCGCCTACCTGTGCGACCCCCACGTATCGGTCGGACTCGCCGCCGGTGACGGAGGTGCAGCGTTCTGGCCACTGCTCGGGCCGCTTCTGCGCTCACGCGAGTACCTCTTCACCGGCGAGCGGATACCGGCGGAGCGAGCTGTCGATCTGGGACTCGCGTCGCGGGTGGTCCCACACGACGAGCTGCACAGTGAGGCACTCGACCTCGGCTACCGCCTGGCCGTCCTGTCACCACAGGCCCTCCAGGGCACCAAGAGAGTGCTCAACTCGTACCTTGCCCGGGCGATGCAGGGCGCGGTTCAAGACGGCATCGATGCAGAGCGCACCACGATGACCTCCGATGAGTTCCGCGAGCGTGTCGCTGAGATGCGCGCCTCGCAGGGTTCGACCTCGGAGGGTTCGTCCTCGGAGGGTTCGGCCTCGCAGGGACCGACACTGTCATGACAGAGATCGCGGAGTTCAGGGAATCGGTCGCGAGGTGGTGCCGGGACCATGTTCCGGCTGACTGGAGAGCCACCCAGACAGGTGCCACCGACGCAGAGTTCGTGGCGTTCCAGCGGGAGTGGTTCGACGAGTTGCACGCGGCCGGGTTCGCGGTTCCCCACTGGCCCGCCGAGTGGGGCGGAGGGATGGACCTCGACCGGCAGGTCGTGTTGTACCAGGAGCTCGCCGCGCACGACGCACCCAGGTTGTTCCTCCAGTTCATCTCGATCAACCATGCCGCAGCCACCCTTCTGACCGCTGGAAGCGAGGCCCAACGACGCCGCCACCTTCCAGCGATCCTCGACGGCGAGATCTGGTGCCAGGGCTTCTCCGAACCCGAGGCCGGTTCCGATCTGGCCTCGCTCAGGACGACCGCCGAGCGCGACGGGGACACCTTCGTCGTGAACGGTCAGAAGCTCTGGGCGAGCGGAGCCATGCACGCGGACTGGTGCCTGCTGCTCGCCCGTAGCGACCCCGAGGCTCCCAAGCGGGCGGGAATCTCCTACTTCCTGCTCGATATGGCCAGCACCGGGATCGACGTGCGTCCCATACGCCAGGCGACCGGCGAGTCGCATTTCTGCGAGATGTTCCTCTCCGACGTGGAGATCCCGGCATCCAACCTGGTGGGAGCGGAGAACAGCGGGTGGCAGGTCGCCCAGGAGACACTCGCCGCGGAACGGGGGATGACCATGCTGGAGCTGGCAGAACGGCTCAGGCACGCCGGGTTCCGTTGGCTGGTCGACGCGTGCCTGCCCTTCCTCGACGATGCCCTCGTCAAGGACCGCCTGGCGGGATTCGAGAGCGAGATCACAGGCCTGTGTGGGCTGTGCCGCAAACTCGTCGAACATTCCGAGGACGCCAGCGCCGGACCCGCAGACGCGTCGATCGTCAAGCTGTACTACAGCGAGCTCCTCCAGCGCATGATGGACTTCGGTACCGAGATCGCAGGCTTCGAAGCGCACACCGCCTTGGAAAAGCCCCTCTCCAGCGGTTGGGAATCGGGCGCATGGGGACTCGACTTCATCGGTTCGTGGGGCTGGACGATTCCCGCCGGCACCAGCGAGATCCAACGCACGATCATCGGCGAACGGGGACTGGGGTTGCCGCGATGACAGGGCTACCGCGATGAGTGAGCTCACCGACCTCCACGACGACCTACGGGAGCTCGCGCGGGACGTACTTGCCGCTACACCAGATCCACCATGGTCGACCATCACCGAGACGGGTTGGAGCGGCTTGGAGGTACCCGGGCAACTGGGCGGTGCGGGCGCAACCTTCTCCGAGGTCGCCGTGGTCGTCGAGCAATTGGGTCGCGCATGCTCGGCGGCGCCATACCTGGGACAGGTCGTGCTCAGCGTACCGGTACTGGAGGCCGTCGGAGCGGACAAGGAACTTTCGGAGGTCGCCTCGGGTGAGGCACGGATAGCCTTCGGGCTGAACCCGGATGATGGCCACGATGCCGGGTTCGAGATGGTCGATGGCTTGCTCCGCGGCCGACTGGGCTTCGTCCCTGACGTTGTCGATGCAGACGAGGTGGTGGTGACCACAGCGGACTCACTCGTGCTCGCAGATCTAGCCCGAACCGAACGGCCGGTACTCGATCGGACGAGGACCCTCGTGGATCTCCATGCCGACGGGGTGAAACCGACCGAGGTGTGGCCACTCGCAACGGGGACCGTCGACCTGGTGCACGCCCGAGCCGCCACGGCGATCGCATTGGACAGCCTGGGCCTCGCCGGGGCGATGCTCGACGCGACCGTGCAATACGCGAAGGTGCGCGAGCAGTTCGGTCAGCCGATCGGAGCGTTCCAGGCGGTCAAGCACGCCTGTGCCGACATGCTCGTCGATGTCACGGTGTGCCGCGAGCTCGTTGCCGCGGCCGTAGAAGCGGTCGCGGCGCAGCAGGCGACGGCGTGGGTGGACGCATCCATGGCCAAGTCCCAGGCCACCCAAGCCGCAGTACGGATTGCGGGCAAGGCGATGCAGCTCCACGGAGGTTTCGGGTTCACATGGGAGGGCGATGTCCACCGCTACCTCAAGCGGGCGATGCTCAACAGGTCCCTCTTCGGATCGCCACACCACCACCGGTGCCGCCTCGCGGCCCGCTACGCCACACGACCGAGTGCCGGTGAAGGTCGTTCGAGCACCGCCGACCGTTCGCTAGCGTCGCACTGATGGCTTCCGACGACACCGAGGCCGCGACCATTCCAGCGCTGAAGCTCAGCCGCGTCCGCCCGGCCTATGAACAGGTGACCGAGCAGCTCCGCGAGTTGATCGTGCGCGGCCAGCTACCCAACGGGGCACGCCTTCCCACAGAACCCGCGCTGGCCAAGGAGCTCGGGGTGAGCCGCACCACGGTCCGAGAGGCGTTGCGCACGCTTGCCGCGGAGGGCCTGATCCAGACCACCAAGGGAGTCGGTGGTGGCAACACCATCAGCCGGCCCGACCGCGACCAGGTCGTGAAGTTCCTCAGCACCTCGCTCGCGCTGGGAACCCATGGCGACGAGGTGACCCTGGACGACTTCATGGAGTTGCGCCGGTTCCTCGAGATCCCCGCTGCGGGGATGGCGGCGTCGCGCAGGTCCGACGAGGACATGCACCGCCTCGATGCCACTGCGGAATCACCCACTGGAGGTGCCGCCGACCAGCTCGAACGGAACCAGGATTTCCACGCCACTCTGGCCGACGTCTGCCACAACCGACTCCTCGAGATCGCAGCACAGCCGATCTTCCTGGTGCTTCAGACGAGGCTGGATCGTTCGACCCTCGGCCGGTCGTTCCACCGCACGGTCGCCGAACAGCACCAGGCGATCTCGCGAGCGATCAACAATGAGGACGCGACCGGCGCCGAACAGCTCATGGCCGACCACCTCGACTGGCTACTACCCCACTACCGCAAGGCCTGGGTCGGCTAGCCGGTCGATCTCGTGGTCGAGCATGCCGGGGATATCCGTGGCCGGCGGCTCAGGGAGCGTCACCGGACCGTGTTCGCGGCTCGGCAGAAGCACCACGGCAGTGCCGGGGCTCGTCTCCACCCCGCGCTGGTTGGTCACCCGGACAGCGAGCTCCACCTCGCAACGGGGACCTGCCTCGGTCT
>JBKEAI010000243.1:0-3206 GCA_047972145.1 Microthrixaceae bacterium
CGACTGTGTGGGCGTGACCAAGCCCCCATCGTCTAGCGGCCTAGGACACCACCCTCTCAAGGTGGCGGCACGGGTTCGAATCCCGTTGGGGGTGCCATCGTCGAAGCCCCTGGTGAGCAGCCGAGATCGCTGCACTACCAGGGGTTTCGTCGTTCCGGGAGGCTCGGGAGGCCTGCCATCGGGTCCCAGCCCGTCCCGTCCCGAACCGCCCGATCCCAGGTCCTTTGTGCCCACTTTGTGCCCACCTTGGGCTCCTACTTCGATGCCACGGCCGACAGGTCCCGTGGCCGCCTGATCACCTCCTCGGTCTCGTTCGCTGCCGGTCGAGCCCTGGTGCTCGTGGAGAACACGGTCGAACACGAAGGTGTGCGTCCTGCCAGTCGCCCCTTCTGGCGCTCCCGACCTCGGCGTACTCCCGTTCGATCTCCCGCTGGACCTCCTGTTCGACCACCCGTCTCCCGTTGGACCTCCCGCGCGACCTCCCGTTTGGGGCGCGAAGCGCGCATATCGGCGGCCATCAGAGGTGGCCGATAGTGATCGGCTCCTCTGGCTGGCGAGGACACGAAGGCAGGCCAGCACGCCCGCGGGCGCGGTCGCGACCGACTCGATGGCGCGGACACGGGTCCGCCAGGGGGTCGAGGAGGTTTCCCGGGAGGGAAACCTGCAAATGTGTGCGCGCCGGATCTGCTGTTCGAGAAGGACGACAGAGTCACTCGCCGCTGAGTTCGGCGTCGATGTCCTTGGCGCTTGCTTCGGCCATGCGGCGCATGAGTTGGTGGCTGTACCGCTCGAACTCGGCGAGCGGTACCCGGTGGTGGGTGCCGACCTTGATCGCCGCCAGTTCGCCACCCGCGATCCGGCGCAGGACAGTGGACCGGGACATGCCCAGCCGTTTCGCCACCACAGCTGGCGTCATCAGCTCCACCCGAGAGGACAGCTCCACGACCTCACCGTTCTCCTTCGCCGCGTCGAGAAACGCACGGATGGCCTCCCAGTCGCCGTCCGACAGGTTGGCCGGGTTGATCGTCAGCGAACTACTCACAGGACGATGCTACGCCTGGATGGTCACTTGAGAGACTACAACTGACCAGTCCGCTGGTGAGAGGGACGATGTCCGGTTACATGTCGGCGAGCTGGAGGAGATCGGCGAGGTCCCCGCTGCCCAGGTGGTCCGCGTTGTCGATCACGATCCGCGCCCTCGCCGCGAGGTCAAGTGGCTCGATGTCTTGGATGAGTGCCCCGCGGACGACTCGATCGATCCCGGCACCCAGCAAGGGAGCGGATGCCAGTAGCGCGGCCGACAGCGTGAGCGAATCCGTCGCGGCGTTGTGGAGGACCAGGTTCCTAACGCGGTAGAGGCGGCGGAGGCTGCGTTGGAGGTGCGCTTCGACGTCTCGGAGGCCAGTGTTCGGATTGCGGACGAGGGCCTGAAGCCGTTGGACGGCGGCCTGGTCGGATACGTCCTTGCAGACGACGTCGCTCGTGGCAAGGTGCTTGGCCAGCCTGCCAGCGGCGCTCGTGTTCGTGACGGCCGCTTCCAGAGATTGGGCCAGTTCGGCGTTGGCGTCCTTGTCGCGTTCGAGGACGTGGTGGGCAAGCCGGGTGAGCTCGGCACGAGGGAAGGAGCAGGCGATGAGGGCAGCCAGTCGATCGGCAGCCTGCACCTTGCCCCGATCTCCAGGTGCTGTGAGCAGTGTCTCCACGGCAGCCCAGCCGCCCGCGACCGCGGACGAGACGGGACCTCGATCGACAGGGCCGAGCAGTTCCAACGACGAGTCGATGCGTGGAGCGACCGAACTGGTGATTGGTTCCACGCGCCGCAGTAGGACAGGCAGCTCGAGACCACGACTCCGACGCAGCCTGACCCGCTGGTGACCAGCATGAGCGTTGACCCACACGTAGGGGAACGGTGCGAGGCCCTCGCCACCACCGCCGAGGGTGATCCGAGCCACGTACCGGTCCATCACGTCAGCCGACATCTCGACGGCCGCGCTGGGATCGCGAGCGGTGACGGAGATGCGAAGGGCGCCAGCCAGACCGGCGATCGGCTTCTTGTTCAGCGGCGTCAGCAGGTCGCTGGCTTCGTCGGGTGCGATCCAGCCGGGGATCTCGTGGGAGCGGGTAGTCGCTCGCTGGAGCGGGATGATCACCTCGTAGGTCGAGAGTGGGTCCAGCGATCGGACGTGAGCATCGTTCACGAGGTCCGCAAGCGTGCGCTCTCCGTCCTCGTGCCGCACTCGGTAGGTCCACCACCTGTGGAGGTACTCCGCGCTGAATCCGAGCCCGAGCAAGTGGCTGGCGATCGACCGTGCCACGCGTTCAGCCCGCCAGGTTCCCCCCGAGGCCAGGGCGACGGACCAACGCTGGAGGTAGTGGCTCTCGGCGGACTCAGCGATCCCCCCGATGACCCGGGCGTCGAAGGTGCCTTGACCGACGTTCCCCTTCAGAGCACCCGTCAGGGTCGAACGTTCGGCGGTCGTGCCCGTTCCGACGTCCCGGCCGGTGAGCTCGAGCACCGACCCCTTCAGCCAGTTCAAGGCCTCGATGCTCAGAGCGCCGGCGACAACGGCGTCAGCAGCCTCCACGATCTCGTGCAAGCTCAGGCAGGTTCCGACATCCCACAGCCGGCGTTGCCATGGCGTCTCGGCCCCGAAGAAGTCGAGGAGCCTCGCTGCTACGAGTTGCTCGAATGGCTCGCTTCTCAGCACGACGGCGGGTACACTTTCGTCAGTTCTACAAAGAGGGGATCGTCCATCCGGGCGGTCCCCTCTGGTACGTCTCGGGTCGGATGCACCGCATCGAACGGTTCCGCCCCGCCACAGCGATCGTACCGATGCCGAGAGACCCGGGCATCGGAATCTCCTATCACCAGTCCTCGGTTGCGGCGGTGACGGTTGCGCTGAGGTCGCCACGGACACCGACGTAGCGGGAGAGGGTGAAGGCGGCGTTGGCGTGGCCGAGCAGGGTTGCGACGACCGCCGGGTCCAGGCCGACGTCGAACAGGAGCCAGCATGCCGCGACATGGCGAAGGTCGTGGGGGTGCCACACCGCGGCGGTCTTGCGCTTCATCGGCCAACCGGCATCCCGGGCGGCTCGTGCCCAGACCCGCTGGAACCACCGGCGGTTGGCGAATGACTCGCCGTCCGTCCCGGAGAACAGCAGCCCGTCGGGGCCTCGCTCGATCTCGGCTCGATGCGCCCAAGCTT
>JBKEAI010000066.1:0-7974 GCA_047972145.1 Microthrixaceae bacterium
CTGGGGCACCGGGTCACCTGCCTGGATGTCGACACAGCCAAGGTCCAGACGCTCCAGAAGGGCCACGTGCCGATACTCGAGGAAGGACTCGACCGGCTCGTGCTGGAGGGCCTCCACACCGGCAAGCTCTCCTTCACGACCACGGTGGACGAGGCGATCGGTGGCAGCGAGTTCGTGTTCCTGTGCCTGCCCACACCCCAGGCCGACGACGGGTCGGCAGACCTCTCCTACGTGGAGAAGGCCTGTTCCCAGATCGCCGCGGATCTCGCACCGGGCGCGGTGGTGATCAACAAGTCCACGGTTCCCGTCGGCACGACGGTGACCGTGGCCGACGCGCTCGGACGAGATGACGTGCACGTGGTGAGCAACCCCGAGTTCCTGCGCCAGGGTACGGCGGTGCACGACTTCTTGAACCCCGACCGGATCGTCATCGGAGCCGACGACCGTGCAGTGGCTCTACGGGTGGCATCGCTGTACCTCGACCTGGCTGCCCCGTGGGTGGTCACCGACCCCGCGTCGGCGGAGCTGATCAAATACGTGGCCAACTCGTTCCTCGCCACCAAGCTGAGCTTCGTCAACTCGGTTGCGGCGGTGTCAGAGGCGGTCGGAGCCGACGTCGCAGACGTGATCCAGGGGGTCGGCCACGACCGCCGGATCGGTCACGCGTTCCTTCAACCAGGTCCCGGCTGGGGTGGGAGCTGCCTGCCCAAGGACACCTCGGCACTGGCTCACATCGCGGACTCCGCCGGCTACGAGTTCGGGCTGCTGCGCTCCGCGATGGACGTGAACGAGGCCCAGTTCGACAGGATCGTCGACAAGGCCGAGGCGCTCGTCGGGTCACTCGACGGTGCGACGGTCGCGGTCTGGGGGCTCACCTTCAAGGCCAACACCGACGACCTGCGCGACTCGCCGGCGCTCAAGGTCATCGACCGGGTCCACCAACGCGGTGCTGTCGTTCGGGCCTATGACCCGGGTGTCGACAAAGGGTCCCCGGTCAGGACCCGTCCCGATGGACCCGAGATCGAGGTGCTCGACGACATGTTCGCCGCCACCGACGGAGCCGACGTGTTGATGGTGCTCACAGAGTGGGGCGAGTTCCGCCGAGCCGACCTGGAACGACTCCTCTCGTCGCTGCGCGCACCCAACGTGGTCGACGGGCGCAACATGTTGGATCGCAGTGCGCTCGAGCAGCACGGCTTCGACGTGCGGTCGGTCGGCCGCCGCTGAGCTTGCCCACGCGATCTGCCGGCGGCAACTCGGCTCACCCCGGGATCGCCTCGGCGACCACGAGGGAGTACTGCGCAGGGACGGTCACGGTTTCGGAGCCCTCCAGGTAGCGCGATGGTGCACGCGACAGCGTGTGTTCGAGCCGACGACCTGAGGCGGCTGAGCGCGTAGATCCGGTCGTCGCCAGGGTAGGGCCGAACCGGTCGAGCATCCCGGAGTCGCTCGTGACCACCTTGAGGGTGCGCCCCTGCTCGCTCACCTGGCGCGCGACCGCGGCGATGTCGATCGCGGGGGTGTCCGCAGATGGAGTACCGGTCGCGTCGTCGCCGCTCGTAGCCACCTCATCGCCCGGGGAGTCGACGATCGCGACAGGGACGTCGCACCAACTACGCAGCGTCTGGGGCAGGACCCGCTGGTCGAGCTCTCCCACCACCACGACGGCGGCATCCTCGCCGAGTAGGTCACAGGTGTCCTCGATGACCCCGCGCATGCCCGCCTGCTCGCTCATGAGCGGGGCGCGCAGCGTCACCGAGAGGGGAGGTACCACCACCAGCGCACCGAGGGTGACCAAGACCACCCTGCGCCACCACCTGGCTGGGAGCCGCGTGGCGAGCTCTCGTATCCCGAAGGTGGCCATGACCAGCAGGCCTGGGATGACGACCGGCAGGAAGCGACGGGTTGCCCAGATCTGGTCCGGGAAGATGCTCGGGCGCAACCAGTACATCAATCCGGTCGTGAGGGTGATGGTGGTGACCATGACCACCTCGGTACGGGCGGTGCCCCTCAGGATGCGGTACACGGCCCAGGCAACCCCGCCGATCGCCAACGCCAGCGCCACAGGACCCAGGTACCACGACATCCAGCGCATCGACTGCTCGGCGTAGGTCCTCGTCTCATCGATTGCAAGACCCTCGGCAGCCTGCCACTCGGTGATCCGGAACCAACCCGGAGTCGAACCGGTTGCCAGGTCGAACCACGGACGCACGACCCAGAGCAGGACCAACGTGACGGCGACACCCCCAGCAGCGAACCGAGCCACACGAGGTCGCTGGGCTACCTTCGCGACGGTCTGGCTGACCGTGTCGCGGCGCTTGAGTGCGAACCGGCAAGCGAGTGCGACAACAGCTGTCGCTGCCCAGAGAAGCACGAGGTTGGAGCGCAGCGACCTTGCGTAGCTCTGCGACGCGGCGAACAGGTCGACGAGGGCGATGAGCCCCACCAGGGCTGCGGATCGCACGCCCGCCCTTGCAGCTTGGGATCGCCGCCCGCTCTCCTCACCCGTACTGTGGATCACCCACGCCGTCACCAGTGTGGCTGCGACGGCGATCGTGGGAATGCTGTCGACGCGTGCCAGGAGGGTTGTTCCGAGGAACACCCCTGCCAGCGCGGCCAGGTGGCGCCTGGACGAGTCCCCGGCAACCTCCGCCATCAACACGATGGCCACCCAGGTGAACAGGAGTACGAATGGCTCGGAGTAGACGTCGCGCACCACCGCGACGAAGGGCATGGAAACCGCCAGAGCGAGCGGAGCCAGCAGCGACAGCAACGGTGCAGCGGTGAGCCGGACCATCACGGAGTAGATCGCGAGGAGTGCCGTCGCCCCTATCACCCCACCGATGAGCAGCAGACCGGTGTCACCCAGGAGTGAACCGGTGAGTGCTGACATGGCTGCCGGGAGGTGCATGAACTGGAACTCGAGGTCGCTCCCGTTCGGATAGACGGCGGTGCTGGTCGCGTCCAGGTCCGCACTGCCTCCGAACGCGGCGAGTGGGTCCCTCACCCCCAGGCCGTTGCCGTGGGTGAGCCACTTCGCGGTGGTTACGTAGGAACCGGGGTCGCGGTCGATGAGCAGGTGCTCGCTCGCGTCCCAACTCGCCCACACCGCCGAACCGGTGGCGATCAGCAGTGCACAGGCCGCTCCGACGTTCGCAGCTCTCGACACATGCCCATGGCGCGGCATCCGGCGATCCACCCACCAGGTTGCCGACGACGCGGCACCGAGGCAGAGCACGGCCGTCGCTGGCCCGAGGGCACCTAGTGCCCCGAGGCCGAGAGCACCGATGGACGCGGCCAGGAAGAACGTGGCGAGACCTACGGTGAGGCGATCGAACCATCCGGGGGGTGTATGCCCGGACCTGTGTGGTGAGCCGGGGTTGGGATGGGCTCTCGCACCTTCCTGATCGGTGGGGCGCAGTGCGGAGTCGGTGGGGTGCATCAGGCTTCCCGTTTCCAGATCGTCACGCTGTTGCGCGTTCCGGGTGTGCCCGCGTGACCGACCTCTGTCCACTGTGCTGCCTCCGGGGGTTGTGTACCGCCGGTAAGGGCCACAAGTCCGGAACCGGCAGGGAGGGTGCCTGCCAGGGTCTCACTGTCCGAACCGCTGAAGTCGAAAACCCAGCCCTTTCCACCGAGCATCATCTGGGTACCGGGCCAGTTGAACTCCGCAACGGGGGCGAGTTGGGCGTCACTGGCAACGACGAACCGTGGGAAGTCCGGATCGGCCGCTGGAACGTCGCGGTACATCGGGTCGAAGTTGAACTCCGAGTGGAATCGCATCGCCGACAGTGCCCCCCCGAAGCTCCAGACGATGAGCACGAGCAGTGACCAGCGCAACAGCGCCTCCGGGTCGTGACAGCGTGTGATGGACGTGACCAGCACGACGACGATCGATGTGGCCAGCAGCACCCCGAGTAGGCCTGAAGGTACCCCGAGGGCGCCGATCGCTGCGATGTTGGGCATGAGGGCGTCTGCGAGACCTGCGTCAGCCCAGGCAGCGGCGACGATCACGCTGAGGATCACGAGAGTGGTCGCCACAGCCGAGAGTTGGATCCGGGTCCGCCTTGTGGCACTCACCCGGGTGCTGGATTGGCTGAACCGTTCCAGCAGTACACAGCCTCCGATCATCGCACAGAGGACGACGAGAGGATCGATGTAACGCCCGTAGATCATGTGGTCCCAGCGCGGGATGAACTGCCGTGAAGAACCGCCTGCTGTACCCGCGATCAATGCACCCATAAAGGAGGCAGATATCACGACCACGGACACGACTGCGCCGAGGATCCAAACTCCGAATGCCCGTCTGGGATCTGCGATGACAGCTACCTGGTGGACCTTTCGGTGCCGGTGCACCCCGATGACCGATGCGACCATCGTTGCCACACCGATCCCGGCGAGACCGGCGCTGGAGACGAGTGCGTACCAGAGCTGCCCGGTGGCGGCCAGTAGCAGGTCGTCCCACTGCGCGGGGTCCGTGATCGTTGCCGAGACGGTGGCTGCTGCACTGAAACCCCTGCCGTATAGATCCGACACGATCGCTGTGCGCAGCGCGGATGCTGCCAGGGCACAGACACCCGAAATGCCCGCGAGGACCCCGGCGAAGAGCGGATTCAGGCGGCTGATCGCCGGGTTGCGTCTCATGGCTGCCCACATCAGGGCCAGAACCCACAACGGCAGCAGGCCGGTGAGCCGGCCGTGCACGAACGGCGCGAGCCCCGCGGCCCCACCGGCGGCCAGAAGTACCCATCGGTTCGCAGCTCCACCATCCACGCAAAGGTGGGCAATCCCCACCGCGAAGACGAACACGACCAGGAGCACGGTGGACTCCGACCAGGTGAACGAGGTTGTGACCACCATCGCCGGGCTCAACAGCACCATCGAGTAGGCCACGACTCCGGCAACGGGGCCCCACCCGAGCTTCCTCACCAGGTGGCGGGCGAGCAATGCGCTGCCCACCAACGCCACGAACGCCTCGATGAGGCCGAAGCGGTATCGCAACACGGAGTCCGAGATGAACGCCTCGAAAGGGGTGAGCAGTATCCCGTGCACCGGCTGGTAGAGGGGAAGGTCACCCATCTGGATCGACGGGGTGCCACCGACCAGCCACCGTGCGGTTGCCCAGTAGCCGGGCTCGTCGGGGACCACTCCGGGCTCGTGCGCGGAGACGATCACCAGAACGCGTTCGATCAACGCTACGACGGTAACCAGCACCATCGCGGTGCGTCGACGCAAGCCGTGGTTCGGGTCGTGGGGGTGTGCCGGGGTGGTGGGACCCCGGCTCAGAAGTTGCACCCAGTTCTGATCGGTCGGCACACACCGATCGTTGAGCTGTCCACCTGTTCAGCGGTGGTCCTGAGCCGAAGCGGGTTCAGCCCGCCTCTATCACCACCACGATCTCGCCGGCTCCGACGGACTGACCGACGTCGACCTTCACCTCGGTGACGGTGCCGTCGATGTCGGCTGCGACGTTGTTCTCCATCTTCATCGCCTCGAGCACCACGACTGTGTCACCGGCGGTGATGCTCTGGCCGACCTCGACGTCGACCTTGACGATCGTGCCCTGCATGGGCACCGCGATCTGACCGGACCCGGCGACTGCACCGCCCCCTGCGCCTCCGGAGCGGCGTCGCTTCGGTCGCGGCTTGGCCCCTCCCGATCCGGGTGGTGCCAACTGGCTCTCCGGTACATACATCGAGACCTCGAAGCGCTTGCCGTTCACCTCGACATCCATCGAGCGTTTGACCAGCGGGTCGGCCTCGCCGTCACCGTCGGCAGGTGGCGCAGCGGTGCCACCGATCCCGCTCAGGTCGAGCACGGTCTCGACCCACTTGGTGGAGTGTCGTACCGCGGCGAAGTCGGGGTGACGGAGGATCGCGAGATCTGCGGGGATCACGGTGGTGATCCCCTCGACCACCATCTCCTCGAGTGCCCGGATCATCCGGGCGATGGCGACGTCGCGGTCACGCCCCCACACGCAGAGCTTGCCGGTGAGGTTGTCGTAGTACTGGGAGACCTCGTCGCCGGACTCGTATCCGCCGTCCCAGCGGGTACCGAATCCCGAGGGTGCGACGAGCTTGGTGATCCGCCCCGGTGAAGGCAGGAACGCACCGGCCGCGGTGTCCTCCGCGTTGATCCGGCACTCGATCGCGTGGCCCGAGATCTCCACGTCGTCCTGGCCGAAGGGCAGCTCCTCGCCCGCTGCCACCCGCAGCTGCAACTCCACGAGGTCGACCTCGGTGACCAGTTCGGTCACCGGATGCTCCACTTGGAGCCGTGTGTTCATCTCCAGGTAGAAGAACTCACCGTCGGCGTAGAGGAACTCGACGGTTCCCGCGTTCTCGTAGCCGCAGCCCTGGGCGACCTTGACCGCCGCCTCACCCATGGCGGCCAGGACGTCATCGGGGATCCCCGGCGCCGGGGCCTCCTCGACCAGCTTCTGGTGGCGGCGCTGGGCCGAGCAGTCCCTGGTGCCCAGGTAGACCGAGTTGCCGTGCTGGTCGCTGATCAGCTGCACCTCGACGTGACGTGGGTTGGTGAGGTAGCGCTCTAGGTAGCACTCGTCGCGTCCGAAGTAGGCCTTGGCCTCACGCTGTGCGGACTCGAGGGCGGCGGCCGCTTCGTCGGCTGACTCCACGACCTTCATCCCGCGGCCACCGCCGCCGTAGGCGGCCTTGATCGCGACCGGATATCCGTACTGTTCACCGAAGGCCGTCACCTGGTCGACGTTGTCGATGAACGTGCTGTCGCCGGGAACACCTGCCACCCCGACACGTTCGGCGGCGTCGCGCGCCGAGATCTTGTCGCCCATCACCTCGATCGCCGCAGGTAGGGGGCCGATGAACTTCACACCCATGTCGGTGATCGCCCGGGCGAAATCGGCGTTCTCTGAGAAGAAGCCGTATCCGGGATGGACCGCCTCGGCGCCGCTGCGGCGGATCACGTCGAGGATCTTGTCGGAATCTATGTAGGACTCCGCGGCGGTCTGACCGCCCAGCGCGTACGCCTCGTCGGCGAGTCGGACGTGCAGGGCATCACGGTCCAACTCCGAGTACACGGCCACCGTGGAGATGCCCATCTCCCGGCACGCCCGGATGACCCGGACGGCGATTTCTCCACGGTTTGCGATCAGCACTTTGGAAAACACGCCCTATCTTCTCCCCATGGGCTTCTCCCGCGCCAAAGCGGACCTCGCCGGAACCCGCTTCAGCGACCTGCGCTGGGTGGCCGAGACGGGTTCCACCAACGACGACGTGCAGGCTGCGATGACCTCCCCGGACCCGGCTCGGAGCGGGGAGCTCGTGATCGTCGCGGATCACCAGCGTGCAGGTCGGGGGCGTCTCGGGCGAACCTGGGAGGCTCCGCGCGGTGCGTCGCTGTTGATGACGGTCGGCACACACGAGACGATCGCACCAGCTTCCCGGGGCCTGCTCCTCGCTGTGATGTCCAACGCTGCACGCCAGGCGGTGCGCGAGGTGACGGGGGTGGACGTGCTGTTGAAGTGGCCCAACGACCTGGTGGTGCGCGCCGAGCAGGGGTCAGGCAAGCAGGGGTCAGGCAAGCATGGTTCAGGTGCGCAGGGCTCCGGCAGCCATCAGGACCTCAAGGTCGCCGGTGTGCTGGCGGAGTCGTTCGGTCTCGCCGATGGTTCCACCGCATACGCCGTGGGCATCGGGATCAACTGCAACTGGGGTGAGCTGCCAGGTTCCCTTCGATCGATCGCCGCCTCGCTCGACGGGCTCTCGGGTCGTGCCGTGGACCGTGAGGAGTTGGCGGTGGAGACCGTGCTCGGTTTCGAGTCCCGGCTCGGCACGCTGGGTGACCGGCCGGGGGACATCGTCGAGGAGTCGCGCCATGCATCGGCAACCCTCGGGTGCGAGGTCGTGGCCCACATCTCGGGTTCCGAGGTGCGAGGTCGTGCGGTGGACCTCGACTCCGACGGGGCCCTCCTCGTCGATACCGGTGGGCCGGACC